>JAAKFE010000067.1 GCA_011065175.1 Candidatus Anoxychlamydiales bacterium
ATCTTCTAAATTTATCAGGAGCAAGATTTTTTATGTTTTCATATTTATTCATATTCTTTTTTTCCTTTTAAAAAAAAAGAATAGTATAAATTAAAAAATTTAGTTACGCAAGAAGTCTATTATAATACTCATAGCGATTGGTTGATATTGAATAGACTTGTAATCCACCTCCCTCACAACCCGTCGGTCACAGGTTCAAGTCCTGTTTGCCCCATAGTTTTCCATTTAAACTTAAGGATCTTTCAACATGGATTGGCTAATAGTTTCAGGATTTGCAGTAACAATAGCAGTAAATATAATAACAATTTTCGCAAGTTGGAAAAATATTATAAAAAAATTTTCACTTAATAGAAATTGGCAAGATAGCAAAGAATATCTTCCTATTTTCATTAATTTATTAGAAGATCTCAAAACTCTTCATTACGTTTCCTTCATCACAGTAACATTGATCAAACCTTTTGCCCTAATAAAGAACATAGAGTTCCAACTATCACAGGAGATGATTCTGAAAAAGAAGGTGAGTTCTCTATTGCACAAAGACATTTTTATCTTTTAACTTTTGGTATAAATATTTTAGATAATTGCCGAAGAATTATCTATACTATCCCAAAAGGACAATTACTAAAAACTAAAGCTTTATGTAAAGAAATAAAACGCTTTCTTGATAAGAAAGAAAATGGCAAAAAATTCAGCATAGATTATTTAATAGGAACCTTGAGCTCAACATTAGATAAAACCGTTTCTAAAGATTTCAATAATAACGACCTTTTGCACCAGACCGCAGAGACAATGCTTTCATTCTATATGAAATTAGATGAAACGCTTGAAGAAGAATTTTCATCGTTAATTGATTGAAACATGGCATTCTTTCAAAAGATCTAATTATTAGTTGAGAAAATAATCAATTGAGCATTTTATTTACCCTTTATGAATAACACATGAGACAAGCATTATCTGTAATTAGCAGCAGCTAAAGGAACAATAGGTTTGATATTTTCGGAATGTACTTTTTTATTATGCTCCGCTTCCCAAACATCATATTTTTGTTGTAAATTCAACCATAGTTCCGGAGTTGTTCTAAGAGCTTTTGATAATCTTATTGCTACATCAGCAGTAATACGAGATTCTTTTTTTAAGATTTTATACAACGTATTTCTAGAAATACCTATGGCTTCAGCCAAAGAACTCTTTGTAATATTCAAAGGCTTTAGATAATGCTCTTCTAATATTAAGCCTGGATGGGTGGGCTTTCTTTTTTTTACCATGTTATACTCCTCTAAACTCCTAATGATAATCTAAATAATTTACATCGTAAGCATTGTTACCTTCAAAACGAAAAATAACAACCCAATTACCAGAAACATGCACTGAATAAAAATCTTTCAAATTTCCTTCTAAACCATGAAAATCCGAACCGGGATAATTCATATCTTTAACTTCACTGGAAGCATCTAATCGATCTAGTATTAAAGCTAGCTTCTTCTCATGAGAAGGTTTTATTTTAGCTTTAGAGCCTGTATTAAAAAAACTTCTTAAGTCCTTTGTGGTTGAAAGTTTTTATTCCCATTCAATCGCACTCTTTTCTTTAATGTAATCATAAGGATTACAAAAATCAATGTTAAAAGACAAGTTTATATTTTCATTCACTAAAATGTCAGTTTATTAGAGTTGCAAAAACGTTGCAACGAATTACCTATTTAACCAGGATTAACCACTATACTTTTAACCATATCTACTTTATTATAATACTCATAGCGATTGGTTGATATTGGATAAAAGGGAAAATCCCCTCCCTCATAATCCGTCGGCCACAGGTTCAAGTCCTGTTTGCCCCATCATTTCAATAAATTCATTTCTAACTCTTCAAATGATAATAAGTTGTCCAGTTACCACCACCAACAAATAAAATAAACATTTATGGCAATCCCTTTAATTATGGCAGATCCTACCTAATCATATTTTGAGTATATCCAACATATCTATCTTCACCTTGATTTTATCGGATATATTGAATATAATTTACATTTTTCAAAACCAATCATTGCTAAAGTACAGCTATTATGGATAATCCGCTAAAAATCTCTTTATCAAAGCAAATTTCTTCTCGCCGGACCTTTGCAATCATTAGTCATCCTGATGCAGGAAAGACAACTCTTACTGAAAAATTACTTCTTTACTCCGGCCAGATTCATACAGCCGGCGTAATACGTGGACGAAAAGGAAGAAAATTTGCAACTTCCGATTGGATGTCAATGGAACAGGAAAGAGGCATTTCCATAACATCCTCGGCTATGCAATTTTCTTATAAAGATGTAATAATAAATATATTAGATACACCAGGTCATGAAGATTTCTCTGAAGACACTTTTCGCACTCTTACCGCAGCAGATTGTGCTATTATGGTCATTGATGCAGCAAAAGGGATTGAAAAGCAAACTCTTAAACTTTTTGAAGTATGTCGTCTTAAAAAAATTCCGGTACTTACTTTTATCAATAAAATGGATATGCCGGGACGCGATCCTCTTGATCTCATGGATGAGGTCGAAGTTGCTCTGAAAATTAAATCTTATGCTTATAACTGGCCAATAGGATTAGGAAAAGAATTTTGTGGAGTCTACGATCGACTCACAAATCAAGCATTGATCTTCGAAAGCTCGGCAAAAGGCGACTCGCAACTAGCTACTATGAGCAAACATACCCTAGAAGATCCCAAAATTTTAAATCTCATTGGACAATCAGAACTGGATCAATTAAAAGAGGATCTAAGCCTCATTGATGCTGCAGGAAATTCATTTAACAAAGAAGAATTTCTATCTGGCAACTTGACCCCTGTATTTTTTGCCTCTGCCTTATCCAATATTGGCATAGAACCTTTTTTTGATACTTTTATTAACCTTGCCCCTCCCCCTTCTGCACGCTTTGCTGACAGGCCGGATGGAACGGAAATTCTAATAGATCCAGTCAAAACCCCTTTCAGTGCTTATGTCTTTAAAGTTCAATCTAACATGAATCGTAAGCATCATGATAGTTTGGCTTTTTTACGTATTTGCTCCGGAGAATTCAAAAAAGATATGGTTATAAAACACCATCGTCTTAATCGAAATATTCGTCTTGCAAGACCTCATAGTATGTTTGCCGGAGAAAGAGTAACGTTAAGCAGTGCTGTTGCAGGAGACATCGTTGGGGTTATTAACCCTAGTATTTTTTTTATTGGAGATACGGTTTCCTTAACCGGCGGTTTTAATTTTAAACCTCTCCCTCAATTTCAACCTGAAATATTTGCAAGGGTTACTCCTAAAAATGTAGGAAAAAGAAAAGCTTTTGACAAAGGCATTAAACAGCTTGCAGAAGAAGGTGCTATTCAAATTCTTTATAACCAAAACCAATTTGACAGCACGTTCTATGGCGCAGTAGGAAGGCTGCAATTTGAAGTTCTACAATATCGATTACAAGATGAGTATAAAGTAGAGACTAACTTAGCACTTCTTCCATATCAATGCAGTTCTTGGATTATTGGGGATATCGACACTTATAAAAAACCAATTAGCTCTATCATTGTTAAAGACCGCTGGGAAAACCTAATGGTTTTATTCAATTCTTCATGGGAAAAACAATATGCCATACAAGAAAACCCGAACCATCAATTTATAGATGTGAAATATTAATTTTCATCAACTCTCTAAATGTCATGCTATTCTTTTTGAATGTCTCATTCATAAAATTTCTTTCAATAAAAGATTTGCGGTGCAAAAACGTTGCAGTGAATTACCCATTTAACAAATATTACCCAGCAACATCCAATATACTTTTAACCTTATCTACTTTATTATAATACTCATAGCGATTGGTTGATGTTGGTAGGTCAAGAAAATCCCCTCCCTCATAATCCGTTGGCCAAATGGTTCAAGTCCTGCCTGCCCCATTCTCATTATCAATCAGTTAGATCAAAAGGACTAAGAAAAATGGTCAAAGTTATTATCCAAATTAACCTATATCTCTTTTTTCTAAATAAATGAAAAAAAGGATTTATTCAACAAGAAAGCAGATAAAAAAATTATTCTTCTGGTTTCTTGATTGGAAAGAATATCTTCTAAAACATAAGCCACTCAGGCTTAAAAATAAGTAGACTTCCCAAAACTAACAAAACTATACCGCCTATTAGATGAGAAAACCTACTATATTTGGTAGTAAGCTTTAGTAAATGAAGAGAAAACACAGCGATAAAAAAAACGAGTAGATCATCTAGCATAAAAACAAAAATATAGAGTAGAACATAAAGATAATAACTACTTGTGCTCAAAGAAGAGAGACTAAGAATTTGAGTATAGATAACAGGAAGGCCAGCAGAGCAAATAAGTTCTATTAAATTCACTAAAAAAGCTAGCAGAGAAATTCCTAAAATAGCAAAAACAATCCCTTTTTTTTCTGTTAGATATTCCATAGTAGTTACGATTTTTTTCTTATATTTTCTGCTAGTTACTTTGCAGACACTCTCTTTATTAAAAAAATACTCTTTTAAGTAATATCCTCCCCCTAAAATCGCAATTACTCCAATTAAAATTTTCACCCAATTAATATAACTAAAAAACAGCATAAAATTGAGCCATGCCACCATAAACATGAAGTAGATTACAGCTGATATAACAATAAATATCGAACCTAAAAAAAGTATTTTTTTTCTACTTTTAAGAGTTATTAAAAAAGAAAGCAGCATTAAAAGCGCCCACATAGCGCATGGGTTAAAACCATCTATAGCTCCGAATAAAATAGTTATCAAAGGAAGAGATAGATTTTTGATTTCTATTTCTCCGAAAAAAGGAATTTTAATTTTTTCAGGGATAGTATGTTTTTTTTCTTTTATATCTCTATGATTATTTTTTGCATTTTGAGATATATCTGTTGATCCATATTTTAGAGCATTTATTACAGCATTTTCTATGTTTTTTCCTGTTGTATTTTCATCTAGATAGCCTACAAAGGCCTTATTTCCAACTACAGTTATAGGAAGGCCTGATATATCGATATCTAGTTCTTTAGAGAATTTTATTAAAAGATCTTTATTTTCTTGATTTCCCCAAGCCTCTAGACGATAAATTTTAATAGTTGGGTATTTGTTTTGTAGTTTATCTAAAAAGATTTTTTCTCTATCACAAACCCTACATCCTTTTCCCCAAAAAAAATAAACTATTACCTCTTTATTTTTTTCTTTAGCAAAACTATATGTTTGAAAAGCTAAAAAAAAGGATAAAAATATAAAGATAACTTTTTTCATTTTTTTTATATAAATTTTAAAATCTCTTCTAACTTAGAAAAAAGCGCAAAAGGCCATATAAAATCAATAATAAAATTTACTTACAAAAAAGTTTTATTTTTTTCTTATGAATATTTTTATTTTATATTTTTTTATTTCTTTGAACTAATTAAAAATTCTTGGTTTTATCAAAATAAAAAACATCTAAATTAAAAAAAATAAAAAAAACCATTGCATAAATAATAGCTATATTATATTCGCAAAATAGAGAGTATATACAAAACCTTAGATTTAGGAGGGAGAAAATATGCCAGTGAAAAAAAGAAAAACAAAAAAAACAGCTAAAAAAAGAACAGTTAAAAGCAAAGCTGCTAAAAAGCCGGCTAAAAGAAAAACTACTAAAAGAAAAACTGCTAAAAAAGTAGCTAAAAAACCAACTAGAAGAAAAAAAAGCAAATCAAAAAAAGCTAAATGTGAAATTTGCGGAATATAATTTCTGAAAAATTTTTCTATTTTTAAGACTTAGCCCTATCACATATCAGTAATAGGGCTTTTTTATTTAAAGACTCAATATCTTAACAAAGAGTTGCCTAACATTATGATTCCTCCTTCTTTCAATATAAGCTTTCTTATCAACTTGACAAAGATCTAATTAACTAAAAAGAAAGATCTTAATTAGCGTTAATTATCAATATTTAAAATATTGGTTTAATTTTAATGACGAATGCTGTAATTATAATAATTAGACAGACATATTAGTTATAGAGGATAATTATGAAATATAGATTTCTATCAATAATAACAGCTATTTTCTTGAGCTTAGCATCGAGCGTTTATTCTCAAACACCTAATAATAAGGTCCTTGAACATCGAAATCAAAAAGATGAATTTACTATTATTGTGATAAGAGACCATACTATGTATAAAAATGCTAAGAAAAGAGCTTTGGAAAAAGGAGCTGAGTTAGCTAAAAAATATGGCTACAAATCTTTTGATATAGAATCTGAAGATGAAGCTGAAATAATCCTTGGAAAGAAAAATTGGCCATCTGCTTGGGATTTCCCTCAAAATCTATATCAAGAAGAGATTATTGAAAAAGGATATAATCGAGATAGAATGCTTCAAGGAAGCAGAAGAGATTATAGAATACACTCTGCTTTAAAAATAACGATCAAATGTTATTTTTCTGAAGATAAGGGATCTTTTAAAGTCTCAAAATAATCAACTGCTAGAAAAATAAATTAACCATCTGCCTGCATTTGACAATCGTTTACTTTAGGTGTTTTTACATCATCAGAGAGTTGTTTAGGAACTAAAAAAGCAATATTCGGATCTTTTTTTATCTCATCTGGAGGAAACAAAAATCTATATGCAGTTTTTATAGTCATAAAGCCTAAAGTTCCTATAGATGTTGTTAAAGCCAAAACTGGATTTAAATATATTTGACAAAGGTTACTAATACCGAGCAAATAATTTATTTTATCATCTTTAGTTATTTTACCTTTACTTTCTTCTTCTGCATTTTTTACAGGATAATTAAAAAGAATATTTTTCAAAGCTAAAAGCCCTGCACCTAAAAGAACTCCAGAAACAAACGTTTTTGAGAGAGAAAAACCTGTTTTTGCTAAATATTCAAAAGAGCTTGCAGGCGCCATATAATAAGAAAATAAAACACTTACACCAAAAAATACAAGCGATTTATTTTCATTAATAAAATCTATAATTTTCTTAGCTAATTTTTTGATTTTTTCTCTATTTTTTTCAGAGATCGTCAAACTTGATACAACATAATTTTTAAGTTTTGCTGTCTTTTCAGAAACATTTGTAGCTACAGTTGATATCTTATTTGAAATTCCACTTCTAATATCTTGTAATCTAGTAGATAGTCCCATAAATTTCCTTTAATTTTTTAGTTGAGCTAGAAACTATAAAATTATTTATAATTTATCACAATATATAAAATTTATTTTAAATATTGTTTTATTAAATGTATACTTTCTAAAACCATCACTAAAAAGCCTACAATTAAAATAATAGTAAGGGTGATTTTCCCACCGAAAAGAGAGAAACTAGATTTTAATTTATCTTTATATCTACCTTTCCAAACTAACATAGCAGGCAGTATTCCATTTAAAAAAGCCTCTCCAAATCCCCCCGCGACACCTATTGCTAAAACGAAGATAGATGGATTTAAAGCAGTTAAGATAAATGGAGGAATAAAGGTTAAAAGACATAAGAAAAATCTATCTTTTCCATATCTTTTCATTTTAAGACCATCTCCTAGAAAATCTACAACTGAAAAAGACACGCCTAGCATAGATGTAATAATGGCAAAAAGGGCAAAGATTCTTCCCATAGTTTTTACCCAACCGACACCAGTTATAGATTGCAGAGCTTCAGTAATTGGTTTTCCAGCTTTTAGAGTTTGAGATATAATTTCTTTATCGACAGCACCTATTATTAAATATTGCCATAAAAGGTAGATAATAAAAGGAATGATAGTTCCAACTAAAATCGAATATCTCATAAGTTTAGGTTTTCGATTAAAATGAAAGGTCAGTGATGGAATTACGTTGTGATATCCAAATGAGCTAAATAAAACTGGAGCTGCAAAAAAAACACTTTTCCAATTTTGAAAAAAAAGTCTTTCAAAATCTATATTTTTATTCCCAACAGCAAGTAAAGCAAAAAATGAGATAAACAAAGATACCATCAAAATGTAGTTTACTCTATCTACAAATTTTATACCTACACCAACAATCGCCCCAAAGATAAGTCCAAAAATAGCATATACGATCCAACCTTGCATAGATATTTGAAAAATCGCATCTATAAAAGAAGCAAAAAGTGGCGCTCCCGCTGCAAAGTAAGCTATCATCAAACAGTAATATAAAAATATAAAAGTA
The DNA here is from genome assembly GCA_011065175.1 of Candidatus Anoxychlamydiales bacterium. Lineage (GTDB taxonomy): Bacteria > Chlamydiota > Chlamydiia > Chlamydiales > SM23-39 > JAAKFX01. The sequence goes on from JAAKFE010000067.1 coordinate 8,158, forward strand.
CCACCTGATAAAATTTTAAATTTTTTACCTAAAAACTTTTCTGTCATGGATAAAACATTTGCATCTTTTGGCATCCAAAGAGTTGCTTCTAAAAATAACAGTCCTGTTAAAAGCATAAAAAGCCAGACAAAAAAAGTAATAACAAAAGCCGGTAGAAAACCACTTGATGCCGTAACTAAGGGAATAGCTAACATTCCAGCTCCTATTGTAGTGCCGGCTATTAGCAAAGTAACTGATATAAATTCTTTAATTTTCATATTTTCTCCTCTAAAACATTAAATATTAATCTGAAATTAATTAAAACATTTGATTGACACAATTTGATTGTTCGTAACTTTTAGCTACGATGGAAAATATGAAGAAATGAACTAGTGAATTTATAATTTTTCATAATTTAAGATAATACTTTTTTAACTTTTTTTAAGCTACTGTTTTTTATATATTTATGATATGAGTTGATTTTAATATGGCAAAGACGCCTGACATCACTTAGGCCTAAGCTTCTAATTATTAAGCGCTTATACGAGGGTTTTTTCAAAAAAGAAATAATATGAATATAAAGGTTAAAATAATCCCAAAATCCAAGGTAAATCAAATAATCGGTTTTAAAGAAGATACTCTTAAGATCAGAATAAAAGCCTCTCCTGAAAAGGGCAAAGCCAACAAAGAGCTTATCCGCTTTATAGCCAAAAGGTTATCTATATCTCAAAGCAGGATATCGATATTATCCGGTCATACCTCGAGGATAAAGAAGCTTTCAATTGAGGGAATTTCAAAAAAAGATTTAACGCAAGT
>JAAKFE010000068.1 GCA_011065175.1 Candidatus Anoxychlamydiales bacterium
TCCTATAGAAAAGTTTTGGGCTAATATGAAAAATAAAATTAAAGAATTGCTACCAAAAGTTAAAAAGTTTACTGATGCATTCGATGGAGCAATATTATCAATGTAAATTTAAACCACTATATCTAACCATGAAAGTTGATAATGAAGATTTTGAGACAATTTTACCTTTAACAAAATTTGTAATATCAAATGGCGAGATTAAAAAAAGAAATTTTTACACTTATAATTCAGATAATATTTTGATTGAAGAGATTGAAGATAATGGAATTAGTAGAGAAAAAGATGATTTAACTAACGTTACAAGAAGAAGAATGAAAAGAATAGAGCCCAGAGAAGTATATCCCTATGGTTTAGCTGATACTATTTCAGAATACTACTATGATTGTAATGAAAAAAAAGTAAAACTTTTAAAAAAAGAAAAATATGAATATGCAGAAAATTGCAAAGTAGTAAAAAAGCATATTTTTGGTTCAGATGATAAATTAAAATACACATTAAATTATGAATACAATCTAGCTAATGATAATTTAATTTCTGAAACAGACCCACTTGGTAGAAAAGCAATTTATACATATGATGAAAATCATAATAAAGTTTATGAAAAAACATTCGCTAATAAGCAGATAGATTATGAATATGACTTTTGTAATAAGCTGATTTCAAAAACCATAAAAGATACAAATGAAAGCTTCACTGAAGAATTTGAATATGATGGTAGGGGAAATAAAACTTTGCAAAAAGATATTTATGGAAATATCACTCAGGTTAATTACGATTCTCTTGGAAATGTCATAGAAGAGATTTTGCCAAATACTCAAGATTTTTCAAAAAACATAACTTTTTCAAAAAAATGCTTTGAATATGATTCTCTTTCGAGATTAATAAAAAAAACAGATGCTAACAATAATTCAACTCAAATTTCATATAATATTTTTAATAAGCCAGTAAAAATAGATCATCCAAATAAAACATTAGAAGCATTTGAATATAACCTAGATGGAACCTTAAAACATCACATAGATCAAACTAAAACTAAAATTGAATGCCAATATGATTATTTTCAAAGAGTAACCTCAAAAAGAATAATATCACCTTCAAATGAGATTTTATCTGAAGAATTTTTTGAATATGATGCATTTAATATTATTTCCAAAACTGACCCAGATGGAAATATTACAAAATATGCATATGATGGAGCTGGAAGAAAAGTAAAAGAAGAAATTTTTTCTAAAGAAAATAATCTCTTATCAAAAGAAGAATTTTTTTATGATGAACTTGGCTTTTTACAAAAAACAATTAACGCTGACTCATTAATAATTACTTATGAAAGAGATTTTTTAGGAAGGATACTAAAAGAAATTAAAAAAGATATTAACGGAAATGATCTTGAAAAAATTGAATATCAATTTAATGATGAAAAAAATAAAAAAACAACGATTTCATATATATCTTCATCAATGTGTAAAGAAACAAAATATTATGACTCTCTAGATAGAATTATAAAAATTAAAGATCCCTTAAAAAACGTTACCACATATCACTATGATCAGTATTTTAACGAACTTTTAAATCAAAAAACAAAAATGTTAACTATCGAAAATCCAATGAAGCAAAAAATTGTTAAAATTTATGATGCTTTAGATAGAGAAAAAATAATAAAAAAAAATAATCCTAAGGGTGAAATCGTATCTTTTGATGAAAAATTATATGATTTAAATGGCAATTTAACCTATCTAGTAAGCTCAATTTATACAAAACCTCAAAAGCTAGCAAAGACCATTACAACTAAATGGACATATGATGAAATGAACAGAGTCATTGAATTGACGGAAGGCTTAGATTCACATAATAAAACAACAAAATATTCTTATGCTGATAATGGATTAGTTGAAACGATAACTAAACCAGATCAAAACGTCTTATATTATGAATATGATCAATTAAATAATAATACAAGAATCTACTCTTCAAAAAAAGATATTGATTACTTTTTTGAATATAACAAGTTAAATCAAATAGTCTTAGCTAAAGATCTAAACAACAATTTAATTACAAAAAGAAAATATGATCCATTAGGCAATCTTTTAGAAGAATATTTATCTAACGACCTTTTTCTCAAAAACGAATATGATCTTTTAAATAATAAAATTAAGACAACATTTCAAGATGGCTCTTTTGTAGAATATAGATATGATCCAATCCATCTCAAGCAGATAATAAGAAAAGATAAAAACGGCTTTGAGCTATATCGACATGAGTATTTAAGTTATGATTTATCTAACAATCTTTTAAAAGAAAAATTGGTTTTAGATGCAGATGAAATTGAATATTCATATGATAAGTTATTTAAGATTACTCAAATAAAAACCAAATTTCATAATCAAAAAGCTGAATATGACTCCATTGGGAGGATATCTACCATCCATTGGGAAAATTTTTTGGATGATACAAATAATTTTACGTATGATGATTTAAATCAGTTAACTTGTGAAACTGGATTGTTTACAAATTCATATCAATATGATTCACATGGAAATAGGCTTTTCAAAAATGATATGTCTTATCAAACTAATGGTTTAAATCAAATACAATCTATCGATAATACTACCTTTGATTATGATCAAAATGGAAATCCTATCAATAAAAACTCTTTAGATGATCAAACTTTTTATGAATTCGATTCATTAGATAGATTGATTAAAATTGAAAATTCAGAAATTTCTATAAAATTTGAATATGATCCATTCAATCGAAGAATTAGTAAAATTTCTAAATGTAATTCATTTTTCAAATTTGATGAATATAGATATTTTTTATATGACGATCAAAATGAAATAGGCTCTTTTGATGAGTATTTTAATCAAAAAGAACTTAGAATTTTATCAAATACCAATAATGCAGAAATTAAATCTGCTATATCTTTTGAAATTGATGGTTACATTTACGCTCCTATTTATGACATCGCAGGGAATGTAGTTTCACTTATTTACAATGGTTCTTTATATGAGCATTATAGGTATTCAGCTTTTGGAGAGAGAAAAGTTTTTTCCAAATATAAATATGAAATAGATAAATCTTCAATAAACAATCCTTGGCAATTTTCCTCTAAAAGAATAGATGAAGAGACATCCCTCATTTATTACGGTAGAAGGTATTATGATCCCAAAATTGGCAGGTGGATAACTCCAGATCCTGAAGGTTTTTTAGATGGATTGAATCTTTATAGCTTTGTCTTAAACAATCCTCTTGTCAACATAGATTTATATGGTCTTATGATGCTTCCTCCTCTAATGTTATTTCCTTCTCAATCTCCAAATACTTTTTCAGATACTCAATTTTCATATCCTAAAAAAACTTTTGACACCTCAGAATTTACAAAAAAAGCAGTTAACGTTTTATTTAAAGATACTCAAGTTCCAAAAATGCTTTACAATGACGATCCTACTAGAAGAATAGATTTGGGGTTAAAAGATTTTTCAGATGGCAGAAACATTGGCGCTACTTTTGGTATTAGAACTACTAGTCAAGAAGCTACAGAATATGCTAAAATCATCTCTAAATATGCTGGAGATCAAAATGTTCATCTCTTGCATAATGAAACAAGAGGCGGCTTCTGGGATAGTATAAGAGCAGCTTGGGAGGTTGTCAGAAAAAAACAAACAAAAAGCGTTATAATGCAAAGAGACCTTTGGAGAGATTATTTATCAAAGTCAGATAAAAACTATCTTCATATTTGTCAAAGTGAAGGAACTGCTATTACAAGAAATGCACTTTTTGGTATGACGCCAGAAGAAAGGTCTAGGATGGATATTGTTGCTATTGCTCCATCTGCGTATATAGACAGACATCTGTGTAATTCTAGAAAACATTATGTAAGCAGAGATTTTGTGCCATACATTGATTGCCTGGGGTACTTGAGAAATAAAGATAGTGTCGTTTTAATAAAACCGCATCCTAACGCAAAACTAATTGATCATAATTTTAATAGTCCATCGTATGAAGAAAGTTTACAATTCGATATTAAAAGATATATGGATTAATAATGGTATAATTATGAAGTTTTTAAATTTAATTATAATAATAATTTTAATTTTCCTTAGCAGTTGTTCGCAAACAGAATATCAAAAAAGAGAAAGGCTAGAGAATAAAATGATAGGCAAAACTTGGAGACAATTAGAAAAAGAAAAAAATCTTATTCCTGTCGGAGAAGGAGGAAGCATAACTCCAGGTAAAGAATTTCTGGAATTAATTTTTCATTATTTTCAACCTTTAACAATCGATGAAGCAAGGAAATTGGTTGTTTATGCCGCTGAAACTTTTTTAGATAATTTAAATTCAGTTGAACAATTAATAGAATTGTTAGGTAAACCATATCCTAAGGATTGGATTGAAATAAGGATACATATATCAAATCCTGATTATTCTAAAATACAACCACCTGATATTTGTGTTGTAGAATTAAGGCGACATAAAATTAATTATTATATTAAAGACAATACATTTGAGGTTATCAAAGAAGAATCCCTCGATGAAGCATTAGACAAGCTAAAAAATAACTAAAGATAGTGTAGTTTTGATGCTTTTTTGAAAATATATTCTGTCAAAAAAAGGAGAATCTTTTGAAAAAGAAAAAATATTGGAATGGCTCTATAAGGCTTGCATCTGATCTATTTTGGTCTTCAAGCATAATATACGTGTTTTCGCTTTGGGATAATATAGGTATTAATATAGGTGTATTTATATATTGTGTTTTATGGGTATTTTTCCTATTTTTCTTTGCTTCCTGGAATAAAGAGCATTGCAAGAGCCGTTGTGCTAGATGGGGCATCCATATTATTTGTGGAGTTTTTTTATTGGTACTACTTGTTTTTTTTGGAATGTCTGCAATTTATACGATTGCAGACATTTATTCTGAAATAGGATGGATTGCACTGATTTTAACGGGCACGCCTCTAGTTTTATTCGGGTTTAAATATAAGCGTTTAATGTGGGCCAAATAAAATTATATCTCCAACGTTTAAAGAGAGTTGGAGTATATCTATTCTTTCAAAAGATTAGCCATATCTACTTAATGAAATTTAAGAAATTTTATTTAAAATTTAAAAAACTTTTTCTTTTTCTTTTTTTTTCTGATTTTTCTTTGTGAGACTTTAGAGATTTGTCTGCCATGTGCGACTTCATGTAGATTTTCAATAGCCATAAAAGCGAGTGGGTCTTCAGTTAGAACTAGATCTTTTAGTTCTGCTAAATCTAGTCTTTCAACTATGATAAATAAAATATCTCTTTCTTCTCCTGAATAACCGCCTCTTCCTGGTATTACAGTTAAACCGAGACCTAGTTTATGTGTTATTAAATCCTGGATTTTTTTAGGTTTAGCGGTCATGATCAATACCGATTTTACTTCATCTAGTCCTGCAATTACGATATCAATCATTTTAAATGCTACGATGTAGGTCATAAGCGATTTTAAAGCAATGTGCCAATCTTTGAAAATCCAGCCATATATGGCGAAAATAAAAACATTAATTGTTAAAATTATCTGACCTACGGTAAATCCAAGTTTTCTATTTATAATTATAGCTAAAATCTCAGTTCCATCCGTGCAGCCACCTGATTTTATAATAAATCCAACGCCTGTTCCAAGTATTGCCCCTCCAATTACTATTATTTCTAAAAAATCTCCATCAAATGCAGGGGCATTCTCAAGGATAGATAAAAATATAGCGAATAAAATCACAGCAATAAACATATGCACAACGAAAGTTTTTCTAATATGTTTGTATGCTAAATAAATGAAAGGGAGATTGAGTACAATTAAAAAATAAGATAGATAACTACTTCCAAAAACTCTTGCGCATATTAAAGATATTCCAACTATGCCACCATCGATCAGTTGATTTGGATATAAAAATACCCTAATTGAGATCGCTGCGAGCAAGGCTCCAAAAGCAGATATCAAAATGCTTATAAGAAAATTCCAAAATGTTTTGCGTGGGGTTTTTGCCATAAGTTTTACTCAAGATATAAAAAAACGCGGGAGACGGGACTCGAACCCGCAACTTCCGGCGTGACAGGCCGGTGCTCTAACCAATTGAACTACTCCCGCATCATTTGGGCGCAACAGGACTCGAACCTATGACCACCTGCTTGTAAGGCAGGCGCTCTACCAACTGAGCTATGCGCCCCTCAGTTGAGCTAATGTGCCCTTTTTTCTGTTAAATGAATTTAACTTATATAAAGGTTTTTATTCAAGTAAAATTCTTTAAAAGAAAGGACTTAAAGCCTTTCTTTTAAAGAATAAATTTTAAAAGATTAGATGTTTTGAAATAAATTTTCAAAATTATCTAGGTGCTTTTGAAGATAGTCTTTTTCTGTTAAATCATTAACTTTTATAGGGACTGCTGTTATATAGCCTTGATTTAAAAGATACACATCAGAGTTTTCTTCTTCTTTAAGCTCATCTATTTTAGGAAGTTTTCCTCCTAACCAATAGTAGTAATGTCCTTCAGGATGAAGTCTTTTGTCAGGGACTTCAAACCATCTGCTTTTTCCTTGATGAGCCATTTTAAAACCTTTGATCTTAAGATCTTTTGGAGGAAAGGTAACATTTATTAAAGTGCCGAGTGGAGGTGGGTTTTTCAAAAAATAATCAGTAATAAAAGGGACATATTTTTCAGCAAGTTCATAGTTTGGATTATTTAGTTCATAACAAGAAAAGGCGATACCTCCAATGTTTCTTAAAACTGATTCAATAACACATCCAACAGTTCCGCTATATAAAACATTTCTTCCTGCATTTGAGCCTCTATTTATTCCAGAGACTACAAGATCAGGTTTTGTCTCTAATATTTCACTGAGCGCTATTTTTATTGAATCCGTTGGAGTTCCTGTGACTTTCCAAGCAGGGGTGTCTTTTTCCCATTTAACATTAAAAATGTGAAGAGGTCTTAATAATGAAGTAGCAAGTGCTGTTCCTGATTTTTCTCTATGAGGAGCTACTATTGTTAAATCATAATTATCATATAAAGCTTTCCAAAGATGTTTGATTCCTGGCGCGTTTATGCCGTCATCGTTTGATATTAATATAAATGGTTTTTTTGTCATGTTTTAATCCTTTTTTCTTTTAGCGGTTTTTCTTTTACAAGTGAAAATAGATAAATTGCAATCGAAGAAAATATAAACCCTGGAATTAAAGGGGGGACATCAATAATTAATTTAGTATTAATCAGTGGCCAAATGCCGGCTGTAACTCCGCCGATTAAAATTCCCATGAAAGCACTTAGTTTGTTCACTTTTTTGTAATATAGAGAAATTAATAATAAAGGTCCAAAAGAAGATCCAAGTCCTGACCAAGCATATAATACAAGTTTATAAATTGTGCTTATTTTAAAATAAGCAATAATGTAGGCAATTATAGCCACAAATATAACACTTAATCTAGACGCTATCAATGTTTGTTTATGCGTAGCTGTTTTTTTGAAAAGTCCTTTATAAAAATCTTCTCCTAAAGATGATGCTACAACTAAAATTTGTGCTGCCATTACATTTGTAGTGGCGGCTAAGATAGCACACAAAATTAAAGCAGAAAAAAATGGTAGCATTGTTGTTTTAACTAAATCTAAGGAAACAAGCTCAGGATTTTGAAGGCCATTTGGGAAGATATAGATTCCTATGATACCCAAAAGTGTAGCGCCTCCAAGCGCTAAAGCTTGCCAAGATATTCCTACCCATTTTGCTTTTGGCATTTCTTTTACATCTTTTATACCCATGAATTTTGTGATGATATGAGGTTGTCCTAGATAACCAAGACCCCAACCAAATGCTATAAAAATAATTTCTAAAATAGTTTTTGCATCAAAAGATGGAAATAAAGAGGTTGTCAAGTTTTGTGTTTTTATTGCTTGTATAATCGGCTCGAATCCACCAATTTTTCCAATTAAAAAAAATGGAATATATAAAATAACTCCAAGCAAGAAAAACCCTTGAAATAGATCTATCCATGCAACGGTTGTATAGCCTCCTATAAAAACATAAAAAACAACAATAAAAAGACCAATTGATATACCAGTTGTATAGCTAAGTCCAAATAAAGACTCTACTAAAAGGCCCATAGCGACTAAGCCAGATGTGATATAAATAATATAAAAAACAAAAGATAATAAAGCTGAAAGAGTTTTTATGATTCCGGATTTATCTTTCACTCTACTCTCAAAGTAAGAAAACATTGTTAAATTGTTCATTTTCTCTGTTGCGGATCTCACTTTTGGAGCGATAAATTGCCAGTTTAAAAACATGCAAAAGGTAAGTCCAAGAGCTGCCCAGATATTAAAAAGTCCCGTTGTAAAAATTAACATTGGATAGGCCATAAAAAGCCAGCTACTCATATCAGATGCATGAGCAGAGAGAGCGGTTAGCCAAAAGTTTAAAGATCTATTACCCAAAACAAAAGAAGTGTCAGTTTTTTGTTTTTTAGAGGTAAATAGCGCTAAAAAAATTATAGCTGTAAAATAAATTACAAATGTTGAGATCTCTAAAAGCTTCATAAATAAGGTGTTTTAAATAGTTTAAATCCTTGATATTGATAAACAATTTTACTCAAATAAATTGTAGATAGCAAGCTATTTACATCTAAGCGCTTTTTTAGAACCATATAAAAAGCTCGCTTTAGATAAATTGGATTTGATATTTGGAAAATCTCTTTCAATATCTAAAATTATTTTTTTTACATCTTTTCTTTTAGATTTTTGAGCATTTGGACATTTACAAAAAGTTTTTAAAATCTCGTTTTGTTTAGCAAATGTAATAATATCTTTTTCAGAGACATAAATTAGAGGTCTTATAATTGTCTTCTCAAACTTTTGAAATTTTATCTTAGGTAGCATTGCTTCAAAATCGCCGATATGAAAAAGATTTAATA
>JAAKFE010000069.1 GCA_011065175.1 Candidatus Anoxychlamydiales bacterium
CATCGAAAATATTTTTGTTTTTGTACGTTATTGATAAAACATCTAAAGAAAATCTTTTTCCTTTGCATTGAATACATGTAGAAAAAGCATCTTCCATAAAATCCATATCTACTTTTACTTTTCCTTGGCCCCTACAATATGGACAGGTTCCATCTATTGTATTAAATGAAAACGCAGAAGAGCTAAAACCTTTTATTTTACTTTGTTTTAGATCTGAAAAAAAAGATCTTATATCATCGAAAAGTTTTGTGTATGTTGCTGCATTTGATCTAATCGTTCTTCCAATTGGGCTTTGATCAACAAAAATTATTTTGTCGATATTTTCTTTTCCGATGAGTTTTTCAAACTTGCCAGTATCGAGATTGGTTTTATTAATCTTATTGGATATTGCTGGATATAGAGTATCTGATATTAATGAGGATTTGCCAGAGCCTGAAACTCCTGTTATGCAAATAAAGGTATTTAATGGAATTTTTAAATCAATATTTTTTAAATTGTTATGTGAGCATTTTTTTAAAGTTATGTTTTTATCTAAAAAAACTTTTCTTTTTTTAAATAAAGGGATCGTTTTTTCACCTGATAAATATTTTCCTGTAAGTGAGTTTTTTGCTTTTATTATATCTTCAATTTTACCTTTAGCTATAATCCTGCCACCTTTTTTTCCAGCTTTAGGTCCAATATCTACAATAGTATCTGCAGCTTCTATCGTATCTTTATCATGCTCTACTACAATTACAGTGTTTTTATTGTTTTTTAATAAAATTAAGGTATCGATTAGTTTGTTATGATCAAAAGGATGAAGTCCTATCGATGGTTCATCTAAAATATATGTGGCGCCACTTAAATTAGCGCCTAGTTGAGCAGCGAGTCTAACTCTTTGAGACTCTCCTCCGCTTAAAGTTGGCGCAGTTCTATCTAGTGTAAGATAATGAAGTCCGACATTTATTAAAAAATTTAATTTTTTAGTTATCTCAAAAATCAGATCTTTAGCAATCTCATTTTCTTCCTTTGTAAGCTTTAAATTTTTGAAAAATGTTAAAATTTCTAAAATTGTAAAAGATGTTATTTCATGAATTTTTTTATCGTTAATGGTAGCTTCTGATGGATATGGTTTTATTCTAGAACCAAAGCAGCTAGGACAAAGAGTTTTTGTCATTAAAGCTTGCATCCTTTTTCTGTGAATGTCACTTGTTGCAATATTTAATTTTTGATGGGCTTCATAAACGACCCCTTTCCAGGAAACATAATCTATCCATTTAATCTTTTTTTTCGGATGATAAAAGCGCATTTTTAGCCATTTTTGATCTGTCCCATATAAAAAAATATTTTTGGCTTTATCACTTAACTTTTTCCAAGGAGTTTTTACACTGAATTTATAGATTTTAGCGAGATTATCATAGATATTTTTGTATCTTACAGTATCGTAATGACCAGCAACTAAGCAGCAATCTTCAGATATACTTAGATCTGGATCTATAATTTTATCTGTATCAAACTCATATACATTAGCGAGTCCCTGGCATTTTTCACACATCGAAGATGGGTGGTTAAATGAAAAATCTGTTGGTTTTAAGTCTGAATATGAAAGATTAGATTTTTTAGAATATGCGATTTCAGAAAATAGTTTTTCTTCATTTCTTGTAGCATCTAAAATAATAACAGATCCTTTAGATATCTCGAGGGCTAAGAATAGGCTCTCTTTTAATCTAGAGATGTTTTCTTTTGTTAATTTGATTCTATCAATAGCTATATCTAAAAAATGCGCTTTTTTGGCGTCTAGAGGCTCAATTTCAGAAATATCATATATTTTTTTATCGATTCTAACTTTTGTAAAACCTTTTTTTTGAATCTCTTTTATCTCATCTTTTAAAGAGCTTTTTTTATTTTTGATATATGGACTTAAAATAATTATTTTTTTATCTAGATATAATTTTTCTATGCTATTTAAAATTTTCTCTTTGCTCTGGGGCTTTACTGTTTCTTTGCTTATAGGACAATGAGCCGTAGCTATCTTTGCATATAAAACTCTTAAAAAATCATAAATACCAGTTATCGTTCCAACTGATGATCTAGGCGTTTTATGAAGAGTTTTCTGCTCAATTGCTATAGTTGGAGACAAGCCCAAAATAACTTCAGCATCAACTTTTTGCTTTTCTTCTACAAATCTTTTTACCGAATTAGGTAGTGTTTCAATATATCTTCTTTGCCCTTCTTGAAATATCGTATCAAAAGCTAAGGATGATTTTCCCGAGCCAGATACACCTGTAAATACAATTAACTCAAAAGGATCTAGAATTAAATCTACGCTTTTGAGATTATGTACTTTTACTTTTTTTAAAACGATTTGACGATTATTCAATTTTTATATAATGGTTAAGTTAAGGTTTAATATAAAAGTATTATAGCTGCTTTGGAATTAACAAAAAATTAAAAAATTTTATGCATATTCAAACTAAAATAATTTGTACTATAGGCCCTGTTACTAAATCAAAAGAGATGCTTTTGAAATTAATAGAAGCTGGTATGAATGTAGCCAGAATTAATTTTTCTCATGGTACTCAAGATGAACATCTAATTACCATCAATGCCATCAAAGAAGTGAGAGAAGAAATAAAAAAACCAATTGCTATTATGCTGGATACTAAAGGTCCAGAAATTAGAGTTGGCAAAGTTAAAGATGATATTTTGCATTTAGAACCTAAACAAAAAATTAGACTTATTAAAGGGGAAATTAAAAACGATACAGATGTGCCAATTCATCCATTTGAAGTTTTAGATGTTTTAAAACCTTCTCAAAAAATACTCTTCGATGATGGCTATATCATTGCTAAAGTTTTAGAGAAAGAAAAAGACGTAGTTATTATTGAAATTCAAAATAGCGGGGTTTTAAAAAGCTCAAAAAGTATAAATATCCCAAATGTCACTCTGCCTCTTCCTGCAGTAACTGAGCAAGATATTTTAGATCTAATATTTGGTTGTGAAAACGATGTAGATATAATAGCTGCATCTTTTATAAGATCTGCCGATCATGTTCTAGAAATTAAAAAAATACTCTCTGATCATAATCAAGTAGATATTCCAATAATTGCAAAAATTGAGAGTTCAGAAGGTGTTGATAACTTTGATGAAATTGTAGATGCAGCCGATGGAATAATGATAGCAAGAGGGGATTTAGGAGTTGAAGTTGACCTATCTTTAGTTCCAAAGCTTCAAAAGTCAATGATTGCAAAATGTTATGAAGCTGCAAAACCTGTTGTTGTTGCAACTCAAATGTTAGAGTCTATGATAAATAACCCGAGGCCAACTAGAGCAGAAGTTTCAGATGTTGCAAATGCTATTTACGATAGCGCTTCTTGCGTGATGTTATCAGGGGAGAGCGCTACAGGAAAATATCCAATTGAAACAGTTTTGCAAATGAAAAAAATAATTTATCAAGCAGAACAAGATTTTGATTATAAAGGCTTTTTTTATAAAGAATCTAGAATAGAGTGTGAAGATGTATCTTCTTCTGTGGCAATCGCTGCTGTAAAAACAGCTTATAACTGCTCTGCAAAAGCAATTTTTGCAATTACTAGAACGGGTTTTACAACTAGACTACTTACAAGGCTAAGACCCAATATCCCAATAATTGCTCTTACGAAAAATGAAAAAAAATATAATCAACTCTCCTTTTTATGGGGAGTTATTCCTATTAATTCTTCCGAGTGGACAAAAGAAAGGGAAGCTTTTGCAGTTATGAGTCACTATGCTATAGAAAATGATTTCATCTCTTTTGGGGATTTCGTTGTTTTAATATCTTCTTTTCCCTTTGATAAAAGAGGAATTACAAACCTTATGCTTGTCGAAAGCGTAGGTGAAGTTTTAGTTAGGGGATTTAAAGGCCATGGAAATAAAGTAAAAGGTAAAATAGCTAAGATAATAGCTGTCAATGGAGATAGTATTTCTAAAGCCAAAGATAAAATAATCGTAATCGCAAAATGCTCTGAGAGCTATTTGCCTCTTTTTGAAGTAGCAAAAGGAGTTATTTTACAAAATAGAGATGTAGATATAATCTCTGAAAAGCTAGCGCTTCGCCAAGCTCAAAAATTAGATGTGCCTTTAGTGATTAGAGCAAAACATGCAAATGATATTTTATTAGATGGTGAAATAATTCATTTGGATGCTCAAAAAGGGCTTGTCTTTAAAGTAGCTGAAGATGAGCTGCTATAGCTATAATTGAAATAGCAGCAGTCTCTGCTCTTAAAATATTGTTATTTAGCTTGATTCCTAAAGCTTTTAAATCATTTTTTAAATAAAAAATCTCATCTTTAAAAAATCCCATTTCAGGTCCTATAAAAAAATAGTTGTTTTTTTTATTTTTTATAAAAATATCTAAAAATCTTTTAGCTTCTTTTTTTGTATCTCCAAAATAGATGTTTCCATCAAAGTTTTTTATATCTTTTATAGATTCAAAAAATTTTATTTTTGGAAGATATAATCTGCCACTTTGCTTTATCGCTGCTATCAAAATAGATTTCATTCTATTTAATCTATTTTTAGATAAATTTATTTTCTCAGAATTTTTAGATTTAAAAAACCAGATCTCATCTACCCCTAGCTCAACTGTTTTTTCAAGTAAAAAATCAAGCTTATTAGGTTTTAAGAGAGCTTGGGCTAAAATTAGCTTTTGCTTTTTTTCTTTTTCAAAAAAAATATCTGTAATCTTAATTTTTATAGACTTTTTATCTATCTTTTCAATTTTAGCTTTTGCTAAAAAACCTTTTCCATTTATTATTTCTACATGCTCACTTTCTTTTTTTCTTAAAGTTTTTATATGATGTGCTTCTTTATCTTTTATCTCTAAATTTAAGTTTTTCGTTAGATCTTGATCTATAAAATAACGATCTTTTGGCATCTGTTTTTTTTAGGTTATTTGATATGAATTATCACTTAAAAAAACATTAAATTTCAAAGTTTTACTTTTGTTTTTTTTCATCTATCGTTATCATTTTAGCAATTTTAAATTTCAACTAAGGGGTTAAGTTATGTGCATTTGTATACCATTTGGGGTAGATTCAGCTTGTCTCAGAGAAGTGGATGATGAGGCAGGTAAAGAAAGGAATAAACAAATTAGAAATTTTAATATTAAAACAGCTTTTAAGATAGCTGCGGTTGCTGCAAGTGGTTTTGTTATGGGTGATGGAATAATTTTAGGCGTAGATAGAATTCCTGTTTCTTTCGGATGGAAGCTTGCTATTGTTCTTATAGCAGATGGCGTTGGAGGTTCCTTAACAAGTCTTATAGTAGTCAATGTAATGGAGAGGTCTCGAGAGGAATTTTTATCTAAAATAGACTTCTTGTTTAATTAAAATTTTAATTTTATTAATATTTTCTCTAAAAAATTTTTTAAATTAAAAGCTTTTGGGAATTGCTGTACGCTGACAGAGGGGGTTGCTTTTTTTTAAATTTTTTGATATAATACATTATGCAATAAAATAAAAAATGGAAACTTTATGACAACATATGGAATCAAAATTACTCAAGTAATGACTGGAGGGGTTGAAGTGCCTCTTTTCTACAAACCTTTAACTTCAGAGAATCAAAAAGACGAACTTGAAAAAAGATTAGTTACTAATGATTCAAAATTTGGTAGATATGTTAATTATTTTTCTGAAACCAAAAAAGCTTTGAAAATTCAAAATATATTTTTAAAAGTTTTTCATACAATAAAAGCTTTTTTTTCAGATTTAATTACTTGGCCATCTAATTATAAAGAAAGGTTTAAAGAAAACATCCCTGTTGATCGATATCTTCAATCTAAAGGGGTTCCAAGCAAATATGTATCAGATCCGTGTAAAGGTTTGCAAAAACATATCTATTTCATTACACGCACGGATGAAAGAGCTTCTGGTGGCAGGTTAGACTTTGTTAAAAAATGTTTTCCTATTTTCCCTACACTAGAACCAAAATTACCATATATGTATGAAAGCGTGTTTGCTAGGGGTTCTGATTCTAAAGGGGAGCTTGCAGGGGATGAAAATATCACAAGTAAATTTGTAGTAAAGGCATAAAAACTTTTAATTCCAGGCTCAAACATTATTAGATCTAGATTATGTAGTAGATGATCGAAAAACCTACTAGCCTTTGTGTTTTAAAAAATAGATTTAAGAAGATAATATTTTTTTATAAAAAAACCGTAGATGAAAAGAATTTATTGAAGAAAAAAATGAAGTAGAGCATCTTTTATAGAAAAAGGATTTGCAAGATGATACTTAAAGATTTGGATAAATTCTTTACTAGAGCGTTTTTATTTTCATTTAATAAAAAGAAACTTTTTTTTACCTATCCATTTATTTTTCTAATTGGAATTATTCATATTTTTTTTAGATCGCTAGTAGCAGGCCCAGGTACATGGACAAATTTAAGTTTTATATTTTTACCGATTTTTATTAGTTTTGCTATTTTATTTGTCCTTGGAGTTTTTTTGGCTAGAATATATTTCCATGATGTTAAAAATTTAAAATGCTCATACATGGAGATTTTAAAAAAGTCTGTAGATAAAATCTCTTACACTTTTTATATATCTATTTTATCTATAGTTGCCTTTGTAATTTTATGGATAATTTTTGGGTTTTTAGCAGCGATTAAAGATATCCCTCATATTGGTTCATTTATTGGTGTTTTTATATCGATTGTTGCTTATATATTAATTTTATTTTTTATAGTGCTTGTTATTTTGAATCTTTTGTTTTTATTTTTCTTAACGCCTTCGATATCTTTAAAACCGAAATTGAAAATAAAAGGATTTTTTGAGATTCTAAAAAATTTAAAAAAGAATATTTTTGTTAATTTCTCTCTATTTCTAATAGCTGTGATTACTGTTTTTATTCCTGCTTTCTTGCTTTTTATATCAGCTAGTTTAACAAAGAGTTATTTTGCTATTCGGTTAGATAGTATTTATTTAGGCTTAGAGTCCTTTTTTATAATGCTTCCAGTTTCTATTTTGATAACACCATTTGTGATTTTCTTTTTTAATTTTGCAATTGAGAGTTTTAATATCTTACATAAAAAAACGGAAAGTAGTAATGGCTAAAGCTATTTTTTTAGGAACAGGCGCTTCTACGGCTGTTCCTGTTATCAATTGTAGATGCAAGGTTTGCAGATCTGATTCAAAATACAATAAAAGATTAAGGCCGTCTGTTTTAATTGAAAAAAATAGAAAAAAGATACTTATAGATGTTGGGCCTGATATCAGAATGCAAGCGGTTAGATATAAAATAAAAAAAATTGATGTTTTGATTTTAACCCATGCTCATTTCGATCATATGGCAGGGATTGATGATTTAAGAGTTTTTAATCGAATACAAAAAGAGCCACTCAGATGCTATTTACTAAGAGAGACTTTTAAAGAAGTGAAAATTAAATATGATCATTTTTTTAAAAAAAATCTTAAACATCATACGCAAGGCGCAAGATTTGATTTTCATGTCTTAGATGATAAAAAACACACATTTAGATTTGATGATATTTCATTTGAGTATTTTTCTTATTTTCAAGATTCTAAGAAGGTTTTAGGGGTAAGGATTGATAATTTTGCATATCTAACCGATATCAAAAGATATGATGATAATATTTTAAAAAAACTAACAAATTTAGATGTTTTAGTTGTAAGCGCACTTAGACATAAAAAATCAGATGTTCATTTTAATATAAAAGAGGCATTAGAATTTATAAAAAAAATTAAACCAAAAAAGGCATATCTAACTCACTTAGGTCATGAAATTGAATATTTTTCAGACTCTAAAAAACTTTTAGAAAATGTCTCTTTAGCCTATGATGGGCTAGAGTTAAAATTCTAAAAAAATTAATAAAAAATATGTCAACAAAAGAGCCAATAGATTTAGGGAAAACCCGTCTTTTAGAGATTGAACAAAACAAAAGTGCTTTGCTCGTCGGGGTTTATAAATCAAAAGAACAGAAAAAAATAAGCTCAGAGCATTTAGATGAACTACAAAGTTTAACTACAACTTTTGGACTTAAAACTATCGATAAAATGTTAGTTCACATTAGAAAAATAGAGTCTTCGA
>JAAKFE010000007.1 GCA_011065175.1 Candidatus Anoxychlamydiales bacterium
TTTTTTTGCAAATTGCATTTTTCAGAAAATCCACATACTCTTTAGAATAGGAAGTTTACAAAAATGCAAGTTTCGAAAAAAGATCAGGTTTTGATGCTGAAAATGGTAGCTCGCAACAGCCCCTTATATTATTTGTATTGGGCTAAGCTATGATGACCGTGGTTTTTTGGGATGGTATAAACAGAACAATCCTAAGGGAACAATCATTGCGGTAGACTTGCAACAACCATCGTACTTAGGAGATGAAGATTTTCTTATTGTAAGTAATCTTCAGGAAATTATTCCAGTGATTCAAAGAAATATCATGCAATAGCTTCTGAGGATTACTCTTAATATATGAAAAAACATCTTAAAAATGGTATTATAAAAATAAAAAATTATATGGATTTTTTTTTATCGGATTCAGAGATATTAATTCTTGAAAAAAGTTTGCTTTATTTAAAAATGAGTGAACTTAGAACAATATGTTTAAAACTGGGCATTCCTAATAAAGAACAGAAAGCCAAACTAATACAAAAGATAGTTTTTTATGTTAAAACGGAAAAAGTTTCTTTAAGCCCTAAAATGCCTGAAATTTCAAAAGCAAAGAAATCTCAATCTTATCCATTAGAACCTAAAATTTATATTCTTTATGGGCGCTACAAAAATGATTATGCAACTAGAGATTTTTTAAAAAAGCTTGTTGGTAATCACTTTCATTTTACAGCATTTGGAATAGACTGGATTAATGAGTGCTGGATGGAAGGTAAGCCTCCTACTTACCAAGAATTTGCTGTATTTTGGCAAAATGAATATGAAAGAAGAAAAATAAAAAAAGCTCCGGCTAAAAAAGAATGGGCTTATATTAATTTTGTTCAAGATTATATAAAAGAATATCCTGAAGCAAATAGAAAAAAAATAATGAATGCCTGGAAAGAAGAACGAGAAAAGCAATTGCAGTATGTAAAAAAAACTCTTCAAGAGTATTTATCAGGAATAACATGGTGATTAGAGTATCAGCTAAAAGATAAATTAGAGAAAACAAAGTGAAATAAAGTTTTATTTTTAATAAATAACTTTCAGGGTAAATAGTAAAAAAGATGATTGCATTTTCGATTTCAAAATTTATTCACAATATAAATCCATATTCTCTTCCCGAAACTTATCTTCCAGCAGACAAAGTTACGGAATTATCTACAACTGAAAAAATTAAAGAAGCTATTGTATCTCCTTTTAATCACATAGTAAATTTTTCCAAAAACTTAATATCTAATATTCCTCAAGATTTTTTTTCCAAAAAAAATCTTATCAATCTATCATTCCTTATCTTATTTTCTAGTGCTATATTTTATACATTCGGAATCTCCGAGTTAGTTTTTCAAGTTTTATTAGGAGTAATTTTTATTAAAGCAGCCGAACATGTTTTAATAAAATTAATGGATAATGATGCTTTACCAAGTCTTAATGAGTTCCTTCCAAAGAATGAAAAATTAAAGATTATAATTAAAATACTAATCGGAATTGCTTTTGGTTTAATTACTTTGAGAGCATCCTCAATATTAGAAAACAAAATATCTGCTTTTTTAATTTTTTTTTTTAATATTACTCTAACTGAAAGCCAAAATATTGAAGCTCTATTAACGGATGATGGCTTATTCGGCATTTGTATGTGTTTTTATGCAGCTATTGGAGCTCCGATATTAGAAGAAATATGTTTTAGAGGTTATTTACATAATTATTTTGAAGTTAGCTCAAATGACGCTCAAGATAAAGCTAAATCTAATAATAATGCTAAAACTACATTAGAAAAAATAAAAAAGATTGTAAAAACTTCTCTCATCTTTGGCGCTGCACACTTATCTCCTATTATGGGATGGACAAACATTCCTATTATGATTGTAATTACTCTTATGGGAGCTGGAATGTCTCTTTTAAAAGAAACAACAGGCGATCTTTGGGCTCCTATGGCTATGCATGCTACAAATAATACTATTTCCGTTTTAACGCTACGCAAAATTATTTAACTTTTTTAAAAATTTTGAATTTAAATGCCACTAATTTGGGACTTAAAATCAACAAAACTGAATTAAATAAACAAAAAATGTTACTTTCTTCTAGCTTAATTTTAATTATCAAATATTAATAGTCTTAAACAAAAAAATGTTCTGGATTCCATATTCTTGCTTAAATTACCTCCAATTAAAAGTTCTGAATGCGTCCAATCGCCCCCATTCTTTGGACTAGAACAGAACTTATATATTTTAGGAACGACGAGGGCAAGTTGATTTAATTTAGAAATCAAAATGTAAGCCAAAATTGAGACCCTGAAAGATCAAGTCGTTATTTTGGGAGCCAGAAGCATCAGAAAATATTTGGCAATGATTAAACCAATCCTCGATCTCGTAACCTAGTTTTACTCCGAAATGAGATCGATCGTGATTAAAATTGCAATCCCATCCAAACCCCATGAAACTATGCAGCATGAAAGATCCAAAGTTGCGATCTAATGTTATGACGTGAATTACCGTAGATAAATTATCGATGTATTTATCTCGAATAGACCAATGCCCCCAAAGGTAGGCAGCCTCGAACTGACCAATGAAACTAAAGGAATGTTTTCGAATATTTCCAAAACACCATTTCCCTCTCAGTCCGCCCTTAGGTCCTCCTCCATGAAATCTTTGTTTTAAATTCTCTGAAGCAGAGAAAAAGAAGAAGACGAGAAAATTGGGGATTGTCCATTCAGAGTGGATAGTTTGGTTGATCCATCCTCCCCGTAATCCTATAGACGGTCTTAAAACCAGGTATTTGCTGACTAAAAAGCTGCGAGCTAAATCCCAATCAAATATATTGTAATCGATATTTAAGCTAGCTCTTCCTGTAGAAAAAGGCTCCAAAAGGGAAAGTCTAGCGGCTAAAAAAGCTGGTGTAACCGATCCGCTTGTATGATCGGTTGCTTTGGATTGAAACCGGGTATAGCTTGCTTGAGTATCCCACTGATCATGCTCCATGTTGTATCCAAGTCCAATGCAGAAGCCAGGATCCCAATCAAAGGAAAACGTTTTATAGGCGGTTTGTAGGGAGTTCTGAGAGGGTGTGAGCGTAAATGCCCAATCTAAGGTTTCGCTAGTATGCCAATAGAGTGTATTAGCAAAAATGTCGATAGTTTTTCGCTGAGCTTCCGGTCGGACAGAAGGGTTTGGCAATCCACTATTTGCATGGATATCTTTCATGACGATCATGAAAAAAACAAAGACTATTCTTAGTATAGTTCGAAAATTATTGTTAAACATTACCACTTGCTTTTACTCCTTAAAAATCGAATCGACAATTTAACGTTACTCCCTGCAGAGTTAGGTCGCCATGCAAACGCTGGAGTTGGAAGGTCGCCAATCGAAGTTGATTCAACCAGATCTGCATTTCATATCCTAGCTTTGTAGCAAAGTGTGACTTGCTTGCTTGAAAGTCGACATTCCATTCGATTCCCATAAATCCTCTAAACATCAGGGCTCCCAGCGTCGAATTTTTCATGTTTACAGAAGATGTTTGGGAGGCTGTATTTTCATACACGTCGCTATTAATCCACGTCCCCCACATTGTTGCCAAAGAAAAATCCCCAAAGAAATCTAAGAAATTGGATCCAAAGTTGCGAACCCTCCACTTAGTATTGATCCCTCCTAAAGGTCCTATGCCCCAAAAATTGTTTTTCAAGCGCTCTCCTCCTGAATTGTTGGTGAGAACTTGGTCAATAGTCAGATTGAAGTACTGTGCATGGATCGATTGGTTGATCTGCCCTCCTTTTACACCCAAGAAAGGCCGCAAAGATACCCCCTTACTTATCCAATAGCTTCTCCCTAATTCCCAATCAAACATATTGAGAAGAAGACTCCATTTCACGTTCATGCTCTGAGGCGTATTGCCGCTTAAAAAGGCAGCAAAGAATTCCGGAGTAATTGAGGCATTGGACGTAAAGGGGATCATATGCTTAGCATCTGTATGAAACCAGGTCCAATATAATGCAGTGTCCCATTGATCATATACCAAACCATATCCAGCGCCTATTCGCAAGCCATAATCCCATTTAAAATTAAATCCTAGCGCTTCCCAACTGCTAGTATTATCCCCGATAGTGATAACATCGGCCCAAATAGAAGTAACTTCTTCTGAAGGAAACCAAGCGAGAAAATCCGCAGAGACAACCCAAGAGCTCTGTGTACGTGTGGAAATATTAGGCAAGCCATTGAGATTGTTTTTTGCAGCATATAGTTTCGGCAATACTGATATTAGCAACATTGCGAAGAAAAGTATTCTTTTACTAGAAATTAAAGTAGAACTCAAGGGTTCCTCCTTGCAATGTCAATACATTAACTAGTCTTCCTCCCGTAAAGGAATAAAATTGCAGTTGATCTAACCAAAATTGCATTTCATAACCCAAATTTGCAGAAAATCGGTATCGATTTTGGTTGAAGTTAGCATTCCACCCAAATCCCATAAATGTCCGCAGCATTGAAGCACCACTGTTGATGTTCTGAAGATCGACAGAAACTTGTTGTGAGATATCGTTTTGAAAGACATCGTTAAACGACCAATGTCCCCACATAAGAGCTCCAGAAAAATCACCAAAGAGATAAAATTGGCTTTGACCACTATATAGATTCCATTTGGTGTTGATTCCTGCTCCGGGGCCTATACCCCAGTAGTTATTTTTGAGATTCTCTGTGCCAATATTAAAAAAATCAGCACCGGAAAGATTCGGATTTTGCCAATTCGAACGAATAGATTGATTTATCCATCCTCCTTTTATTCCCAGAAATGGATGCAAAGCTAGCGATTTACTGATCCAATAGTTGCGACCTAGCTCCCAATCAAACATATTGAAATGGATTGTCCAATCGATGCTCGCTTTCTGATAAGCGGGACCGGAAAGACCTGCTCCATCCGCATTGTCGACATAAAAATTGCCTAAAAACGTAGAATGAACTGTTCCCGGTTCGCTTGATATATTATCTTTTCCTCGGGTATGAAATGAGGTATAGTAGACTTGTGTCTCCCACTGATCGTGTTTCATTCCGTAACCAACACCAACCCTAAAACCAGGGTCCCATCCAAAATTGACTTCCAGTAGATCATTAGTAGCTGTGGAGCCGGAAACAATCACCTCAGCCCAGACATCTGCACCAACTTCTTTAGCAGTCCAAATGATAAGATTGGCAAAAACATCAAAATCATTAGAGTTGAGATGGGCTCTAGCAGAAATGTTCGGCAATCCGTTATTACTTTCTTGTATATTTACAGATGACGCCATGGCATTCAAAGAAAACATAAAGCAGAAAGCCGTAGCGAATAGACTGGAAAAGTGGCCTATTTTCAAACGAGGAATCCTCACTAAATTACGGGTTGTATGAACAACACAACTTTTCTCTCCTTCTTTTAGGAAGGAGTTTATCTAATTTTCTAAAATAATAAATTTACTGTGTTGAATGAATGAAATCCAGTTAAAAGTTCTCTGATTACGTGCAATAAAAATCTTCTCCATTTTTCAATAGATTATTTTATTAATGATCTAAGAATAAAAGATAGGTTTTGGAGATGTTCTCATTGCCAGGCAGAATTAGATAGAGATAAAAATGCTGCTATAAATATTTTAAGAGAAAGGGCAGCTTCTCTTAGCTTAGATATCGTAAGACTTGAGAAATCAAGCGAATATTGCTGGAAGCTAGAATCCAACGTTCTTTAGACATTGGAGTATGTCAAGAACTAAAAGTCTTTTTTAATATTTTGGGACTTATGCAACCGATCAAAAGGGAAAGGGAGACAGATGTATTTTTTATGGGGACTTGCATCCCCATTTTTATATTTGAATAGGTGGGTTGTCAAATTTTCGCTAAGCTAAAAAACATTTTTTTAATCAAAAAGTGTTACCTATGTGAGTGAATCAAGCATTTTCCTCATCTTTATTGTCGCATTGCTCGGTCGCAGTGGAAGAAAGAGGCTTTGGGGGCAGAAGCTTGAACATTTTTTTAGACTGTTCGCCGCGCATGGACGAGGGGGTGGGCGTCAGAAACTCGTGGGATTGAAGTACTAACACACGGTCCGGCGATTTTCCGTCGGTGTTGTCTCTATCGGAGTTCTCTTTCACGGATCGGTCGGTTCTCCAGATCACGATGCGTCCGTTGTACAGCGCGGCTGAGTGCTCCAAACTTCGCGGGAGGCTCCCTAGTTGGCGCTCCACTGCCTGCCATATACGGCGTTTTAAGTCCAGCAACCATATGTCGTTGAACACTTGATTGTCATCCGTGCCGCCATACACCACAATCTTGTGCGATCCAATGTAGCTTGCGGTGTGACCCATGCGGGGGGGCATACTCTCACTGCTCATCTTTAGTTCGGTCCACACAAAGTTGTAGTGGTTGTCCGGGTCGCCGTCAACTAGTTCTGTAGGGCGCAAGTCGCCAAGAAAGACGTCGTTGAGAAATCTTCCTTTGGGGCCCGAATGACCTCCCACAACGGCAATGCGCGTGTCGCCGTAACGGATGGCAGTATGCCCCCAGCGTGGGCAAGGCGGATCGCCGAAAATCATTGGACGCGACCAGATCTTCTTCGCTGTGTCAAGTATGAACACCTTCCCCGGCTCTTGGTCGAGTCCTCGGTCGTCACCTCCACCAAACACGACCAGTTTCGGCGTAGCAGCTCTACCAAACTGCAGCCGCAGAAATGTGTGGCGCGTGCGTGGGAAAGGGGGAGTCCCCGCGGTGTAGACGCGATCCCAGCGCATAGTGTCGGTGTTGAGGACGTTCACGTCGCCGAAATAATCCTTCCCATTGTAACCCCCAAACACGTACATCAAGTGACCCACTGCGCGCGCCGTGTGACCTGATCGTTTGCTCGGTAAGTGGCCCGACATCTCGGGTCTCGTCCAGTACCAATGACTCAGGGGGGCAAGAGGTGATCTCGAAGTTTTTTGTTGGTCTTCTGGGGAAGGAACCCCGCCGCCTGCAGCAGGAATCCTGTCGTTCGTAATATGTAAAACGTAAACATTGAAATCTAACGTATCGATGCCATTGCTGCCGCCACACTGGATCATACGACCAGCGCTGAAGGTAACTAACGGGTTCAAGAAGCTTTTCGGCGGCTCTTCGCAAGCAACCTCATTGTAGGGAAATCTCGAAGGCTTCTTCTCCGCTGCTGGGTTCGGTGGGGAAACCGTATTTGAAAGCGCTGCTGCGAACATCGCATCGAAATCCATTGGCGGCTCATCCTCTTCTTCTGGCGTACTTTTTGCTAAGACACTTTTCACTGTTCTTTCGATTACAGCGTTTAATTCTTTTGAAATTGATGTAGATGACTCAAGAGGCTTTAGTGGCGCAACAGCCCAATTTGCAAATGACATAGTTTTTTGTAGCATACCTCCTATTGGCCCAGGAGCATCTGGTTGATTAAATCGTTCTCCTCCTATTGACCCAGGAGCTTGTGATATAAATCGTGTTCCTCCAAATGAAGCCTCAGGCTCTTGTGGTATAACTTGTTCTCCTCCTAAAAGCATCGGCTCCTCTGCTGACTTCCGTAGGGAAGTCGGAATAAGCGCGTCCATGATTAGCCGTATATTCTTATCCGCTATTACGGGGCTTAATTCGTGAGGTGTTGTTGCGGACATCTCGTTGGAAGACTGTGGCTGCTTCGCTAAGTGTATCAAAGAAATAGTTCGATTACGAATCGCTAACACTATCGACTCATCTGCGGCTATTCCTAGATTACTTACTTCTAAGACACTTTTCACTATTCTTTCGATCACTTCTTGTTTCTTGCAGGGGCAATCATGAAGCAGACATGGTATTAATGTCTGCGGAGTATCTGCGGAAGATCGACTGGTTATTGCCATATTAATTCCTTATAATTATTGCAACGTCTCATAAAATTGGAGAGATAATAAATCTCCCTTTTTTTAATTCTGTTTCTTAATTAAGAATGCTTATTTATGGAGGTAATTATGAAGAATTCATTCATAAATGTCAATATAGATCTCCTTTTTGTGAGTCCAAAGTTGTGATGTCTCCATTGCTCTAAGTTATAATGTCACCTCAAAGTAAATATTTTATTATGGAGGTGATTATACTTGGAGAAGATTTTAATGACACAAAAAGAAGCTGATAGACCAGGGCTAACGCATTAAAATTTCATAGTGTAGTGAATATAAAAAATATATTATTTTAATATAAAACAAATAATTTTTTTGAAATTTTAGTCATAAAATATACTCGTGCTATAGAGACATAATTTAAATATTTTAATGCGTTAGCCCTGCCTCAATACCTACATAATTTGACAAATATTTTTTCAAGTAATATGATAATCTGCCAATTTTAGTGAAAAAAATATGCAAAAACATTTATAGATTTTTTTTGTAAACAAAAAGACTTTTAAAAGTTTATTAACAAAATAAATTGGAGAAAAAATGAGTTCTATAGTTGTAGATGGCACTCCCAGAACGTTTCTATCCCCTCAAATTATTCAACACATACAAAAACATGCTCTTCAAAGAGATTCTGGTTCTTTTGAAGAACGTAATTCATTCATCGAACAACGGGGATCTACGCAATTTTTTGAAAGTTTTTCTTTAGATCCACCAAAAAAATGTGAAAGAATGTATTCGTTTCCATTAACATCTAAAGCAACGCCTTCTCCCTCGCCTATCGAAGTGTTTGACGCTTCAACATTTAAACTTCGAAAATACCGAGACAGGAGTACTATATACATAAGTGATACTACCGCAAGCATTTGCTTTGACAATATGGTTAGAATTGATAGTTTTTGTCGAGAAGTGTTTAAAAGACATCCTGTAGCAAACAGCGAAAAAACAATGATATCTTTACTCCATCACCGATTAGCAAAAAATAACGCATGTTGGGTTCCTCATCTTGAGTGTGTTTACTTTGGCGATACAGATCCTGATACTTTTCGCCCTCTCGATACAAATGCAGATGTCATAAGCCATGAATTTGGACATGCAGTAATTCAATATGCCGGCGGCCTTCAATACCGAAATCAAAGTGGAGCTTTAAATGAATCTCTAGCAGATGTATTCGCAATCATGACAAAGCATTATTTAAGTAAAGTAAAAGCTAATGATCCAAATGCTAGCTGGCTTGTCGGAGAGGGAATTGTTGTAAGCGACAAAGCTAAAGGAGCTTTGCGCTCAATGGAGGATCCTGGTTCTGCATATAATAATCCTAGGTTAGGCAAAGACCCTCAACCCAAAGATATGTCAGATTACAGAACAACATCAGAAGATCATGGGGGAGTACATCTCTATTCTG
This sequence comes from Candidatus Anoxychlamydiales bacterium, assembly GCA_011065175.1. Classification (GTDB taxonomy): domain Bacteria; phylum Chlamydiota; class Chlamydiia; order Chlamydiales; family SM23-39; genus JAAKFX01. The sequence goes on from JAAKFE010000007.1 coordinate 9,294, forward strand.
GAATCCCTAATCGAGCATTTTGTTTGGCTGCAAAAGCAGAAGGAGGTGCATCTTGGGAAAAAATTGGGAAAATTTGGTTTCAAGCTTTAGAACAGGGCAAACCAGATATGCTTTTTTCTCAATTTGCTTTACACACTTTGAGAGTCGCTCATCTTGAATATGGGGATAATATTGCCAACATAGTTGGCCAAGCTTGGCAACAAGTTGGAGTCAACTTTGCTAAGACAATATCTCTTGGACAATTAGCAGCATTCATCGGAGGTGGACTAGGCACTGCCTTTATTGCAAACACTACTATGGTAGCATTAATGGATCCTGAAAAGTTAACAAGTTTCAAATTAGGAGGCATTATTCTTGGTGGGTGTTTTGGTGGGCTTGCTTTAGCAAATAGATTAGAGAAAAGGAATTTAAGAGCACTTGGTATGCAAATTTAAAATTAAGGAGATAGACATGATACCACCATATATTTTAGAAAAAATAAAAAAATATGCTGAACAAGAAGAAAGAGCTCAAAGAGCTGAAGAACACTATAAATCAACTTCTTTTGTAGATTTAATTCACGAAACTCCTCATGAAGAATTAAAATCTCACAAATCAGAAAGTTTTTCGATTAAAGTTCTCTTTACAGAACTTTTAGCGACTGAAAAAGCTTATGGAAAAGACAATATCAGTTATGCATGGTGCTTAAAAAATATTGGATTGCTATACAAAGATGAAACTCAGCTGACAAAAGCTTTAGATTTTTTTCATCAAGCATCAATTATATACGCTAATTTAGGGATTCCTAACCATCCTGATACACTAGAATGTAAACAAAATATTGAGCAATTATCGAAAACTTAAAAAAAATAGAAATAAATAATGCTGTATATTCAGCGCAATTGTCTCATTCAAACTCTCTTTTGATATTCTACATCAGATATATTTTATATATTACCTCTTCTTTTAAAACATTAATAGCATTATTATCTCTTTTCAGTATTGCTAAACCAGGGCTAACGCATTAAAATTTATTTGACAGATGTGCGATAATCTTCCAGACCATAACCTGGAGGCAAATTATGACAGCACTTGAAGATTTTAGCACAATTACTTTCTTAGATTATTTTTCGCACATAGAAGATCCTCGTATTGATCGGCACAAGCTATATCCTCTAAATGAAATTTTTCTAACAACTTTGTGTGCAAAAATTTGTGGAGCCGAGAGTTGGGAAGATATTGAAGATTTTGGCAGAGCTAAAATTAATTTTCTAAAGAATTATCTTCCATTTGAGTACGGTATCCCTTCCCATGATACATTTGCTAGGGTATTTTCTCTGATAGATCCTAAACAATTTAAGCAATGTTTCATAGATTGGGTAAAAAGTTTGCAAACCCAATTGCCGGATGTAATTAGCATTGACGGCAAGGCGCTTCGAGGAAGCTTTGATCGCTATTCAGACCAAAAACCAATACATATGGTAAGTGCCTTTGCTTCAAACACTCGTCTTGTATTGGGGCAAGAAAAAGTAAAGGAAAAATCAAATGAAATTACAGCAATTCCCTTACTACTGAATACGTTGTTCATAAAGGGCTCCATTGTCACAATTGATGCAATGGGATGCCAGAAAAAAATAGCTGAGCTAATTAGAAAAAAGGAAGCAAATTACATTTTAGCGTTAAAAGGTAACCACAGTGACTTACATGATGACATCAAAATATTTTTCAAAGGAACTAAAACACAGGACTTGCTCTATGATGAAAACTGTGAAAAAGGACATGGTCGAATTGAAATTAGGAAATGTTATGTATCTAAAGATATTGAGTGGTTAGAACAGAAAAAACACTGGAAAGATCTTAAAAGTATAGTGATGATTGAATCAATACGAATTCAAGGAGAAAAAGAAACAACAGAAAAACGATATTACATCTCCAGTCTTGATGGAAAGGTTCAAGAATACGCACAAGCCATTAGAACTCATTGGGGCATTGAAAATTGTGTACACTGGGTGCTAGATGTCACTTTTAATGAAGATAAAAGCCGAATAAGAAAGGGCAATGGCCCAGAAAATATGGCAATAGTGAGACATACAGTAATGAACTTAATTCGAGGGATAAATGACTCCAAAACAAGTTTAAAGAGGAGAGCAAGAAGGGCTCTTTACTCTGATAGATATCTTGCAAATATATTAAAGGTAAAATTTTAATGCGTTAGCCCTGGCTGATAGACTTCATGTTCTTCCCGATGTGTTTTTTTTTCATCAAAACTTCTTATTTCCATAGCATCTCCTATCGTTACAGTTTAAATGATTGGAAAATAGAATTTTATTAAAATTATTCTTATGATAAATGGCATTTAGCGTAAATCAACCACATTTTTCTTGGGAAAGATTAATAATGGTTTGATTTTTTTTTAATTAACAATAATTGCCTTGCCTTTTATTTAATTATAAATTAATTAAAAATTTACAAGGCAGGAGAATGAATACATCTAAAAGAGTGTTAATTAGTAACGCTCGTACTATGATTTCTTTAGATTTAGCGAGGATGTTTTTTTCATTAGGCTTTGAGGTTTACGTAGTTGACTCAAATAAATATCATATTTGTTCCTTTTCAAAAGCTATAAAAAAATCATTTTTAGTGCCAGCTCCTAGATTTTCTCCAGATAAATATATAGAGTCTTTAATTGAGATCATTGAAAAAGAGAAAATTGATCTTGTAATCCCTGTTTATGAAGAGATTTTCTATATTGCTAAAGCTATTGATAGATTCCCAAAAAGATGCAGAGTTTTCTCTACGTCTTTTGATATTTTAGAAAACCTTCATAATAAATGGAGCTTTCAAGAAAAATCAAAAAATTATGGCTTTATTACACCGAAGACTTATCTTCTTAAAAATAGTCTAGATTTGCATCATCTTGATTTTGAATTTCCTTTTATCTTAAAAGCTTGTTATTCAAGAGCTTCTCAGAAAATAAAAATAATCAAAGAAGAAAAAGATATAGCTAAGATTGATTTTATAGAAAAAGGATTATGGATAGCCCAAGAGTTTTTAGTTGGAAAAAAATATTGTACTTACAGTCTTTGTAAAGAAGGAAGAGTAAATGCTCATGTCACATATCCACTTGAGTATGCAATTGAGGATAATTCATGTCTGAATTTTAAGTCCGTAAAACATAAAAAAATATTTGAGTGGGTTGAAAAATTTATAAAATTAGAGAATTTTACAGGGCAGATTGGATTTGATTTTATTGAAAATGAAAAGGGAGATCTTCTTGCAATTGAGTGTAATCCAAGAGCGACTAGTGGTGCTCATGTGCTTTGTTTAGAAGAAGATTTGGTAAAAGTTTTTTTTGATGAAATAAGTGATAAGACGATATTTCCAACAAAAGATATAATAAAGCAAATTGCTCCAGGTATGTTAATGTATGGATGGAAATCAGCTTCTATCTTCTCTTTCATAAAGGATTTTTTCATTTTTAAAGATATTATTTTTGATAAAAATGATATTCGTCCTTTCTTATCTCAGCCTCTAATTTTTATATATTATTTGTTCTTAAGTAGAAAACTTAAATGTAACTTTCCTTCGATGTTCACTCATGATCTAGACTATAATGGATTTATAGAGTAATTTTTTTTCATTTAAAGTATTTAATTGTAATCAAGATAGGCCTCAATCTGATCTTTTATAATAAGCGATAATCTGCTAACATATCTCATATTATTATATAAATAGGTCTTTTTTATGAGTTCAATGGCCGTTAATGTTTTGAAACGTTTTGAGAGTTGTTTTTATCCAGCTGAAGATAAAATTACTTTAGGTAAAGATAAAAAACCTTCTCCTTCATATCTATCGACTCAAAAAAAGATTACTTACTTTTCTAGTAACTTGTTTAAGGCAATGGCATGTCTTTTAGCTTTACCTATATCAATTTCTGTATCAATTTGCGTAAGCTTAGCAAATAGAGTATATAGCGTTTTTAGGCCTCGATCAAAAAATTTAGATAAAGATGAGCTAGATGCAAGTTCGGATGATGGGATGTATGAATTACCTAAAGATATTGGATTTGCAGATTCTTTATTTCAAAGCTGTGGTTTGGGCTCAGAACATTCAAAACCCTCATTTGATGGAAGGTCTAATTGGGATCGATGGCTTACACAGGAGCATATTGAAGTAAAAAAAGATCAAAAATTCGATGATTTTTTTGTTAATTATTTAGATGATCCAAAGCCACTCATTAAAATTTTAAAAGATATGAACGCTACATCTTATAGATTTTCTTTAGAAAGATCTATAATTGAGCCAAAAAGGGGAAAGCCTGATTTTAAAGCTATTGGGAAGTATGTAAATTTTTGCAAAGAACTTAAGGAAAATAATATTGAACCTTGGGTTACTTTGGAGCATTTTGTTCAGCCTGATTGGTTTGCTGAAAGTAGAGGATTTGAAAATGAGGAAAATATTGATGGTTTTGTAGAATATTCAGAATATGTTATTCATCGGCTTAAAGATCATGTAACTAATTTTATGACATTTAATGAGCCTTCAGCTTATATTTTTCAAACCTATATTAGGGAAGTTTTTCCGGATATAAAAGGAAGAGGAAATAAGTTTTTTAGAGCGGCTATAGCGTTGAGAAACATTTTAATTACTCATATAAAAGTATATCAAACGATCAAAGCAAAATATCCGGATATTCAAATAGGAATTGTTCATCAATTTTTAAAATTTATGCCATTTAATAAAAACAATCCAATCGAAAGGTTAGTTTGTTATTATTATTCTTTAATTACTCACTACGCTACGTATAACTTTTTCAAAACAAAAAGATTTTCTTTTCAAATACCTTTTTTAGCAAACGTAAAATTTGAAGCAGAAAAAGATCAAAAATTAACAGATTTTATCGGGTTTCAATGTTATGGATATCCTCTTGTGAAAGCTGGAACAAATGGGGGAAAAACTTATCCTGGATATAAAGTGACAAATTTTTCTATTCCAAGATTGAGATTTGGTTTTACTTTTGGATCTGTTTGTGAAGAAAACTCAAAAATGATGAGTTTTGGAATGAGATATCATCCTGAGGCTTTAGAAGATGCTCTTACAGAAGCTAGTGATCTAAAAATACCTATTGCTATTACAGAAACCGGATGCGATGCAAAGATTCAGCATTGGGGAGAGAAAACTTTTGAAATCGATGAGAAAACCCAAAAAGAATATTTTGAAAAGATTTTTCAAATAATTCAAAAATTCAAAAAAAAGCTTCCGTTGAAAGGATTATTTTTCTGGACTCTATTAAGAGGGCATTTGGAGTGGGATAGAGGAAATAATACATCTTTGGGATTGGTTGAGATTCAAAAAGATCCATCAAATCATACTATTAAATCTTATAGATTATCTTTAGCTGCTGAATATATAAAACAAGTATTTCAAAATGCAAATTTCTATAGAGATAAAAAAGTAGCTTAAAAGCATGAGCACAGATGTAAAAGATACCTCTAAAAGCTCTAACTTAGCCTTTTACCATAGAGATTATTCAAAGGATTGTATTGATGGTGAATCTAAAGTAAAAAGAGTTTGTTTAGCTGCTTTGCCAATTATTAGCCTATATAAACCAATTGGAGTTTTTTTAAGTGTATCTTTAGGATCTTTAAGAGCTATCACTTCTTTTCAAACCTCGAAAATATCTTTTGATAAAGGAAAATATTTACTCTCTTGCAAAAAACTATTTGTAACTATGTTAGCTGTAATTTCAGTAGTGAACTGTTATTTTAAACATAGTTTAGCTTTAGTATTTACTAATTTATCAGACGTTTTTGAAAATTTATGGATTTGTTTAAATCTTTTAGCTCATGCTCAAATATCAGAAGCGTTAACTTCATTTGTAAGCGTAGTTAACTCTTCTGCTTATATTGCCGCTTTAATGTGTCCTAGCATAGAAATTATTCTTTTAGCATTGAGTTTGCAAATAGCTTTTGAGTTAATTCATAGTATTAAAGAGTTTAAAAAAGATCGCTATATAGAAGGGGCTTCAAAGCTTTTAATGGCATCTTTTAGAAGCTATCAAGCTCTTCCTTATTTAAATCTTACTTATCAGATTCACTCAGAAAAAATAACTAATTTTATTACAAAACGAAGAGAAAATATGGCAAGAATTTTTCATAAAGCTTCAGCTATTTTAGCATCTCCTTTTTGGTGGTATAGTGAAAAAGCTGTTCGTATTTTTAGCCCAATTAGATTAGATAAACAAGATCAATGCTCTACTTTTATAGGTGAAATTGCCACAAGAGCTTTTTATTCTCTATTAGCACTTCCCATGTTGCCCATTTCTTTGGGACTTAGCTTGATTGAAGGCTCAACTAGAATTTTAGCAAATTTTATCCAGCCAAATTCTTTTTTTTATCTTAAAGGTGAGATTGATGAAAAAACAACATTAGGTAAAAAATTAAAGATTTTAACTATGAATGTATGTTTTGTATCTGGAGGATTTCCTAGGCTTTTTGCAGGAGTTTCTTCTTGGAAACAAAGAATCGATGGGATTATAGGTAAAATATTGATAGAAAAACCAGATGTTGTATGTCTGCAAGAAGTAAATGATGTAAATGCAGCTAACGCTTTATATGATGGATTAAAAAAAGAGTATGCTCATTTTTATTTTAACATTGGATCAAAAACTTTTTCTCAAAATAGTGGGCATTTTATCGCAAGTAAATATTCTGTTTTAGATATGAGTTTTATACCATTTTCTACAGGGGTAGGGCTTCAAAATATGGTCAATAAAGGTCTTTTTTTCTTTTCTTTGAAATGTAAAAACAAAATATTTTCAAAAATTTTTGCTGTTCATTTATCTCCATCTAAAGATGATCTAAATCCAACTATAGAAGAGATAAAAAGAAGAAAAATAGAGCTTGAAAGAGTAAAAAAAGAAATTGAAATTAGTGAAAAAAAAGAGAAAGAATCTCATAAAGTTTTAGTAGGGGATATGAATTTGAGATATAAAAGTAAAGAATGGGAAGAATCTATAATTTCATCCGAGAGCTTTTACAATGCTTATACTCAAGATAATCAAAATGTAGATTATTCAAATGCTACATGTGCCACAGATGATATGATATCAGCTTATCTAGATGCTAAAGATAGTAACTGGTATAAAAGTCCAATGATTTTAGATTATGCTCTATTATATCGTAATAAAGGTCAAAGACTCGATAATATTATAACAAAACTTTTCAAGGCTTTTGACTCAAATGAAGATCCGTATGATGCTCTTTCAGATCATTGCGGTTTAATAATGACTATTCCTTTAAAAGACAAAGATAGAAATAAAGGTTAAATATCGATGTTTTTTTGATTAAAAATATTATTATCGTTCATTGCATTTTATATAAAACGATAATCGCTTAAAAAAATAAATTATATTTTTAAAAATTTAGCTATTTTCATTAAATGGTCCCTTGAATTTAATTCCGTAGTTAAGTCTAATTTTATAGTAAACAAGGAGTTAAAGATGTCTTCAGCAGCAGGTGCGGGTGTAATAAGAAACGGAGATAGAGTTTTTGTGGGTTCTGGTAGTGTTGTTATGTCGGGTAGCTGTATGAGCGGGTGTGGAAGCTGTTTTAGCATTAAGATTATTTCTTGGAAAGAGTGCAATACTTTAAGCAAAAAAATAGGATTTGTTTTTGGAAAAGCTATCAACTTTATGATCAATTTAGTTTCTAAAACTTTTAGGTTTTTATCAAAAACAATAAAAATTTTATATATCGATAAAATTTTTGAAGTTTTCTATAAGATAATGAAGGGGATTTCAAAAAAATTATATAATCTTTCAATATCGATATTTGAAAAGTGTATAAAACCAATTGTTGTTAATAAACTTACAAAAAAAATATATGTTGCAATTGATGATTATTTGATTAATCCAATCTATAAAATCATTAGAGATATTTTTACAAAAATTTTATTTAAAGATAATATTCCAAGTTCTAGTAGAGCTAGTTCTAGTAGAGCTAAAGAAGACTCTAAAATAGTAAAAATTTCTAAAAAATTTCTAAATTTTATAAAAACTATTTTAAAACCTATTTATAATTGGACTTTAGTGCCTTTATACAATCGGATTTTATCTCCGATATTAAATGCTGTCGAAGATATATTTCTTGGTGTAGTAAGTGGATCTTTTCAAAAAGAGCAAAAGCCTCAAGAAGAACAAAAAATCAAAGAAGAATAAAGTATAATCAAAAAATAATTAGATATTATCAAATTTCTATTTTACTCTTTTTTTAAGTTTGGATGATTATAACATCAATAGTGACGTTTCAAAAAAGTTTTAGTAATGATATTATCACGTTATCCTACAAATTAATGACTTTCTCTTGAATTTAATTCCTTATTTAAATATAATTTTGTATGAAAAAGCCGGATTTTTTCGGTTTTTAGTAAACAAATGACTTTTGATCAAGATGTCAAAAGTTGAAATTTTTAAAGCTAGGTTTTTTCTTTGTATATAACTTTTAGAATCTTTGATTTCTTTTATAGTTGCTACATAAGTAAAACTAGGAATTTTTAAAGGAGAATTTTTTATATGAAACTATATGTAGGCAACTTGCCACATGCAACAACAGAACAAGAATTAACAGATATTTTTGCAGCTTTCGGAGCAGTTGTAAGCGCAAAAATTATCTTAGATAGAGACACAGGCAGATCAAGAGGATTTGGTTTTGTGGAAATGGGCTCTAAAGAAGAGGCTGAAAAAGCTATCGAAGAAATGAATGGAAAAGAAGTTGGCGGCAGAACTATTGTTGTTAACGAGGCTCGTCAAAGAGAAAAAAGAGATGATAATCGCTCTTTTAACAGCAAAAGAAGATTTTAATTATCTATAATTTTACGCCTTATATTTTAGGATATAAGGCGTTATTTTTTTATCTGAATATTTCTAAAAATATAAAATTTTTATGAACCTATCTCAATAAATATTTTATTTGATATACTCTAGCTCTTTTGTTCAATTTAAGAAGCTAAACATGACTCAAAAACACTTCAAGTTTTTAATGGATCTGGGAAATCCTCTAGCAATCACTACAACCCCAGCAAACGGCAACGAACGTTTACAGGTTGAAATATTTACTAGATAAAGCCAATATTCATCCAACAAAAACTATGTCGATTTTTGAAGCTGATAAAGGTTATGATTGTCTTTGGTTAAGGTCTTCTCTATTACAAAAACATATTTTTCCTCTTATTCCTTATCGAAAAAATACCTCTAAGTCACCTGCCTTTAAAGAAATTTTTTAAATAAACTCAAAGAGATGGAAAGTAGAAAGAACCTTTGCATGGTTAAAAAGAAAATGTCGAAGATTGATGATAAGATGGGAAAGGAAGTTTGTAATATGGGAAGCGTTTACTATTTTGGGACTGATGTTTATGTGGGTAAATAATTTATTGAGATAGGTTCATGGAACAAGTATTTAAAAATTAATTTCATTAAAAACTTTATGCTGAAGTTAAAAGAAAATATTTACTTTAAACCCCCTAATAATTTATTAAAGAAATAAGAGATTTGGTTTTTATAAATTTATAATTTAAAGGCAGTCTATGACAAAAAAAACAAAGTTACCAGAACCTGGCTTCAAAATAGTGAAGGACCGCACTGCATTAGTTATCATTGACCCTCAGGTCGATTTTTTGAGTCCAGAGGGAGTTGCCTGGGGAGTGGTTGGGGAAAATGTAACAGGTAATAATACAGTTGATAATATCGAGAAATTGATGAAAGCAGCTAAGGAAAATGACATGTTACTGTTTATTTCACCGCACTACTACTACCCGCATGATCATAAGTGGGAGTTTGAAGGTGCTTTGGAAGTAGCGATGCATAGCATGCACATGTTCGATCGCGAGGGGCAACTATCGCTGAAAAATTTCAAAGGATCAGGCTCAGATTGGATGGATCAATATAAGCCATATATTGAAGACGGAAAAACCATTGTGTCCAATCCGCACAAAATTTATGGACCCGAAAACAATGATTTGATTCTGCAGCTACGCAAACGCTATATTGACAGTATTATCCTAGCCGGAATGTCAGCCAACCTATGTGTTGAATCTCATATGCGCGAATTTATTGAGCAAGGATTTGAAGTTGCAGTAGTTAAGGATGCCACAGCAGCAGCGCAGACCGAAGAAGCTGATGGTTATGTAGCAGCTCTAATCAACTTTCGAATGATTGCTAGCGATGTGTGGACTACTGCGGAGGCGGTGAAGAAGATCAATGCTGTCGAATAAATCATATATTTGTGTTAACTCAGCCCAAACATATTGTATATTCACCTTTGTCCCCCACCATTATTTAGTAAGATTAATGTTTTTAGGTAGTTTATGCAAATTTTGAACATACTTTCCTTCTACGTAAGCATTATTGGTATAGTTGTTATTGTTTGGGGTGTTTTAATAGTTGTTATTGAATTTTTACGTTCAGAATATATTTTTTTAAGAAAAAATCACAAACAAAATAACGATAAAAAAAATGTCAGATGTCGTTTGGGATCTTATATTTTATTAGGCTTGGAATTTATGATAGCCGGCGATATTATGCACACTGTTTTAAATCCTTCTAAAGATTCTTTGATAGTTCTCGGTTCTATTGTAGCTATTAGGACTGTAATTAGTTATTTTTTAAACAAAGAATTAAAAGCTGATTCATAGCTTCTTTTAGTATGAAGAGATAGTTTTGATAAGAAAGGTTGTCATAATAGTCGGCAGTTTATTAGACAAGAAAAAAAGCTAGAAAGACCACCAAAACTTTTAATTGATTATTCTGGCATAAGATTCTTTGGAGAACATCCCAAAGCCGTTGTCAATATCACAATATTTTCCAAAGCTATATTTATTTCTCCTCTCCTCCAGAGCCTACATAAGTAGGGTGAAGTGATGCTTTTTCAGCAAGCTCCTCTTGAGTCAATCTTAATTCTTCTCTGCGACACTTTATAGCTTTTCCAAAAGCGATTATAACAGGAGTCTTTTTGTGATTATGAGATTTCACCATAATGTTTACTAAAATATTTATTGAGATAGGTTCATAAAAAAATTGTTTGTAAAAAGAAAAAATAATATAAATTAATATTATTTAATGATTAATTAAATCGTTTTGTTTTTTTATTTTTGAAAGAATCCTTTTTAGAAAAAGATCTATTGTTATCCTCTTTTTTTTCTTTAAAACTTCTTTTCTTTTTAAACTTTTTTGTGAAATCATTATTAGAAAATCTTTTCTTTTTAGAAAAGTCTCGTGAAGACTTTTTCTTGAAATTATCTTTTGTTTTATCAGAAGACCTAGATGTTAAGATTCTTTGGCCTGTTAGTTTTTCTATATCAAAAACAACTCTTCTATCTTTTGGAGATGCAAAAGAAATAGCAAGGCCTTTTTCTCCGATCCTTCCTGTTCTGCCTATTCTATGAATATAATCATCAATAGAAGAGGGAAGATCAAAATTTATTATATGAGAGATTTTTGGAATATCGATTCCTCTAGCAGCTACATCTGTTGCTATTAGAAGTTGTGTTTTTCCTTGTCTAAATTGAGCAATAGTCCTAGTCCGTTTTCCCTGAGGAATATCTCCATGCAATGCTTGCGCTCTATGACCTTGATCTTGTAGCTTAAATTTAAGCTCGTCTGCATAGATTTTTGTAGAAGTGAAAATAATTGCTTGTTTAATAGTTTCTTCTTTTAAAACTTTATCTAAAAGCTCTAGTTTATGATCTAAATTTCTAACTGAGTGTATACGCTGCTCAATATTTCCTTTGTCAATTGGTATTTTTAGATCTACAGGATTATCTAAAAGATCTTTAACTAAGGTTTTAACGCCCTTTTTTAAAGTTGCTGAAAATAAAAGTGTTTGATGCTTTTGTTCAATTGCATCAGTAATTCTTCTAATGTCATCTATAAATCCCATATCAAGCATACGATCAGCTTCATCTAAAATAAATGTTTCTAATCTAGAAAATTTAATTCTACCACTATTTAAATGATCGATTAATCTGCCTGGAGTGGCAACAAGTATCTCATAAGGTCTATATAAGTCTCTTTTTTGTTGAGGATATGGAACTCCACCATATATACAAACAGTTTTAATCCTTTCTAAATATTTACTATACTTTGTGGATTCTTTAGAAACTTGCATCGCAAGTTCTCTAGTAGGCACTAAAATTAAAACTCTAGGTCCTTTGCCTTTTAAAGGTTTTTGAATTATTTTTGTCAAAATTGGCAGTAAAAAAGCTGCTGTTTTTCCTGTGCCTGTTTGAGCAGATGCACATAAGTCTTTTCCATTTAATATCTCAGGGATTGCTTGTTCTTGAATGGGAGTCGCTATCTCATATTTCATTTCTTCAATTGCTTGAATAATTTTTGGGTTTAAATTTAAATTTTTAAATGTCATCTTTTTCGCTTTTTATGGGGTTTAAAAGAATTTAATCAGAATCATGATAACATTATAAATCTATGAAAGATAGGGAAATAAAATTTTTAAATTTTTAAAAATCTTTGAACTTATTTAAGCTTTAAATATCTAGGCTTTAAGGTTTTTATGGATAAAATAAAAAATGTTTAAATTTTAGGTACTTAGAAATTTTTATAAATGATAAATTTTATTTTATGACAAAAAAATGTTTTAAATCTAGTTTCGGTTTCGGTATAGCTTCTGGTGTTATTACAGCTCTAGGTTTGATGGTAGGTCTATTTGCCTCTACTAACTCTAGAGGAGTTGTATTAGGTGGTGTTTTAACAATTGCTGTTGCAGATTCTATGGCAGATGCTGTAGGCATTCATTTTTCAGAAGAATCAGAAGGTATTCATTCTCCTAAAGAGATTTGGTTATCAACTGTTTATACATTCTTATCCAAACTAATAGTTACTTCATCTTTTCTGCCATTACTTTTTTTACTCTCTTTACAGCTTTCTATGATTTTGAATATTACTTGGGGATTTATATTACTTTCAGTTTTTAGCTACATTATAGCAAAAGAACAAAAAAACAGTCCTATTAAAGCTATTTTAGAACATGTGTTGATTATGGCATTTGTGATAATTGTTACGTTTTATTTAGGAACATTAATAGATAAATATATAATTACTTAATAAAAATCGCTAGTTTTTTTGCGTTTCTAAAGCCATTTTTAGAAAATTAATCAAAAACTTTTTCCCTTCATTATAGGATACTTCAACCTCTGGATGAAACTGAGATCCATATATAAATTTAGTTTTGTGCTTTATACTTTGTATATAAGAAGATGTTGCTAATAGCTCAAAATCTTTTGGAACAACAGCTACAGCCCAACCATGAATTTCAGGAGCAATAAATGGATTTTTTATTCCTTTAAATATAGGATCCTCTTTCAAAATTCGAATAGGTTCTATTTGCTGCAAGGCTTCTAAGGCTGTTAAAGCTTCCCAGCCCATTGATCTTGCAAATGAATAACCATAAGTAAATGCAAGCATTTGATGGCCTGCACATATCCCTAAAATAGGTATGTCAGAGTTTCTAATTATTTCAAAAACGCCATTATACTCATACATCGGAAGATGAGGATAACCAGCATTATTTCCGCTTAAGATTATTGCAACTGGTCTATTTTGCAGTCTGTTTAACATATCTAATGATATTTCATAGTGGGGCACTCTAAGTGTTTTTAAACCTAAATATAAAGATTCAATATATGGTGCTAACTGAGTAAAAGTACCGCCATTCATCTGATCTCCAACTAAAAGAACATATTTGCCTCTAGGAGGAGTGGGTACTTTAGGTTTTCCTGGCGTATAAAAAATTATGCAATTTAAATGAGGAGCAACTCCTCTAAAATGATTTATTTTTAATCTTAAATATTGAGTGTTTATTGGCGTTATATCTATAACATTTCTAAAGGTATCATTGTTGAGGATTTTAGCATCTATAATCTCTTCAAAATTTTTGCCATCCAGGCTTTTTTCCCAAACAAAATCAACAAGCCAACCATTATCTCTATTGATATTTGCAAGCATCCATATTCTTGAAATGGTAGTTGGTTTTCCTAAATCAAAAATTGCCGAAGGTTTTATTGGCCCAGGAGGAGCTGCTTGCCAAAAAGATACTTGGCCCGGATCATCATAGTCTATGAGATTTTTAGGGTTTTCTCCTGTCGATACTGTAACATTTTGAACTTTCGCTCTTGTAAGGTTCATAAAATTTTTGTTGTAAGAAGTATCTAAATAAAATCTAGTATGAGCCCATTTAGATTCATTTCCTTTTGAATCTACAGCTCTTGCTCTAAAATAATATCTAATATTGTCAACAAGAGGTTTTTCAACTCTTTTTTGAACTAGAAACTCATCTAGTTCTTCAATATCTTTATACTCAATAAAATTAGGGGAGTTAAAGTGAGGCTCGGTATCTAGATGAACTATATATGTTCTTTTTCCAATACCTCCTCTAGATATATAAAAAGATAAAAGAGGTTTTTTATTTGTACAGACAACATCCCATGATGGATTATTTGTAAGTTTTGGCCTGGTTATATCTACTTTTTTATTTATCTTTGCGCAAGAAAATAAAATTGGTAATAAAAGCAGTGATAAACAAATTTTTTTCATGATTAATGCCTAAAATGATGTCCTTCTTCTTTTTTGATAAAACCTTTTTGTTTTTTGAAAAACTCTAAGTTTCTTTTTATATCGTTTAATAACATATCGGCCATATCTATAGAAAAACCGTTTTTAACAACTATTCTTTGAACTGTTAAATCTTCTCTATTTTTTGGCATTTTGTATGCAGGAACAAGCCAGCCTCTTTCTCTTAATTTATCTGCCATATCATACAAAGTAAAATTGGTTTGTTCTTTGAGCGTCCATGCAAAAACAGGGATATCATCTCCTTTTGTAATTAATTTAAAAGGACCCATTTTTTCAATAGCTGAAGATAAGTATAAAGCTGTATCTCTACATGCTTGCTGAATTTCTTTATATCCTTCAAACCCTAACCTTAAAAAGTTATAGTACTGCGCACATATTTGAGAGCCTGGTCTAGAAAAGTTAATAGCAAAAGTTGCCATTTTACCGCCTAGATAATCTACATAAAAAATGAGATCCTCTGGCAATTCATCTTTATCTCTCCAAATTACCCAACCAACACCTGGATATACTAAGCCATATTTATGTCCTGAGGTATTTATAGATTTTACTCTATTAATTCTAAAATCCCATTTAAGTTTGGGATCTAAAAAAGGTGCAATAAAACCTCCGCTTGCTCCATCTACATGTATAGGTATATCAAAACCCTTTTCTTTTTCTAGTTTATCTAACTCATCTGATACTTTTTCAACAGGTTCATAACTACCATCAAATGTTGATCCCATAATACAGACAACACCAATCGTGTTTTCATCTGCGAGTTTTGCTGCTTCTTTCGGATCAATTATAAATCTATTTCCTTCTGAGCAAACAAATCTTGGCTCAATATCCCAATATCTACAAAATTTTTCCCAACAAACCTGAACATTCATTCCCATTACTAAATTTGGTTTGTCAAAAGGTTTATTCATCTTTTTCATTTTCTCTTTCCACTTCCATTTAAGTGCCATCCCACCTAACATGCAAGCTTCAGATGATCCGATTGTAGAACATCCCATTGCATCAAAATCTTTAGGAGAGTTCCAAAGTCTAGATAAAATATTTACACATCTATTTTCTATCTCAGCTGTTTGAGGATATTCATCTTTATCGATCATATTCTTATCTAATGTATCCATTATCAGTTGTTTTGCTTCAGGCTCCATCCAAGTAGATACAAAAGTTGCTAAGTTAAATCTAGAGTTGCCATCTAATAAGAGTTCATCATGAATAAGATCATATGCTGTTCTCGGTAGCATCGGCTCTTTAGGGATTTCATATTTAGGCACACTTTTTTTAAGAGCATGCCTTGCATAAAGAGGAGTGATAGTTTTTTGTGCATCTTTTAAATCTTCTAATTTTACCTTTTTATGAACCATTTTTTATGCTCCTATTTTTTTGTTATTTTTTTTGCCCAAGATGGTTTTTTAAATTGATTTATTAATATAGGAGCACTAACAAATACAACTGTTCCTACAATTAAAAATAGTACATAAATTTGAGGATTCTCAATTGGAAGCAAAGAGGGCGGGAAAAATCCAACTATAATGCCAAATAAAACAGCTAAAAGACCAATTCCTGCAACTAACCACATACCAAAATTACCCCCAGGTATTTTATATGGCCGATTCATTTTAGGTTCTTTGTATCTAAGTATAATTCCAGTTAAATAAAGAAGAACATACATAATCAAATATAAAATAACTGTCAAAGCTGTTAAAAGAAAAAATGCAATGTTTACATTTGGCATAAGCAAAAATACAAATGCTAAAACTGTAACGATAAGTCCTTGTATCCATAAAATATGAGTTTGTACATTGTTCTTATTTGTATACTGCAAATAGGGAGGGAGCTCGCCATGTTTTGCTGTAGCGAGTAGTCCTTTCGATGGTCCTCCAATCCAAGCTGTGACACTGCCAATTGCTCCAAATGCTACTAAAAATCCCATAACTGGAAGTAGCCAATCTAATTTAAATATATGAAGCATATCTTTAAACCCTTGCATTGTTCCCGCAGTAAGAGAGATCTCTTTTGCTGGAATTGAAGCTGCAACTGAAAAAGATCCAAGCAAAAATGTTATAATGATTATTGCAAGAGCTATAAAGATAGCTTTTGGATAACTTTTTTTTGGGTTTTCTAAATCTAAAACGTGTACAGCACTCACTTCTATACCAGAAAACAAAAGGACTGTTCCTGCTAAAAAGGCTAAATTATCAAAATCCTTAAAATCCGGGAAAAATCCATGCGATGTTTTCAAAAATTCTAAGGGGTTGCCTAAAAAAACCCAAGTAATCCCTAAAATTATTATTAAAGCTGCAGGAACTATAGTTCCTCCAATAACACAAATTGTAGTAAACCAACTAGCAGCTTTCAAACCTTTGAAATTTATAAATGTAGCTCCCCAATAAACTATTAAAATAACGGTAATGATAAAGTACTTATTAGCAGAAAGTTTGGGATCTAAAAATAAATAAGATAAAGCTCCAGCTGCGAAAGCGAGTACTGTTGTATACCAAATTGTATTTTGAATCCACTGCAGCCAAATAGCTGTAAATCCAAGTTTTGATCCAAATGCCAGTTTTACCCAACGATAAACTCCTCCATCTTTTATCCAACCAGTTCCTAATTCTGCTGATACTAAAGCTGACGGTAGTAAAAATAAAAATGATGCAAATAAAACAAAAAAGATCATGTGCGTTCCCGTTTTTGCAATTAAAGGAAGTCCTCTTAATGATAAAACGATTGCAACGTTCATCATTGCGAAAATGAAAACACCTAGTTTTTTCATTTTTTTAGCCATTTTAACTCCAAATTTTTTATGTCCATTATAATCATTTTTTTAATAAATCGATTAATTTGTCAATAAAGCATTTTTGAATTAAAAAAAAATGTCTTGAAAAGCGCTTTTAAATTAATTTTCAGAAGAAAATAATTTTAGTTTTTTTTGCTTAAAAAAGCTCATATTTTTAAAATCTGCTTTGCAAGAAAAGCAGTCAATTTTTCAAAGATTTAAATTATTGTAAACTGTGAAAATTGGGATTAAATATCCAAAAAACCTAAGTAATTGATGATCAGTATAATTTTGTGAATGTTTATTTCTTTTATTTAATACAAATATTTTTTATTGAAATAAAAACAAAAAAAAAGATAATATATTTATATTAAATAACTTTTTTTGAAAAAGTTTAGCTCTTCAAGCGCTAACGAGACGTAAGCGCTTGAATCCGAGGCGCTTAAGAGAAAATTAAAAAAAGTTGTTATAAGAAATTTTTTAATGTTACAAAATTTGAGAATATTATAATAAAAAGGAGTATAAAACCATGACAAGCCCAGCATTGCCGCCAGAACTTTTGCAACTAGCTAGAGACTTTTCTAACAGAGTTGAAGAAAGACTAGTTAAACAAGATGAACACATATTAGTTCTTCAATTGAAATTGGCAAGGATTAACGCTGCAGTTTTTGGATTAACAAAGAAAGTAAAAGATTTATCTGATAGTTTTTCTTCTGTTTCTTCCGATATTACTGTAAAGAAGTGTACTCGAGTTTATCAAGGAATTTGTGATAGTCATGAAATAGGAGTTAAAATAAGTTGTTTACATTCTCTTTGTAAAGCTTTATTTGAAGCTAAAAAATTCGAAGAAATACTTAGATATCAAGGTGATTTGTTAAGAATATTAGAACAAAACAAGACGCAAGAAAGTAAAAAAAATGAGAAGATAGAAATGGTAGAGATTGCTATGTATATGACAGCTAAGTGCTTTAGCGATTTTGTAATAAATAAAAATGAAGATGAAGTGGTACGAAAAATAGCGGATGAAATAGTAAATCCAATTTTGGCTAAAGCAAATTTTCAGATGAAGCAATTGATGACGTTCATTGTTTCGTATACAATGGAAGTTGTTAGAAAATGGAAAAACGTTAATAAGAATGCAACGGAACTGGTAGAAGAATTAATTAAAGTATTCGCAGAAAATTCACATCAATTCAGCGCTTATCTAGATTGATAAGATAATCAAGTCTTGATCTGAGATAATATTTCAATTAAGAAAACGCTGATATATCGCCTCTTGGATCACTTTTAAATTTATTTTGAGTATTTAAGATCTGTTTTGCAAGAAAATTAGTCAATGGAATATGGCCTTCTTCTTCTTTTTCAATACCTCGATCAATACAAGCTAAATGCTTTTTATAATCATCAACGCCAATAA
This sequence comes from Candidatus Anoxychlamydiales bacterium, assembly GCA_011065175.1. Taxonomy (GTDB): domain Bacteria; phylum Chlamydiota; class Chlamydiia; order Chlamydiales; family SM23-39; genus JAAKFX01. The sequence continues at coordinate 28,098 of JAAKFE010000007.1, forward strand.
TTGGAGGAAGATAACCATAGCTTAATAAAATAGCATATCCCATAACTCTTGCCGTTTCCAAATTAGCGTTATTAAATACATGTATTTTGGTAAAATCAAAACAAATTTTTGCTGCTTTTTCAATTGGATGCATTTTTGAGCTTTTAATTGAATCTATAACTTTTTGAAGCTTTGATTGAATTTCCAAAGGCGCTGGAAAATAGTGAATTCTATCTTTCAACCATTTTATTAGATCAATGTTATCATTTGAATCAGCCCAAGAATTTACCAAATCTTTTATTTCTTTATAGGAGCATCTAGAGAAAAGGGATGACTTATCTTTTGATTGTAGTTTTCTAAGATCTATTAATTTCTTGCTTAACCAAGTTTTCTTTCTTTTTAATTGTTTTATTATAGTTGATGGATCTGAAATAGGTTGAGGCCTATCTTTACTCTCTCTTTGAACCTTTCGAATTTCTTTAGAAACTTCTTCTTCAATAAATTGAAATGCTATTACTTCAGTTGCGTTCATACAATGAATGCTCGAACGCAGGTTCTCTTTTCTAAATTCTCCAGGTAAATTAACCTTATCTGCTGCGTCTCTAAGCTTATTAGCATGAGTAAACCTTGATAAATAGCGGTTTATTTTCACGAGATATTTAATTTTTAAAGCTGTAAGTTGCATTCCTTCTCTTGGAAGATAGTCTTTTTCTAATTGATCAAGACAATAAATCCAATCATGCTCTTTAGCTATTGCGATTTTTCTTGAATCTTCTTCTTTTAGGGTTGTGATTTCTGAGAGTTTAATTACCCTAGCTCTTTCTCTCAATTTACTCAAACATTCAGCAACATAACTCAGGCTTGTTTGATTAGGATTAGGATTTCCAAATAGATATTTTGGAACTTTTTTTAGCGGGCTAGAACTAAATGGTACAATTGATGCTAAATCAATTCTATCTTCTGATACGCTAGATGTTGCTGCCATATTATTATCCTAAAGTATAAATTAAAAAATGTTAATTTTGATGAAAAAAATATAATGAAATAAAATGATTTTATTCAAGCAAAAGTAATTATTTTAATTATTAACTCGATGTTTGATACGTTAAATTTTCTTACTCTTTTTTTAAGATTAAAATAGCATCTGAGACTTTTTGCATAAACCCATCTTCAGGAGCATTAATAAGCTTATCGTGTATCACCATAGTAGAAGAGCCTCCTCCATCTAAATTCAATGCATAAGTTGAGCCAAGATCATACATTAGATCCCTTAGCTCATCTATAGTTAGACCAATGCTATTTTTATAATCATTGCCATCTACTACTACAAAAAGTAGATTTCCATTTGCTTTAAGGCCAATAGCTGTTCTTGCATATTTATTTGTTAAAAAATTTAAAAAAGTTTTTTCAGAGGAGTAATCATATATTTTTTCTCTATTATAAATTAATAAAGGTGTGCCCCCAACAATATGATCTAAATCTTCCCAAATAGAAAATTGAGAAGGGGATATTTTTGGAAAAATATTAATGTGATAATTAAAATCATGAAATTTAATAAGTTCATAAAGATCATCTGAAGGTTCACAAGCTAAAAAGAAATCATGAGATAAAACCATACAACTTATAGGTCTTCTTGAATAGGTTTGATAAAAAGGAAATAAATATAAAATTCTTTCGTTTTCTTCTCTTGGACGGTTAATTCCATCAATTGGCAACTCTAAGTTTTGTAAAAACACTGAAGCTTTTGCATCTAATCTATCTATCATAAAAATAGTATTGGAATTATCCCATCCGATAGCTGCTCTTTGTTTTATAGGTAGCGATATCCAATTATTATCAATTTTTAAAATTCCAGCAGGACGACCATCAATTTTAAAAAAGCCTCCATTTATAGCTGCTTTAGCTTTTTTTCTTTTTGCTATATCTAAAACTGTTTCTTTGGATATTTTATTATCATTTGCAAGAGATGGAAAAATTTCATATTTGCTTGGATCGATCTCTATTATATGGATAGATAAAGGCTCATTTGTTTTGATATTTTTATATTCAAACCCATTGAAAGAAGAAAAAATTATCCAAAGAAAAAAAATGGAGATATATTTTTTATAAAATTTGAGCATTTAAAGTTTTTTGATAAAATAAAAGATTATAATTCTATTAAGATTTATAAAAGTTTTAAAGAAAAATGAAAATTAATATCCAAAAGCTTTAAAGATCTTTTCTTTCGCCTTCAAAAATTTGCCCATCTTTATATAGCCACTTGCCATCTTTTTTTTCGAAATGTGATATTTCAGTGAATGTTATATCTTTTTTGTCTGCTTTTAAATAAGCGGTAAAGGTCACAAAAGCTTTATTTTTTTCTTCAATAAAATCTAAGATTTTAAGATTTGCGAAGGCAGTGTCTTTACAAAATCTTAAAATTTCTTCTTTCAAAGTTTTTAGATCTTTTTGAAAACATACATTTTTCGGATGAGAGGTTTTAATGATGTAATCAACAAGCGATAGAGCATATGCACTGAATCTAGATCTCATCAAATCTTTAGCATTTTGAGGTTTTTTTTTGCCTAAATGAAATTTTTCACAGCAATCAATATATTGTTTTTTGCTCTGGCAGGGACATAGTTTTTTATTCATAATTTATACATTATCACAATAAATATTAAAGATTTATAAAAAAAAACTTTATAAAAATTTTTTTAATATGTTATTAGTGGATCTAGGAGAACAAACTTTTTTGAGGTAAAAAAATATGGATCCATTAAGTATATTTTTAGCTAAGTTAATTGGACTTGCTTGGTTAATTATCGGAATAGCATTAGTAACTAGACCACAGTCTTTTCAAAGCACTGTAAAAGATGTTGCTAAAAGTAATGCTATCATGACATTAATTAGTTTTATACCACTAGTTATCGGTCTTGCTATCGTAATTGGCCATAATGTTTGGGTAAAACATTGGATTGTTTTAGTAACAATTATTGGATGGCTAACACTTCTTTGCGGAATTATGAGACTATTCTTCCATAAAGAGTGCATGAAATATATGGCTAAAACAGCTACAAACAAAAGCTTTTTTGTTTTCTGGGGAGTGATGTTAATTATTATTGGCGGATTTTTAACTGCTAAATCATTTTTCGGACAAACATTCTTTTACTAAGAGTTAATATTCAAGCGGATCTTTTCAGATCCGCTTGTTTTTTTTCTAAAAAATCATCTATTTCCCTTTAAAAATAAATATCTAATTCAATAAGATTTAATCTCAATGCTATATATAAAGAACAATATTTGAAGTATGTTAAATTATTCTAGCTGGATCGAGATAGATCTAAAGCAATTTAAAAAAAATATTCAGATTATCAGATCCTATCTAAAGGATGCTTTATTTTGTCTTTGTGTAAAGGCTAACGCTTATGGCCATGGGCTAATAGAGATAGCAAAAGTAGCCCAAAAAGAAAAAGTAGATTGCCTAGCTGTTGCAAATCTAATGGAAGGTATAAAATTAAGAGAGGCTAATATTAAATTGCCAATTTTAGTTTTAGGAACTTTTCATGAAGATCAGATAAAAGATCTAATAGATTATGATTTGGAAATTACAATCAGCTCATTTTTTAAAGCTAAATTAGTAAAAGATTATTGCTCTAAATACAATAAAAAATGCAAGGTTCATCTAAAAGTAGATACAGGTATGGGAAGAATTGGGGTAAAACCTAAAACTGCTAGAACTTTATATAAATACTTAAAAGATCAAAACAGCTTCATTATAAGGGGAATATTTTCTCATCTAGCTTGCGCAGAACAAAAAGACCATCCAATGAATAATATTCAAATAAATAGCTTTGATGATTTTTTGAATAAAATAAAACCTGATAAATCAACTATTTTACATATGGCAAACTCAGCGTATCTCTGTAATTTTGAAAATGATTTAAAAGATATGGTGCGCCTCGGGGCCCTTGCTTTTGGTTGTTATAGCAAAGATCTACCTACAAAATTTAAAGATATAAAATCTATATTTTCTGTAAAAAGCAAAGTATCATATTTTAAAATCGTTGAAAAAGATCAAGGCATTAGCTACGGATATAGTTTTATTACTAAAGCTAAAAGTAATGTAGTTACTATTCCAGTAGGTTATGGCGATGGGTATTCAAGGTCTTTATCAAATATAGGCAAAGTTTTGATAAGAGGAAAAAAATATCCAATTATTGGAATTATTTGTATGGATCAATTTATGGTAGATGTTACAAATGCAGATGCTTATATTGGTGATGAGGTTGTTTTGATTGGCAGACAAAAAAATGAGGAGATTACAATCAAAGAAATAGCAGATAAATGCAAAACTATTTCTTATGAGATATTGTGTTCATTTAATGAAAGACTGCCAAGAGTTTATAAGAGCTAAAGGAAAATTTTATGAGTGGCATGATTTTAGTATATGTTGTTTGTGAAGATGAAAAAGAGGCAAAAGAGATTGGAAAAAAAATATTACTAAAAAAATTGGCTGCTTGCGTAAATATTATAGGCGGAATGCAGTCAATGTATTTTTGGCCTCCAGAGAGTGATAAAATAGAAGAGAGTAGTGAAACCATATTACTAATAAAAACTATAAAAGAAAAATATCCTCAAATTAATGATGAGATTAAAAAGATGCATTCATATGAGGTTCCATGTATATTTTCTATAAAAGTAGATGAAGTAGATAGCAAATATCTAAAGTGGTTAAAAGATCAGGTTAAATGATTTTGATTAAAAAAATATGAAAAAAAATGAGATATCAACCGCATTAGATCCTTTAGTAGATGTAAGTGATATAAATAACAATATTGTATTAGATATTCGCTATGCAACTGATAACAATTTTACAAAAAAAATTATCTATAAATCAGATAAATGCTTAGTTCATAAAGATGTATCTATTGCGCTAGATAGAATTCAAAAACATTTAGAGAAACTAGGCCTTGGGCTTAAGATTTTCGATGGATATAGACCAATTTGGGCTCAACAAATTTTATTTGATACTTTTCCAGACGAAAGATATGTCGGTAATCCTAAAAAAATAACAAGACACACAAGAGGGACAGCTGTTGATGTAACTTTAATCAATCTAGTAGATAGATCAGAGCTTGAGATGCCTACCGGATTTGATTCATTTTCTGAAAAAGCCCACTTAGTTTTTGAAGATTTATCAGAGAGCATTAAAAAAAATAGAAAGCTACTGCAAGATGCAATGATAAATATAGGTGGTTTTGAGCCTCTTCCTACAGAATGGTGGCATTTTGATCTAGAGGGTTGGCAGGAATATCCTGTTTTAGGGATAAAATTAATCTAGAGCTATTTCCATGCCATCATAAGCTATCTCAAAATCTACTTCTCGTTCTTTCGCTAACTTTTCAATAATCTTTTTTGCTTTTTTTTCATTTTTTACAATATCTGAGCCTAGATGTGTAATAATCATTTTTTCTGCTTTTCCTTTTTTGCACCAAGTAAGTTGCTGACGAATATTTGCATGACCATAAAGCTCATTTGTAGTTTTGTCTTTTCTTACCATATTTCTTAAGATTGTTGCGCCATCGCCTATATAAAAAATGATATTTTTAAAAGCAGCTTTTCTTTTTTCTATCCATAAAACATCAGGAACGTAGAAAAATGCTTTTTTCTTATAACTAATTCTAAAACCTACAGCGGGAGCTTTTACAGAGTGAAGAACTTCAAAAGCTTCAAATGTAATTTTTTCGATTTTTTGGGGTTTTCTAGGATAGATAATTTTTCTATATTTTTTTTCTATTGGAAATTTATCGATTAGTTTCCAAGTAGTTTTGGTTGCCCAAACAGGACAAGAAACGCCGTTTTCAAGCCCAAATGCATGATCTGGATGAGCATGAGTAATAACTATATGATCAGGCTTTATTTTTTTTAATTTGGTTTTAAAAGTCTCTCCACAATCAATCATTATCTTTTTTTTATTTTGTATGACCATCAAAGATGTATGATTGCTGTGACGTCTAGTTTTAGGCTCTATATAGCCTCTTGTTCCTAGAAACTTTAGTTTCATGATTTGTGGGGTTTAGTCTTATATTTCATCTCTTTTGAAAGTTCTTCTTTATCTTCAATAATCTTTTTTAGCTCTTTTTCTTGTATTTTTTCTTCTTTTTGTATTCTTTTTTTATGTGATGGATCTGGATTTACAACTTTTCTTTTCATGAGTTTTCTCCTTTTCTTTCAACTTTAAAGTATTTTACTATGTATACGTTATTTTTAAATTTTTGGGAATTTTTATGAATACTTTTGAAAAAAATATATCTAGAGGTTAAAAGAATAAAAAAAGGTAACACCAAAACCTATGGAGAAATTGCAAAAAAGGTAGGTGCTTCTGCTAGAGTAGTTGGGGTTGCTTTACATAAAAATCCTGATCCAAAAAACATTCCGTGCCATAGAGTTGTTTTTAAGGATGGATCCCTTTCTAATTCCTGCGTTTTTGGAGGAATAAAAGCTCAAGAAAAAAAGCTTAAACAAAAAAAAACTTTAAAATGAGTTATAATGGATTCTATCTTTTTTAAATCTAGTAGCTTTTTTAATCTCCTCATCAGGATATCCCAAAGGCACTAGAGATATTGGAACTATATGTTTTGGTAAGTTCAAAAATTTTGTGAAAGCTTCTATATGATCTTTTCTAAAATATATCCCCACCCAAACAGAGCCAATGTTTTGATCATGAGCTGAGAGCATTATATTTTGAGTTGCAGCTGCGCAATCTAGTACATACATATTTTCAGAGAGTTCTTTTGTTAGATCTGCACATACGAGTATTGCTAATGGAGCTGTTTTGCACATGTTAGCATGCGGATGGATATTTGGGATTTCATCTAATAATTTTCTGTCATCTATAACAATAAATTGCCAAGGCTGTTCGTTATAAGCAGAAGGGGCATACATTGCCGCTTTTAAGATCTCTTCTATAAGCTCTTTTGAAATTTTCTTATCCTTAAATTTTCTACAGCTTCTTCTAGTTATTATTGCATCGAATGTTTCCATAAAAATCCTTTAGTTTAAATTATTTAAAAAATAAAAATATCATGCATAGAAAATAAAAAGAAATTTTTATTAAATATAATTTTAGTTAGTTGATATGGATGCGGTTTTGTTAAAACTCTGATATAAGTTATATGCAGCTTCTGCTGAGGCTATGCCACTGATGCATGGAGCTAGATAATAAGTTGGATCACATACAGGGCAGATGGTTTTTTCTAATATTATACCTAAAGCAGCTAAAATATTTAATGCTAAACTAGTGTTCGTGACTATAACACTCTGAGATTTGTGATTTACTTTTTGAATAGCGAGTCCTAAAGTTGCAGCAAATAAAAATCGATAAGGAGCATGCCAAAGGGCAGATATAGATAAAATAGCAAAAAAGACATTTACATAATTATTATTGATAAATTTTTGAATTTTTGAAGCGGTTTCAGATATAGCTTTTATAGTTGAATTTTTTATGGATTCAAATTTTTTGCCAAAAGCTTGAAAATTTTTTGAAATGTTTTTTTTTATTTCTTGAAAGGCATTTTCAAAAGAGCTTGTTAATCTTGATTTTGGAGTAGTTTCTGCAGCCATATCTTTTTCAAAATTTTTTTTTGACTACATATTAGTAAATCAATTTAAATATTGCAATAGATCTTATTTTTCAATGAATTTTAAAATAAGCTCTCTAGATCTATATTTTGTATCACATTCTATCAAAATAATTTGGTGTCAAATTTTATTTTTAAAATTGAGAAATTCCTTTTAAAGTTGTTAAATTTCAATAACTTAATTTTTTAGATATTTCGTTGTAATAAATATCACTTTTTATTAACATCATGCTCAAATTACCCGAAAATGGTAATTCTTTTAACTAAAATAGACCAAATTTAAGATAAAAAAAATGAAAACAAGACAAAATCAAAAAGTAGTGGATAAGGCTGAGATGGAAATTTCAGTTAAATTATTTTTAAGAACTTTTTCATTTCAAAACTTTTCAGTGTATTGGTCTTATTATTCTTATTAAACGCTAAGAGCGATCTCGATTAGCTTTGACAGCTAATTTGGAGCTTTCTTATCTGATTATTCAAAAAAAAAATTAAAATCAAAAAAAATGAGAAAATTATGAAGATTAATGTGAATTTAGATCAAACGGGGTCTCTAAATATGATGAATCATATTTTTGAGAAGCACAGAGGTACTTCTAAGGAAAAAAATATATCAAAATTTAGTTCTTCAGATAGAACGGAAATAAAAAAGATTATTTTTGAAGCATTACAAAAAAATGTTTACTATACTCTTATCACAAAAAAGTCAGGAAAGCCAGGAGAACTAGATAGGGTTATTAGGGATGTAAAACTGGATAGAATCATAGGAACTACTAGTTCATCTGAATTGACAGATTCTATTAGAATTATTAGTGGGTTACGTAACGGAAATCTTATTAGTGCTTATCCTATTGATTCTATTAACAGTAAAGGTAATTAAAAAATAAAAGGTAATAAAATGAAAACAAAATCCTATAGACAAATCCCAAGAGGTTTTCTATCTGGATATCTTCTAAAACTTTTAGGTTTAAAAATATTTAGTCATGGTAATTTTTATTAAACTCAAAATATTTTTTCAATTAAACAAATAACATTAAAAATTTAGCATCGCATAAAAAGTGAGGCCATGCATTTGCACAATATTATTTGTAAATCTAGATTGAGCATTTGATGTTGCCGCAATTTGATACATCGATCTATTTGTTTGAGATAGATTAAACCAAACATTCATTTCATAGTTGGTAACGAGCTTTAGTCTTACACTACTGAAATCTTTTTGCCAAGCAGGTCCAAGTTGTAATTGAAAATTTGTTACTACTCTAAAATCATCTAAATGAGCATTTTCAACTTTATTGGAATCTACATTATCATAAGCTCTCATCCAAGTATCGTAGTTTCCAAAAATTGTTGCAATTGCGGACTTTCCATTCCATGAAAAACCTTTTTTCATGGTCCAATCAAAATCAAGTCCTGTTTTAATTCCGGCTCCTTTAAAATGCCAAGAGGGGATTATTACTCTCATATTGAAAGCGTTATCAAAAAATCTAGTTTCCCAATCTCTTTTTATCCAAATCCCAGATAGTCCGGATAAAAAGGAGAGGTTTACATTTTCAGATACTTGAAAAAGTCTTTCAAGTAGTAGGTTTGCAAAATCTGCTGAAATTCTAACATTGCTAGTAGCTCTAACAAGCGTAAAACCGCTCGGTAATTGAAAGGTTGAAGACATCTGTTTATTTTCAGCATTTAAAATCTCTTGAGAGTCATTTGGAGTTATTCTTCCATAATTTCCATCGAGCGTCCATTTATCAAAGTCCATTTGATATCTAAAACCTACTCTAAATCCTAATTGCCATGAGTACATTGCCCTTTTAACATCGCCACCGAGACCTGTAGGCGCAGCTGATACTATTTGTTCATCATAGACATAATCTAAACCATCTTCAAAAGTTTTCCAAAAAAGAAGATCTGAATACAAAAATATTTTTTTTGGTTTTTCTTCTACATAGGTTGAAGAGATGTTGCAATAAGAAAAAAGAAATATTGGAAATAAAGTGAAATAAAAAACTATTTTTTTCATAATCTCTCCTTAAGACTTATTTATTATAAAGATTATTTTTTTTACAAGGCTTATGTATCAGAAAATTTTTTCTTATTTAAAAAAACATGAAAAATTTCACTACAAAATTATTTTATTTACTCTTTTAATAATAATTAGCCCAGCTATTTTTAAATTTTTAGATCACAAGTTTCAAAAGTTTTTTTCATTGAATAGATATATAAATATTATCGATTTTATTTATTTGGGCTTTTTTATTTTTTGGCTCGTGAAAAAAGATAAGCTAGATATAAAATTTCCTAAAAATCTTTTCTTGTTTATTTTATATTTATTCTTAGCGAGATTATCGATAATGTTTTCACTAGGAGAGATTCATCACAGAGCTTACTATGATCTTTTTAGAGCATCTCTTTTAGCTTTTGTGTTCATGAGTTTTTTTACTAAAACTTTTAAAAAACATAAAAAAATAATATCAAAAACTTTATTAACTCTATTTTTTACTTTTGCTCTTTTTCAAACTACAGTTGCTATTCTGCAATTTATTTTACAAAAACCCCTTGGATTTGCTTTTTTACATGAACCTTTTTTTGCACATAATTTAGGAGGATCTTGTAAGATTCAAATAGCCGAAAATGCTCAGTTTTTCTTAAAATATCTGCCATCACAAAATAATTTATTTTTAAGAGCTCATGGAACTTTTTTTCATCCAAATATCTTGTCTGGATTTTTAAATGTCTCTTCTCTTTTAACAATGTATTTTATCTATAAAAGTAAAAATAAGATTTTTGGCTTTCTTTTATTTTTTCAAGTAATCGCTTTGATATTAACATTTTCAAGAGCAGGCCTTGCTAGTTTTGTTGTCTCATCTTTTTGCTTTTTTATACTCATGCTTTATAAAAAACATAGAGTAAAAAAAATGTTTTTAGCCTTTTTAGTAATCATTCTGACTCTTGGTTCTCTTGGCTCAAAACAGCTAATAGAGAGAGGCTTTTTAGGATCAAAATTTCAATCTAAAAGTGCATCTTTGATGAATAAACAAGGTGATCAAATGAGAGATTCTTTAAAAAATGTAGCTATTAATATGATAAAAAAACATCCATTTTTTGGAGTGGGTTTTAGAAACTTTTTAATTAAAAGAAATGAGTACTCAAAGGTACCTGTTCAAAGAGCATACGTTCACAATATCTATCTTCTAATAGCAGCAGAAACTGGAATAATTGCTTTTTTAATTTTTCTAATGTGTATCTTTTTTACAATTTTTCAGGCATTTAAATACTCTTTGACTCCTATTTCAATTACATCGATTTGT
>JAAKFE010000070.1 GCA_011065175.1 Candidatus Anoxychlamydiales bacterium
GAGTGTTTTATTAATAAAATTTATTGATTTAAATCTTTATCAAATTCTTGAAAGAATTGATCTTGTGAAATTGTAAGCGGATTGTCTGTCCATAAAAATGTTTCTCCTAGTCGATCTATGCTAAGACCTGATTGAGATAAGACTTTTTTATAGATCCAAACAGCTGCTTCGGCTCTTGTTGGATTTGGCGGAAACCCTGCATATTTTTCAGCGCTATAAGCTGGATCTGAGCTTTGAGGTGTTTCATAAGGAATTTTATCATAAAATCCAATACTAATTTTTGATGGATCTTGTATTATGCTTAGCCATGTTTTTATTCCCCAATCAGCGTTATCAGCATCGATGTAAAACTGAGAAGTGCTATAGAGCATTAATCTAACTCCATCTGCACAAGAATCAAACTCATCAAATATAGGTTTTAAGGCGCCTTTAGGGCCCTGAGATGTACTACCTAAAACTGTTAATATAACCTTTTTATCTTTAGCAGCTAAAGCGCTGTGCAAAGTTTTAAAAAATGTGACAACCTTAGTGCTTCCATTAGCCATTAATCCTTGAACGTCTTCTATATCAAAATCAACTGTTTCCATATTATACTTATCCATTAAAGCGACTAAATCATTTGCAGCTTTTATGGGATCTCCTAGTGCATAATCAGCATTTGTTGCTACAGCTCCACCAAAAGATAAATCTACTTTTATTCCTTTTGACTTCGCATAAGATGATATGTATTGAATAATATCCATATCCAATTTTTGTCCATTTTGTAAAATAGGTTTATTAAGGTTAGGAATTCCATTAGAACCAAATGTTAAAATCTCTAAAATTTTATCTGTTCCAGAATATGATTTATTTATATCCGGATTTAATATAGCTGCAATATTACATATTTGAGCAAAGCTTAAATCTATCTCATCTGTTCCCTCTGCTACTAAAGGATTGAAAACTGTATCTAACTCGGTGTCTAATTTTTCAGTATCATAAAATCCGTTTTTATATTCAGGATATTTTTGAGAATACCAGGTGATAGCATTGTTTAATAATCCTTCAAATATTCCCATATCAATATAAACGCTATCTTTTAGATTGGTTTGGCTTCCTTGAAAATTAGCAGCTTTTCTGATTTTACTTAAAATTGCTTTAGCTAAATGTTTTGGTTTTGGAAATGTTACTCCCGCTGAGACCACACCTTTTCTTTTCATAGATAACATAGATAAAGAAGCTCCCAAGCTATCACTTCCTATGCTTTTAGAAAAATTGCTCGCTTTTATTCTCTTTTCAAGTCTTTTAGGGATAAGAAATTTAACAACACCTGAAACCGTTGATGTTTTAGAAATTCCTGACATATTATTTTCTCCTTTTTATTTTTTTTATTAAATTAACAATATTTTTATTAAAATCATTTTATAATATTTAATTATATGATATTAACTAATTTAAATAAATGATTAAAATATTTTCTTTACAATCTTAAGTTATTCACTATAAATTGCTTGCAAAAGAGAAAAACTCTTTATTTTAATCCCCTAATTATGCTATACTTAAAAAAGTAGGTGAGATAGATTCACCGTCAAACAAGGAGGTAATTATGGTTAATTTAAATAAAACTAATCCAGCTTCACAAACCTCTAACGCTCAAGCATTAGGTGATGTCCAGCTTAAAAGAAAACTAACTAAAGAAGAAGAAAAAGTATACTTTGCGGCTTTAAATTCCACTAAAAATTTATTAGGGAAATATGGAAATATTTCGATTAATAAAACACTGCTAATGAATGCATCTACAAATGTTAGCTGGGTTAGCTCCGCTTATACTCAAGTTGCTTTGTCACGAATTAGTCGATAAGTATTAATCGATAAAAATAGTATAAAAAGGTTACTTTTTAAATAAAAGAGCTCCCAATGAGGTGAGCTTTTTTTTTGAGTAAAGACATTTCAAATTTCATAAAATTTTTTATAAAATAGTTATCAATGAATTTAACAAAAAACAAAAAAAATTTACTTTTGTATTTTATTTTCCATGTGTTATTCTAATGTATAGATAAAAATAAAATATTTATGAATATATTAGGTTGCATCTTAGCTTTTACATCCCATACTACGCCGAAAGCTACGTTAGCTAGTGCTATAGCTAGATGCGGGCCTATGTATTAAAATAAAATTTTTTACAAAAGCCAAATAGGCCCGCTCCTTGAAAGAGGTTAGCGGGCCTTTTTATTTTATAAAGGAGTAAAAAAAATGAATTCAAAAAAAAGTTCAAGTATAGTTATAGGACTTGCTTTATTTGCGATGTTTTTCGGGTCTGGTAATTTAATTTATCCGCTATTTGTTGGAATATCTTCTTCAAACACCATCGCCTCTTCATCTTTAGGCTTTTTGATGACGGCAGTTTTACTTCCTTTTCTAGGGGTTATAGCAATGGTTTTATTTAAAGGAGATTATCAAAGCTTTTTCAGAATTTTAGGAAAAAAACTAGGGTTTATATTTAGTATGTTGCTTTTAACTATTTGGATTCCTCTTGGTTCTGCTCCTAGATGTATAGCGCTTGCTTATTCATCGATTTCAGCTTATATTGATATCGGTCCTATTTGGATGTTTTCAGCTATTTATTCAATTTTTGTTTTTTACGTGATAAGAACTAAAATGGGTTTTTTAGATATTTTAGGAAAAATTATTACACCGTTACTTATTGGATCGATTTTAATTATTTTTATATTAGGTTTAAAAACTGGTGTTTCCCCTCATTTAGCAACAAAAGATTTTGCTTTTTTTAGAAGTTTGAAAGAGGGGTATAATACTATGGATTTAATCGCTTCTTTTTTCTTTTCAGCATCTATTATCCAGATATTATATAAGAAAACAAAATCTATGCCATCTTCTATAAAGATGATTGTAAAATCATCTGTAATTGGAATGTCTCTTTTAGCTTTTGTGTATTTAATGCTAATTTTTATTGCAGCTAAATATTCAGATGTTTTAATGGGGGTTCAAAAAGATCAACTCTTAGCCTTTTTAGCAAAAGTAATTTTAGGATCTAAATTTTCTGTAATTTCTTTGATAGCTATTGTTTTAGCTTGTTTTTCAACAAGCGTAGCTCTAGTTATTTCATATAGTGATTTTTTGCAACTCCAAGTATTTAAAAATAAAAAGGATATAAATATATCAATTGTTTTTTCTATAGCTATATCTTTTGTAATGTCTCTTTTTGGTTTAAATGGAATAACATTTATAACAGCGCCTGTTTTAAAATTTTGTTATCCAATTTTGCTCTCATTAATCTTTATTAATATCGTAAAAATAATGATTCAAGAAAAAAGAGAAATGGGTGAAAAAAATAAAATTAAACAAAAGCAAAAAGCAAATGTTTTAGACTAAACTAGGCGTAGAGTGAGCTATGTTTTCAAATAAAATATAAATCATTTTGGATAAGCGGCAATAACAGAACTTATAGCAAAAACAGCAAGAGCAAAGACTTTTGCTCCTGAAGTCCCTTGCAATAGTTGTAACATGGAATTAGGCGATAAATTTAAGATTGATTTTATGATGAATTTGAATGCCGTGTAACAAGAGTAATTGGCCCAAATGGAAAGACTTAAGATTTCTAAGCTACAATAAAAAGAACTCTAAGAGAGTTCATCCAATTTTTCAGAGGTCTCTTAAGTCTACCTAATTATCAATTGTTTTCGTTGCTAGGTTTTTTGACGTTAAAATTTCTGTAATTCATTGGTTAAGAATAGCTTGTGTTTTTTAAAGCTTTTTGTAACCTATTAATGCCTGAAATTAAAAGCTTAATTGACAATAACTAGTTTTATATTGTATAATAATTGTTTAAGATTAAAAGATAGTATTAATAATAAAAACAAGGCGAATAAATAAAATGAGTAACTTAGTGTCAATGAACAACTTAACGAGCCGTCCACCGCAGAATCTAACAGATTTAGATGAAAGTTCAGTCTCAAGAGTAAGAAGCTATGAAGAATCAATATTAAAAGGAAATCTTAGTTTTACTGATGATGAACATGAAAATTTTATTAAAGAAAATAGTGATGATTTAAAACAATTAGCGCAATCTCTTATTACGAAAGCTTTTTTTACAGCAATTAAAAAAGGTCATATTAAAACTCTAAAAGTTTTTCAGCAAAAAATAGACATCGATATTAATGTTCTAGATGAATCAGAAAAAACACCATTAATGATGGCTATTTGGGGAGATCATAAAGAGATTGTTGATTATTTAATACAGCAAAAAGCAAAGATAAATCAGATAGACAGATGGGGTGGTACTGCTTTAACCGCTGCAATTTTTAGGGATCAGATAGAGATAGTTTCAATTTTATGCGATAATGGAGCAAACAAAGATGTACAAGATCGAGATGGTGAAACAGCTTTAATGATTGCAGCTGCAAGAGATTGTAAAGAGATAGTTTCAATTTTATGCAATAATGGAGCAGAAAGAGATATACAAAATCGAGATGGTAAGACAGCTTTAATGATTGCAACTAGAAGAGGTCATAAAGAAATAGTTTCAATTTTATGCGATAATGGAGCAAACAAAGATGTACAAGATCGAGATGGTGAAACAGCTTTAATGATTGCAGCTAGAAGTTGTTATAATGAGATAATTTCAATTTTACTAGAAAAAGGAGCTGATTCACAAGTGCAAAATAAAAATGGCCAGACACTTTTATCTTTGCTTTCAATAAGAAAAGAGACTATAGAAATAGTGGATTTATTAGTTCGAAAAAAAGGGATAAAAATTACATATGACATTACAAGAATAGAAACCATTGCTAAATATGCAAATAAATTAATCAAAGAATTATCAAAATTAGATAAAAAAGAGGAGGAAAAAACGCGATCACATGCCTCGAATGCTTTAGTGCTTTTACCTCTCGAAGATCATAATGCAGCTTTTAACATACATAAAATATTATCTACAATAACCACTTTAGAAAAATCTTATAATGTAAAAATCAAGCATCCAACATCTGCTGAGAAAATCAAAAGACTTTTTGAGAAAAGAAAATATGATCTTCTTTTTATATTGGGACATGGAAGTCCTGAAGGAATAAGATTTACAGACGCTTATTGTCTTACAGAAAAAGATGTGCAAATATTAGAGTCTTTTCAAAGGCCTTTATTAGATGCACGTATTGTTTTGTTCTCTTGCGAAACAGGTTTTTTTGGGGGAATAGCAGACCTTATAGCAAAAACGGCAAGAGCGAAGACTTTTGCTGCTTATGCCCCTTGTAATGATTTTAAAATGGAATTAAGTAATGAATTTAAGTTTAAATTTTTTAATGACCTTAACCATGATGTAACAAGAGTAATTGATCCCTTTGCTGAAAAGGAAAGCGAGGTTGCTGTTTTCCTCCCTCAGAATTTAGACTCAGAAGACTAGAAGAGGTTTTTCAGCTACTAAAATCTAACCAAAAAGTAAATGTTTTAGACTAAACTAGGTTTAGACTAAACTAGGTTTAGGCTAAATTATGTTTTATTAAATAAAATATAGCGCTGATGAGAAAGCTATAGTGTAAATAATCAAAAGTAAAACTGTTTTTTTTAGCCCATCGTTTAAAAGGACGGGATTTTTAAAATTATAGATAAGTTTAAAAGGCGCAAAAAATATAAAAGTGCTGGCTACTAAAATAGATGGTTTTTTTAGTAATATGAAATAAATAATGGGAACTAAAAATGCTAAAGATATACTTGCTATATACTCAATTTTAGCAAACTTTTTCCCAAATCTAACCGCTAAAGTTATTTTATCAGCTGTTCTATCAACAGCGATATCTCTTAAGTTGTTTACAACTAATACAGCTACAGATAAAAACCCTGGACCTAAGCTTGCAATTATTGGAAGATATGAGATTTTTAGAGTTTGAAGATAATAAGTTCCAAAACATGCATATGGTCCAAAAAATATTAAAACTAAAATCTCTCCAAGGCCAATATAGCCAAGCGGTTTTTTTCCAGCTGTATAGTAGTATCCAAAAATTATTGGTAAAGCAAAAAGTGAAGCTGTAAGGATTCCACCTTGAAGTATCAAAAAAAGTCCGATAAAAAAAGCTAATAAAAAAGAAAGAGAAAATGCAATTTTTATCTGTTTTAGAGATGTCAGCTTTGTTTGTATTGTACTAAAAGGAGCGACTCTTTTTTCTGTATCAGCTCCTTTTAAAAAATCATAATAATCATTAGATAGATTCGTGCCAAGGTGCAAAAAAATACCGTAAAGATAGGTTGGAAATAAAATTAAATAATCTATTTTAACTTCTTTAGAGGCTAAAAAAGTTCCAATAATCATTGGGCTTATAGATGCTATCAGAGTCTCTGCTCTTGTAGCTAAAGCCCAAATTTTTAGTTTTTTTAACATTCTTTCCATATCTATTAATAGAATTGTTACAAAAGAAACTTTTCAATAAATAGTCTTCTTTAGACTTTTTACATTTCCTCTGGAAAATCTCTATCTAATACAGTTTTTCTGTTTGATTCTTTTGCTTTTTGAGCTGCTTTTAAACACTCTTTTTCAACTATTTCAGAGAGTTTATCAATTGCTCCAGCAGATGTGCTAAGCTCCGCTTTTTCTTTGATGAGCTTTTTGATTTTAGATACAACTACTAATGTTTCTGCCATTTTTTTTTCCTCTTTTTTAATTTGAAAAATAAATACTACATAAGTTTTTTTATTTTGAATAGAAAAATTTTAATCGATGTAAAAGCTAGGTAGTAGAGTCTCATTTTTTGGATAAACATGTCATGCTTTCAAAAGTGATTTTTGAGTTTTCTAATTGATTATCAATAGCTTATGTAATAAGAATTTAATGTTAATTTTTGTAAGTTATTGGTTAATAATAACTTGCGGTTTAAAAGCTTTTTACTCGATGTTCCACTTTTTAAGGCTGTTATGCAGCTTCACTAAAGATTTTTTTAAATCCTCGATGGGACATGTGTTTTTCTGATTTTCTTAATGACATCGTCATTTCTAACGAATTTTTGATGTTTTCGAAAACTTTTTGAGGCTCAGGGGATTTCAAGATAGATGATATGGCGTTAAATATTATCTGCAGTCGACAATTCTCGGTCAGGCTTCCAATGGTATGCAAAGGAAGTTTGTTTTCTATGCAAGGCCTTTGGTCTTCATGAAGGAAGAAAGAATGGTCAAGCAACAGGCTCAGAATAACGCATCTGCTAGATCCCTCAATACCTTGTTGCTTGGCCAAATTACTCCACGCTTCATAAGTTTTCCAGTCTTGAAAGAAAACCTCTATCAACCAACGTAATGTGTATGCTTGAATAACATCGATATACTGCCATGACATATCCGATGCTATTATATAACGAAAATCTTTTTGGTTTTCGTATCTTATAGCTACTATTATTCTTTTTTCTTCATGTGCGGCTACCCACAATTTCTGAGTACAAAGAACGATAATCTCTTCTTTTTCACCTCTGATAGAAATCCTTCTAAGAGTCCTATCTTCATTAGCAAAATGTTGCTCTACTTCAACTAATAACCCTCTCTTGTTTCGAATAAGTTGATTAGAACGGATTTGTGAAATAATTTGTACTCCACCCTGCATTTCAGAGGCTTTTTTTACAAAATCAGCTGAACCATAAAATGCATCAGCTAAGATGCATTTTATCTTCAATGAGGGATGATTTTTAAAAAAAGCGCTTAATAAATCAAGTGCTATTTCTAATTTGGATGGATATTTATTATTTTTTACAGGTTTTACTGGACGCTCTTTTTTACTTACCTTTTGCTTCTTTAATTCTTGGTCCTTGTCTTTCCATTTCTTTAGTGCAGGATCTGGCTCATAAAATGAAAATCCTATAGGAAAAGTAATCCGATCCGTAACTAAAAGAAGAAAAATCAAATTTTGGCCATTGAAATAGCCTTCATATTTTTTGTCCTTGATTCTATGGACATAG
>JAAKFE010000071.1 GCA_011065175.1 Candidatus Anoxychlamydiales bacterium
ACATGGAGTCTTTAGCAATCGAAATAGCAAAAATAATGTCTCCGGAAGCTCTTAGTATTCAAAACAGATGGGGTGAGAATGCCTTGCGTCTAGCCATAAAAGGTGACATGGAGTCTTTAGCAAGAGAAATAAACAAAATGACTCAATAAGCTCTTTTTATCCAAGATATTGAGAGGGATTTTAAAAGATTAAGAAAATGCTGCTTTTTGGAGCATTTCTATATTACTTTTAATATTAGGACTTATGGCTATTTAACACCTGTTGATAAATATAAATAAATGTATCTTTTGAAAGTTTAATTAAGATAATTTCATTGCAAAATTATCGTATAAAGGATATATCATTGTATAAGCAAAACTAAAAATTAAGCATGTCTTGCAAAAATGTATTTCTATACCCTTTTAAACATAAACCTTCGAAAAGGATTTTTGATATTTTATTTAGTTTGTTTATTTTGATAGTTTTTTCTCCTGTATATTTAATCATTACTATGTTGATTGCCTTTACTTCTGAAGGACCTATATTTTATATTTCTGAAAGAATTGGAAGAGGAGGAAAAACTATAAAATGCATTAAATTTAGAACGATGTATAAAAAAGCGGATTCGCTACTTCATAAACTTTTGAAACAAAATGATATCTTAAAATATGAATGGAAAAAATTTCAAAAACTTAGAAATGACCCTAGAATAACCCCTTTGGGCCGTTTTTTAAGAAAAACCTCATTAGACGAGCTTCCGCAATTTATAAATGTATTGAAAGGAGATTTAAGTATAGTGGGACCTAGACCTTTTGCATTAATTGGAAAAAAAGAGAATTTTCAAATAGAGATCAAAAGATACTTAGGAAATAAAACAGAAAAGATTTTATCAATGAGACCTGGAATTACAGGTATTTGGCAAGTATCTGGAAGAAGTGAAATTACCATAGAAGAGCGACTTAAAATGGAAGAAAAATATATAGATAATCAATCATTTTTATTAGACTTATATTTAATTTTAAAAACTATTCCGAAAATGTTTTTTTCTAAAGGAGCATATTAGTTTTGAAAAAGCCTATTTTAGTAACAGGTGGCGCAGGATATATTGGATCGCAAAACTGTAAAGAGCTAGCAAAAAAAGGATTTCATCCAATTACCTTTGATAATCTATCAACAGGAAATAAAAGTTTTATTAAATGGGGACCTTTTTTTGAAGGAGATTTAAAAGATGGGGATAGATTAAATTGGGTTTTGAAAAAAACAAAACCTACAGCTGTTATGCACTTTGCAGCAAATGCTCTAGTGCCAGAATCTATGCAAAACCCTAAAAAGTACTATGAAAACAATGTTATTGGCACTTTAAATTTATTAAATGCAATGCTTGAAAATAATATAAGATATTTGATTTTTTCAAGTTCATGTGCAACTTATGGACACCCGAAATTTTCTCCTATGTGTGAAAATCACCCTCAAGATCCAATTTCTCCTTATGGCAAATCCAAATATATGATTGAGCAGATTTTAAAAGATTATAAAAAAGCATATAACTTAAAGTATGTTACGCTTAGGTATTTTAATGCAGCAGGGGCTGATTTAGATACTGAAATAGGAGAGCATAGAGATCAAGAGAGTCATTTAATACCTTTAGCTATAGATACAGCTTTAGGAATTAATTCAAATTTAAATGTCTATGGATCTGATTATGATACAAAAGATGGAACAGCGATTAGAGATTATATACATGTTCAAGATTTAGCTCTAGCCCATACGAGATCATTAAATTATCTTTTTGATCAAAACCACTCATTAGAGCTTAATTTAGGCTCTGAGGAGGGTTTTTCTGTCTTAGAAATAATAAATGCGATTGAGCGCATTACTAATACAAAGATAAGCTTAAAATTTTTACCAAGAAGAGAAGGCGATCCAGAAATGTTATTTGCTACATCTAAAAAAGCTAAAAAGCATCTTAATTGGGATGCTAAATTCTCGGATTTAAAAACAATTCTAACATCGGCTATAAAATGGCACAAAAAAAAGAAAGTTTTATAAAGACGAAAATAATTTTTCTTTTTTTTACATCTTTTTTTTCGATGATTTTTTTTTCAAATATCAAATTTATATATTTTGCTCCACTTCTCATCTTTTTATTTTATAATATAAGTTTTGCATCGATATTATGGATAGCTTGCTTGGTTGGATTTATACAAGATCTATTTTCAGAGGCTTTTTTTGGAATAAACGCGATTTTATATTTACTATCTTCAATAATTTTATATAGGGGAAAAAAATATTTTAATGATAAACCGATAAATTTATCTATATTTACTTGGATATTTTCTATAATTTTTTCTGTTTTATCCCCTATTTTATTTTTTATCTTCGATAAAAAAATAAATTTATCTATAACATGGTTAATAACGGATGTAATATTATATCCTGCAATTGATGGCATATATGCATTTTTATTTTTTGCAATGCCAATTTTATTTTTTGAATATTTAAAAAAGACTGGATATAAAAATTTATGGATTGGTTTGAAAACAAAGATTTTTCGAAGATCACAAAAAGCGCAATAGAAGCCGCGCTAGAAGCTGGTGATATTTTAAAATCGGGGTTTAGATCAAACTATAAAATTGAGAAAAAAGAAGGAAAACACAATTTAGTAACTCAGTATGATCTTTTATCTGAAAAGGCTATCATCTCATATGTTAATGAAAGATTTGAAGATCACTCTATTCTTTGTGAAGAAGAGGGTGAATTTGATAAGAAAAGTGAATATAAATGGATAATAGATCCATTAGATGGAACTGTAAATTTTGCACATTCTATTGCTATGTTTGCTGTTAGTATTGCAGTAGCAAAAAAAGATGAAATAATATCGGCCGTGACTTTTCATCCGATAATTAATGAGTTATTTGTAGCAGAAAAATCAAAAGGCGCTTTTTTAAATGGAGAGAAGCTAAGCGTTACTAACACTAAAAAATTAGATGATGCATTTTTATCAACGGGTTTTCCATATGATCTGCAAGACAATCCAAACAACTGCCAAGATCGATTTATAGAAATTTTAAAATTAGGACTTCCTATCCGTAGAATTGGAGCGGCCAGTTTAGATCTTGCTTATGTAGCAGCTGGTAGGTTTGATGTATTTTGGGAAACAGGCTTAGGTCCTTGGGATTTAGCAGCTGGAAAGCTCCTTATTGAAGAAGCTCAAGGGAAAGTTACTCACTATGATGGTTCAAAAGTTGTTTTACAGAAAAAAAATGCAATAGTAGCTAGTAATAAACATTTACATGATGAATTCTTAACATTTTTAAATAAAATATGATTATAAACGGAAAAAAAATAGCTGATGAAATAGCAATAGAGCTAAAAGAAAAAATCTCTAAATACAAGACCAAACCAAATTTAAGCGTAATTTTAGTTGGCAATAATCCAGCATCACTCATTTACATTAGAATGAAGGAAAAAGCCTCAGAAAAAGTTGGTATTGATTTTAATTTGTATCATTTTAAAGAAGAAGAGAAAGAAAGTGTTATATTAAACGAAATCGACAAGCTAAATCAAGATGATAAGGTTGATGGGATATTAGTTCAAATGCCACTTCCAAAACACATCTCAAATAAAAAAGTAATAGAAAGAATTTTTCCAAAAAAAGATGTAGATGGGTTTCATCCTATAAATGTTGGAAAAATGTTAATCGGAGATGATACAGGTTTTCTGCCCTGCACACCGCTGGGTATAAAAACGCTTCTTTATAAAAGCCATATTGAAGTTGAATCTAAACATGTAGTAATTCTTGGAAGATCAAATATCGTTGGAAAACCGCTTGCTGCTATTTTAATGCAAAAAAAACCTCATTGTAATGCAACGGTGACAGTTTGTCATAGTCATTCCAAGAATTTAAAAGAAATAACAAGATCTGCAGATATATTAGTTGCAGCGATTGGAAAACCAAAATTTGTTACTAAAGAAATGGTTCAAAATGGAGCTATAGTACTCGATGTTGGAATTAACTACATAAAACAAGAAGATGGCACTACTAAAATTGAAGGCGATGTTGATTTTGAAAATGTTTCAAAAATAGCATCTCAAATCACACCAGTTCCTAAGGGAGTAGGTCCAATGACCGTTGCCTCACTTCTTCAAAACACTTTTACAAGTTTTAATAAAAAAAATGAAAAATAAAATAGTTCAAGGAACTTTAAAAACAAATCCTCGAGGATTTGGTTTTGTTTGTTGTCTAGACAAAAAAACCAAAGATGTTTTCATACCTAAAAGCGAGATGAAAAATGCAATAGATGGTGATATTGTTGAAGTGCAAATTAAAAACATTACCTCTAAAGGATTAGATGGAACTATTTTAAAAATAGTAAAAAGAGAAAAAACACATTTAGCAGGTATCATTTGGTCAAAGACAGCAAAGAAAAATCATTATGAAGTATACGTACCTCTTCTTGGCACTGATTGGTCTGTTATAGTAAAAACAGATAAAATAGTAAAACATGGTGACAGAATAATTATGGAAGTCATCAAATGGGAAGATAAAAAAGAAACTACAATCTGTAAAATGACAAAACATTTATCTCACATATCTGATGTGTCTAAAGATACAGAGGCGTCAATTGCTGAATTTAATATTGCAGAGAACTTTACTAAAGAAGAAATAGAGCAAGCACAAAATCTAAAAATTACTCGTGAAGATTTAGAAAAAAGAAAAGATCTATCTAATCTAATAACTTTCACAATCGATCCAATAGGAGCTAAAGATTTTGATGATGCTGCATCCATTTCAAAAGATGAAAATGGTAATTTTAATTTAGCTGTACATGTCACAGATGTAGCTCATTTTATAAAACCAAACACTCATTTAGATAAAGTAGCAGCAAAAAGAGCAAACTCTACTTACTTTCCAGATAGATGCGTGCCTATGTTGCCCTATGAGCTATCATCCGATCTTTGCTCACTCAAAGAAAATGAGATCAGACTTACTATTTCAGTTTTAATGATTTTTGATAAGTCAGGTGATCTTCTAAATTATGAAATCGCAAGATCTTTTATAAAAAGCGAAAAAAGATTTACCTATGAAGAAGCTAAAGAAGTTTTAGACTCTAAAAAAAGCCACAAATACAAAAAAAATTTAAAAGATATGGTAGAATTGTGTCTTTTATTAAAAAAACAAAGATTCACAAGAGGAAGTATAGATTTTGCTCTTCCAGACTCTAGACTAATTTTAGATAAAGATAAAAGCCCCATCAAAATAGAAACTGTAGAGTACGATATCACTCATCAGCTAATTGAAGAGTTTATGCTAAAAGCAAATGAAATAGTTGCAACTCATTTGAGTAAAAAAGGAAGAAACCTTATCTACAGGATTCATGAAGAACCAAATTTTGAAGATTTTAAAGATTTTTTTGAAATAGCAAGATCACTCGGTTTTAAGCTTCCAAAAAGCCCAACCCACACAGATATTCAGAATCTTTTTTTAGAAGCTAAAGACTCAAAATATTTACATCTTTTATCAATAGCTTTTATTAAGAATCTAAGACTTGCTTGTTACTCTCCTGATAATATAGGTCATTTTGGTCTCGCTCTAAAACACTATACTCATTTCACCTCCCCTATTAGAAGATATACAGATCTAATAACTCAAAGAATCTTATTTGACGAAGAAGATAAAACAATTAATTTAAATGAGATTGCTCAAATCTGCTCAGAAAAAGAAAGGCTCTCATTTAAAGCAGAATCTTCTTTAATAACCTTAAAAAAATTAAGGTTTTTGAAAAAAATCTTAAAAAAAGAGGCGAATAAAAAATTTGTAGCTACAGTCACCAAAGTTAAACCATTTGGGATATATTTTGAGTTAGAGAACTATTTTGTAGATGGATTTTTACATGTATCTGAGATAGGCGATGATTACTATGAGTATTTTGAAGAGGCTCTTCAGCTCGTAGGCACACATTCACACAAAACTTTTTCTTTTGCGAAAAAAATCAAAGTAAAAATATTAGATATCGATCTTATCTTTTTAGAGATCAAGTATAAGTTTGTGAAAAGATAATTTTTTTAAAAAATATTACTCTTCATTATTCCTTGAGAGATAGAAATAGCTTAAGCTTAGAGATATTGTTGCAATTGTTCCTGCAATCATATATGGCAAAGTTTTTTGTTTAATTTTAAGTAATATAATTTTAGATATCTTAGGACAATTTTGGGCTTTTAATAACTTTAATCCTGACTTCGGTACTTTAGAAATAAGTAAGTGATCTATGAATTTTTATTCTTATAAAATTCCTAAAAATATGTAGGCGAAAATATTTATTGATAAATTAAAATAATTTATATAAAATACATCCTGTATTATTATAAAAACTACAATATAGGCGCAAGTTTAAATTTCTTAGGGTAAATTACTTAAATCTAAAAGGACCGAAGTCAGGAGCAAAAGTTCTTGTTTAATTTTAAGTACTATAATTTTAGATGTCTTAGGACAATTTTGGGCTTTTGATACATCTAAAAGTTTAAAAAGAATTTGTATTTTTAAATCAGGAAAAATATCCGATATTTTTTTTTCATCTATTTGTTCTAATATTTTCACAAGATCACCATCCCAATTGAATATCCTTTTTAATATTTCTGAAGCAATTTCTTTATTACCGTATACTAATGCCAAATGAAGAGCTGTATCTCCTTGCTTGTTTTGAATCTTCAATAGCTCTACTAAATCATCATCTGGAATCCTTATCCTTTTTAATATTTCTGAAGCAATTTCTTTATCACCGTATACTAATGCCACATAAAGAGCTGTATTTTCTTTCTTGTTTTTAATCTTCAATAATTCTACTAAATCAGCATCTGGAATCCTTTTTAATGTTTCTGAAGCAATTTCTTTATTACCGTATACTAATGCCAAATGGAGAACTGTATTTTCTAGCTCGTTTTTAATCTTCAATAATTCTACTAAATCAGCATCTGGAATCCTTTTTAACATTTCTAAAGCAATTTCTTTATTACCGTATTCTAATGCCAAATAGAGAACTGTATCTCCTTGCTCGTTTTTAATCTTCAATAATTCTACTAAATCAGCATCTGGAATCCTTTTTAACATTTCTAAAGCATTTTCTTTATCACCGTATACTAATGCCAAATGAAGAACTGTATTTTCTAGCTCGTTTTTAATCTTCAATAATTCTACTAAATCAGCATCTGGAATCCTTTTTAACATTTCTGAAGCATTTTTGTTATCACCGTATATTAATGCAAAATGAAGAGCTGTATCTCCTTGCTTGTTTTTAATCTTCAATAGATCTACTAAATCAGCATCTGGAATCCTTTTTAATATTTCTGAAACTATATCTTTAAACCCAAGCTTTATCGCTAAATGCAATAAGGTTTGACCTTCTTTATTTTTAACGCTTATTAAACCTGGAATAAGTCTTTGAGGAACATTATTTAAAAGACTTATAAAAGTATGTTTATCACTAGCATTTAACAAATCATGAAATTCCGTTCCCATCCCATTATTTCTATAAAATATATAGTGCTCTATAAGTTGTCTTACAAAATCCCCCATATCTTTTGGAGCAAAACCCTCGTCAATATTTGCTAAAATTTCTCCTTGGTTTTCTTCTAAAGGCTCAAATAAGCATCTTGTTTCTCTAGTTAGCGTTTTTACCTTACTAGGTTCAAATAAATACCTGATTCCACAAACAGGATCTGAACCTGCAAATACTGTTTGCAAAGGCGTTTTCGCAGCTAAACAACGAGTTACTTGCTGCTCTAGAAGAGCTGAACCTGAAAAATCTTTTTTATCGTATAAAGAATCTGAAAGAGGATCTCGTAAATCTTTTAAAAATGCTAACTGTGCTAAAATCGCTAA
>JAAKFE010000072.1 GCA_011065175.1 Candidatus Anoxychlamydiales bacterium
CTGGCTTTCAACACCAAAAAAAGAAAAAAATCTCAGAAAACAAACCCAAAAGATCCTTTTTACTCTAAATCAAGAATCTTTTTCGAATTGTTTTAAAATGTCTCTAGATCTAAACAGCCTCAATAAATGTTACAGTTGCAAAGCTGATTTTGATTCGCATCAAGTCCTAAAGACTCTTATCCGATTAAAAGATATTGAAAGTGCCAATAAAACAGCTCAAATAGAAAAGCTTCAAAAACAGATTACATTGCAGCAAAATTCTGGACTTTTAAGTCAATTTTGGAAAACACTAGGTTATTAAAATTTTAATGATATTTTCTCCCTATGATGGGGAAGAAATTCCTCACATAAAGACTTATGATAAAAGTTAAAATATTTACCATTCATAAAACCAGAGAAAAATGGCTAAAAGAAGCTCTTTTTGAATATGAAAAAAGATTAAAAGCTGATATTAAATTTGATTGGCAAATTTTAAAAGATGAAAAAGATTTAGAAAAAAAAGTTTTAAATGAAAATTTTTATATTTGCTTAGATGAAAAAGCAAAAATTTTGACAAGCATAGATTTTAGTAAAAAGATTTTTCATTTTTTTGAAAAATATAAATCTACAATTTCATTTGTAATCGGATCCGATACAGGCTTATCAAAAAAAATAAAAGACAATGCAGGTTATACTATCTCCCTTTCTAAGCTTACATTTACTCATCAAATGGTAAGATTAATTCTATTAGAACAACTATATCGAGCTTTTCAAATTTCTAAAAACACGAAATATCATAAATAATTTTTTATATCATCGACAAAAAAAGTTCAAATGCTTTACAATTTTAAACTGTAATTTTAGTATTTTTATAAAAAAAATAATTAATTTAGGAGGCTTTGAGCTATGAATCTATCTTTGGTGTTTTCACGTATATTTTTCTTCATACTCAGTGTTTTTTTCATAACTATTTACATGATTGGAATAACTATTGGAGATGTAAAAATTAATGCTATCATTGGCGTAATTATAGGGGCTGTATTTGCTTTTTTACTTTTTGGATTTGATATCTTATTTAGAAGGTTCAATTTAAGATCTTTTAATATTGCTATTATCGGTCTTTTTATCGGTTATTTGATGGGACAAGCTTTAGTTTTAATTCTAAATACTATTTTAACTATCAGCGCTAAATCATTTATTTTAGCTCCACAAATTTTAGAAATCATTAAAATAGCTCTATTCTTATTTGGGTTATACTTAGGAACATTAATGACTCTTAGAGCATCAGATGAGCTCTACATTAGCATTCCTTTTGTAAAATTCACAGCTATTGCTCAAAAGAAAAAAGATCTTTTGATAGATTCTTCAATTTTAGCAGATACAAGAATAATTGATCTTTCAGCTTCAGGGCTTTTAGATCACCATTTAGTAATACCTAGATTTACAATAAAAGAGCTCTATGCACAAGTTGAAATGGGAGATGAGCAAAGTAAAGTCAAAGCTAAAAGATGTATTGAAACGTTGAAAAAATTAGAAGAAATACCCGCTTTAGAGCTTAGATATAACGATACTGATTTCCCTGAAATCAAAGATCAAACATCTAAACTTTTTAGATTAGCTAGGCTTTTAGATGCAAACATTTTAACAGCAGATATCTCTAGAATTCAAAGTGCCTCTATTGAAGGGATTAAAATAATTAATTTACATGCTCTTTCAAATTCATTAAAACCTCTAATGCAAGCAGGAGAGCAGATAAAAATAAAGATTCAACGATATGGGAAAGAGCCCCGCCAAGGAGTAGGCTACTTAGAAGATGGAACTATGGTTGTAGTAAACGGTGGTGGTGATTATATCGGCGAGATTATCGACGCTCAAGTATTATCTGTTAAACATACATCTAGCGGTAGAATGATTTTCTGTAATACATTTGATCAAGAGGGCTATGTGGAAGACTTTGATCACGGCGAAGAAGAACGTTATGAAGAAGAGCCAGATGAAGAGTATTAAAGGCATTGGAACTGATATTGTAGAAGTTGAAAGGCTAAGATCTGTTATTAAAAGGAAGGGCGAGGCTTTTTTAGAAAAAATCTTTACAGAAAACGAAAGAAAATACTGCCTTAAATTCAAAGATTCTACTATTCACTTAGCAGCTAGATTTGCTGCAAAAGAGGCTATAGCAAAAGCCCTCGGCACAGGATTTGGAAAAGATCTTTCTTTTTTAGATATTGAAATTACAAATGATGAAAAAGGCAAACCTATTTGTATACTTTCAAAAGAAATTAAAAAAAAATTTAGTAATCCTGAAATTTTTATAAGCATTACTCATACAAATGCTGTTACTATCGCTTTTGTGATTTATCAATAATGCTAGTATTATTGTTTTTGATCAATTTTTAAAAATTAACAGGATTTGTAATTTTCATGTTTCATAAAAAAGTAAGAAAAACGCTATTTAAAAGACGTTTATTAAAAAGTTTTATTTTTCAAAACCATGCAAAGCATCTGAAAAACTTTTTACCGCTCCACTTTTATCATCAAAGCTTGTATAGCGTGTAATTGCAAAAACAATTTTCATTCTTTTTTGATATATTGGTCTTTCTTGGAAAATTTCTTTAAAAATCTCTGCTACTTCTTTTGGATCATTTCTACAAGCGCCACAACCATAATCTCCCAAAACTACAGCTTCTTGTTTTCTTTCTAAAGCTGTATTTAATATCATTTGCAGTTTTCTTTTGGTTTTTGCTCTATGATCAGTGGGTCTAGGCATGTAAAGGCCTATAGCATAAGCTGAAGAAGAGATAACATTTACTTCTTTCGGCTGTTTATAATAAGCAAAACCTTCATCCAAGTTACCACGAAATACCTTAACTCTTGGAGAAAATAAAGCTCCAAACTCAGGAATTATATATCTGCCTCCCACCATTTTTTTTCTTAAAAAAGCATTATAACTGGCTACTTTTCTTAGGTCGTTTGCAATATTAATAGACTCAAATAAAGTGGATCTCCTACAAAGAGAGCTTTGTTGAGAGGTGCTGCCGGATAAAAATCCACTAGCTGGAGGTATGAAAGATGCCATATTTAAAACAGCAACTTCTTGATATCTATTTTCTCTTTTTAAAGTTAGGGCAACATCTAAACTCTCTCCTTCGATAACTTCCACTTTTTGAATCGTTTCCGAAGCAGAAGATTCTCTAGGAGAAGCTTTAATAGCTCTAGCATAATACATTTGTTCATCGAGATCAGTTTTAACCTCTTCTCCAACAATTTGAGTTTCTTTTTGCATTTCAGTTATTTCTTTAACTGTTATTTGAAATACTCTTTCAACACCTTTTTTGTAAATAGTTTCCAAAGTGGCCACTCCAATAGCTTGTAACATTTCCTCTCGGTTTGTTTCAGAACTTGATCTATACTTGCCTAACCATTTAACACTATCGTGAAGCTCTCTTCCAGACCCAGCAACTTTTACTATTTCTGTATCTGTATCTGATATAGCTGTCGATATTTTTCTCAGTGCCGTTGCTGATGAAACAGCAGCGGTAGGTGGAGGAGAAAATTTTGCAATTTTCAAACGATTTAAAATCTTATAAGCAATCGTAGCTATGCAAACTAAGCCAGCTGATATCAAACTTACCTCTATTCCAAATACAAAATATGAACCAACTAATAAACCAACTAATAAAGCAACAGCTGCTATTTTTAAAAAGTGATTTTTAACAAAATTTTTAACCTTTAAATAAGTATTAGAAAAACCTGTTTTAATTTGATCTAAATTTTTTTTTTGAGAACTTGAGCTTGAAGCTGATACAGCTACCATCTGTCTACCTCTTGTTTTTAGCAATTATACATAAAATTATATCATCTTTGTTGGTTTATTTCAATTATATAGGAACAAAGCAGTTGTGCCCTAATTCTCCAAAGTTAACCTCCTAATAAAAATTTTATTAGGACATTTGTGCTTTGGAGGGATTAGGACGTTTCTACTTTGCTCTAACATCATAAATAAAATATATAATAAAAAAAACAGCAGAATTATTTTAAAAGCTCTTAATTATCAACGACTTGCACAGAAATAAACTTCAATGTTTTTATTCATTTTTTATAGCCTACTTTTAAAATTTAACTTATCCAAAAATGCAAATATTTTTTTTAAATTAATTAAAATAAATTTTATATTATAATATTAATTTTATTAATCACTGAAATTAGCACATTATACAATCTTATCTTGAATTTAATTTTAATTTTATTTAAAATAATATTTTTAATAAATAAAACAAATAGTTAATTCATTAAATATGTTTAAGAAATATTGTGAAATAACTCTAAAAACAACTATAAAATATAATAAATTATAATAGTTAAAAATATGAGTAACGCAAGAAGTCCATCTTCAAGTAGTTCAGCTTCTAGCAGCTCTGCTAGTAGCAGTTCATCTAGTAATGCATCGAACGAAATTTTAGAAATGAATCTTGAAAATTATATACCTAAAATATTCACAGATTTAAAAGGAAGAGTTGTTTCTAGGATTTTTACTCATTTAAATTGCTCGCAAAGTGCTTCATATGCAGTTTTTGCTGGATCTAAAGATAAAGGCGCTCTTATATGTCCATTTTGCAAATCTCAAGATCATAGAATTGAACTAAATAAAAGATTAAATGAAGCTATTTCTAACTTTATTCAAAACTTTAATTTACAGGGAATAAATGCTATAGCTAGTAGCTATAATTTAGCCAACATTATTTTTGAAGAGGCTTTTAAAAATCCAAAGCGAGAAAACTTGCTTCAATTTGTAACAAAAATATGTAGAAGAGCTTTAGTTTTTCAAATGCCTAAGCAATTAGAAAGCGAAGAAGAAATAAAAGAATCAGAGGGAAATCAAAACTCGATTCTAATTACTAAAAAACTTCGAGAACTTGCACAAAAAGCTGGTATTATTTCTGATAGAAAACCAGGCCCCTCTCCAGTTCAAACATTATTAATATCTATAGATGATCTTGAAGAGCTGTTAAAAAAAACTGAAGAAGAATTAAAACAATCAAAAGAACAAACAAGAATAATTCATTTAACTCAGCTAATATCAACATTAGTAAAAAAAATTGTAGATAATAAAAATCAAGCTGCTAACATTTATCTTAGCTCTGCCATTTCTTTTCAAATAAAGGCAAACGCTTTATTTAACGAGGGTATTTGTTTATATAAAAGCAAAATCAGATTAGTCGAAAAGTATAATGAAGCTGAAAAAAAATTAATGCTTATTAAATCAGCTGAAAATCAATCTAACATTGGTCATATTTATATGACTTTTAATAAATCTTTTATTGCAACTAAGCATTTTGGCTTTTCTATATCTATTATAAAAAAAAATTCCCGAGTTAGCGAAGAGTTATCTCCTGAAATATCTCTACTTTTAGAAAGCAATTATTTAAATATCAGCAAAGCTTGTTTCTCTACTGCTGAAAAGCGCATGAATGATGAAAAATATTTAACGGCTAAAAACTATTTTGAATATGCAAAAGAATTTGCACTAAAATTAAAAGATGGAAAAGAAAAACATCAATCTTATATTGCTGAGATCGATCAAAGAATTTTTCAAGCAGAGATGTATCATGAAATATCTCTTATAATAAAACAATTAAAAGAACAATTAGATTCTTAAAATGTACTAAATAAAAATATATTATATATTTTTAAAATGAAAAAGGAACTAAATAACTAACCGAGAAAAAATTCACATTTTCAGGACATCTTTTAGCTAAAATTCTTCTTTTATACTCGAAACTCAATGTTCCATAAACGCTTAACCGATAGCCATATTTAAAACCAATATCTATATTTCTTTCTCTAATCCTTCCATAGCCATCGAAGTTAAAAACATCTACAAACTCTCTTCTGCCATAACCATGCATAGCATCCACAAATAAAGACCACTTTTTTTTCTCATTTAGATTGCCTTCTAATGCAAAATTTCCCCTAACCCAGGGAGAACTACTATTTGCGGCGCCAACAGCGCCATAAAACCAAAATCTAAACCTCCAATAATCAAGTTTTGAAATCTCTTTTCCAAAAGCTAAATTTAGTTCAAAATCTGCATCTGAATGATACAAAGTAGAGACATCTTTTAAACTCTCAGATGATACAACCCTAAAATTAGCACCTAAAGATATGCTGAGCGGATCTCCCAAAATATCATCTTTAAAAAGATACCTTGCTTGAAAAGCTACAGATCTAAACCCAAAATCTTGGCGAGGAGTCTGAATAAATTCTAAATCTGAATCTATACTCCACTGAAGAGATGGAGAAAAAGATAAGTTAAAATGAACTAAGTGGTTATTAGATACGCTATCCGGCTGAACGATAGCAGCATCAACTTTATCGAAACGATAGTAAGTATATTTACTTAAAAAATGAAATTCATAAACATCACCAAACCAAGGAGCTCTCTCTAAAGAGTAGCTATTCGAAATAAAAAATATACTAACTAGAAACAATAATTTTCGCATTAATTTAGATATCCTTTTTCTAAAAGATATTTTTCAGCATCTAAAGCTGCCATACACCCAGATCCTGCAGCTGTAATAGCTTGGCGATAAGTATAATCTTGAACATCACCTGCTGCAAAAACCCCTTCTTTTGAAGTTTTAGTAGTGCCTTTTTCAACTTTAATATAACCGTTTGGCTCTAATGTAATTTGCTTATTCAAAAAACCAGTGTTTGGAGAGTGACCTATTGCAAAAAAAACTCCAGCAGCCCCTCTTTTCTCTTGTTTGTTTGTTTTAGTGTTTTTCAAAATAACTTCTCTTACAACAGTGTCTCCTAATATTTCTATTATCTCAGAATTCCATAAAACTTCAACTTTTGGATGGTTTATTGCTCTTTTAGCCATAATTTTGGAAGCTCTAAGCTTATCTCTTCTATGTACTATATAAACTTTTTTTCCGTATTTGGTTAAAAATACAGCCTCTTCAACAGCGCTATCCCCTCCTCCTATTACAAAAAGATCTTTATCTCTAAAAATTGGAGCTGCCCCATCACAAATAGCACAAGCAGTTACCCCTTTTTGCCAAAACTCACCATCTTTTGCACCTTTAATATCTAATCTTTTAGCATTAGCTCCAGTCGCAATTATTATCGAGTTTGTTGAAAATGTAGATTTTGTACCTTTTACCACGTAAGTTTTTTTTGTAAGATCAATATCTATTACATCTTCAATAAGATTTATTGTACCAAACTTTTTTGCTTGAAGCTGCATGTTTTCCATAAGTTTAGGTCCAATAATAGAGCCTGGAAATCCTGGGAAATTTTCAACTTCTGTTGTTGTCATTAACTGACCTCCAATAGGCCCAGACATAAATCCTTCGAATAAAATTGGTGATAAATTTGCTCTAGCGGCATATATTGCTGCTGTGTAAGCAGCTGGTCCTGATCCAATTATGACTAAATTTTTTATATCTATTTTTTCATCCATATTTTTCTAAATAATTTTTTATATTTTATAATATACAAATCTAAGAAAAATTTGGATAAAAATCCCCTTTTTTTTTGTTTATACACATTCCAAATCAAGAATTGGGTGCCGGAGCTCCAATAGCTCTAAAATGATCTCTGACTCTTGAAGAAAATGCTTGGCCTAAGACTGATTTCGGATCCAAGCTTGAAACGCTTCGTA
>JAAKFE010000073.1 GCA_011065175.1 Candidatus Anoxychlamydiales bacterium
TCTGGCTCATAAAATGAAAATCCTATAGGAAAAGTAATCCGATCCGTAACTAAAAGAAGAAAAATCAAATTTTGGCCATTGAAATAGCCTTCATATTTTTTGTCCTTGATTCTATGGACATAGCCTATGCGAGTGGTATTTTTTGATCTTTGATGATCTGAGTCGTCAATAACAAGAACACCCCCTTTGATGTTATAGCGAGAAATTATTAACTTTGTGCTTGCAAGGAGTAAAAGGTTCCAAGGGATTTGGCTCCATCTTAGCATTTTTGACAAGGCTGAATCTGAATATTTACCCCCACTCCAGCGCTCCCAAGCTTTCCAGTTGATAGTATTGGTAAAAATCATAGCCGTTAAGCAAAAGGCCAACCAAGCCTTTTGGGATTTTGTTAAGCTTCCACCTACACCTTTCAGGGATTCATTCAATAAATCGATGTATAGTCTTATAAAATCTAAGGCTTTTTTAAGCATAACAATCTCATCTTTAATGATTAAAGATGAAATTGTAATTTGTTTTTGAATAAATGTGAAGTATTTATTTTAAAAAAAGTGGAACATCGAGTTTTTAGGTTATAATGCCTAAATTAAATGTTAATTAAAATATTGACAATAACCAATTTTATGTTATATAATAATCTTTTAAAATTAAAAGATTTAATAATAAAAAAACAAGGTAAGTAAGTAATGAGTTACGCGGCAATAATAAGAAGCATGATAATGGCGAAGCAGCCGGATCTAGACGCTGTTAGAGCTTTAATAGGTAAAAATTCATACCCAAGTGTTCTTCAGGATCTAAAAAGCTATGAAACAGCAATATTAAATGAAAAGCTTAGTTTTACTGATGATGAACATGAAAATTTTATTAAAGAAAACATTAATGATTTCAACCGATTAGACCGATCTTTTATTACGAAAGCTTTTTTTATAGCAGTTGAAAAAGGTCATATTAAAACTCTAAAACTTATTTTGAAAGAAACATGCATCGATATTAATGTTTTAGATAAATCTTATAATACAGCATTAATGATTGCTTCTAAATCGGGTTATTTTGAGATTGTTGATTATTTAATACAGCAAGGAGCAAAGATAAATGAAAAAAATAAACATGAAGATACAGCTTTAATGTTTGCAGCTAGAGTTAAGTCTGCTGATTTAAATTTTTCTTTTCTAACTTTCGATAAAAATATAGGTAATAATACTGATGCTAGCGGGCGTTATAATGATGTAGTCTCAATTTTATTAGATAATGGAGCAGGAGCAGACATAGATGCACAAGGTAACATTGCGGGTTATACAGCTTTAATGTGGGCAGCTAGATATAAGCATAAAGAGATAATTTCAATTTTGCTAGAGAGAGGAGCGAAAAAAGATGTAAAAGCTAAAAATGGCGATACAGCTTTAATGCTTGCCGCTCAAATAGGTAATAAAGAGATATTTTCAATGTTATGGTGCGATGATGAAACAGACATAGATGCACAAAATCAATATGGTACGACAGTATTAATTTTTGCTGCTGCATCAGGTCATAAAGAGCTAGTTTCATTTATACTAGAAAAAGGAGCAAACAAAGATGCACAAGATCAATGTGGTGATACAGCATTAATGTATGCCGCTAGATTAGGGCATAAGGAGATAGTTGACATTTTGCTAGAGCAAGGAGCAAATCCAAAAGTGCAAGATAACAAAGGTCAGACAGCTTTAACTCAACTTTCGATAACAACAAAGTCTATAGAAATAGTGGCTCTATTAGCTCGAAAAGAAGGCATAGAAATTTCATATGACATAGAAAGCATATCTAGCATTGCTGCATATGCAAATAGATTAATCAAGGAATTATCTAACTTAGATAAAGAGAAAAAAAGAAAACGATCAAATAGCTCAACTGCCTTAGTTCTTTTTCCTAGCACTGATTGGAGTGGAGCTTTTCCAATATATAAAAGATTAGATTATATAAGCACTTTAGCAAAGCAATATAAAGTGAAAATCAAGCATCCAACATCTGCTGAGCAAATCAGTAATCTTTTTAAGAAAAGAAAATATAATCTTCTTTTTGTATTTGGACATGGAAATCCTGAAGAAATACACTTTACAGAAGATTATTCTCTTACAAAAAAAGCTATACAAATATTTGCGTCTTTTCGAGCCTTTTTAGATGCAAACATTGTTTTGTATTCTTGTTCTACAGGGAAAGAGAGGGGAATAGCAGAGCTTATAGCAAGAACATCAGGCATAAAAACTTTTGCTTCTGTAGGACCTTTTTGGGATTTTAAAATGAAATTAGGGGAAGGATTTAAGGCTGATTTTTTTGATGCGGAAGGAAAAGTTTTAACAAGAGTAATTGATCCCCTTGCTGAAATGGAAAAGCGGCTTGCTGCCCGGTTTTTAGAAAGTCAGTCAAAATAGTTGAAGCAAAACAACATTCGCATAAATTAAACCTACAAATATGATGCAAACGAGATATTTTTGGGCTACAATAAAATAAATTTCTAAGAGAAATCAGCCAATTTTAGATGTCGGCTGTGTTGTATAAGTCCAAAGTCATAACATCCTCGCTTTGCGAGGACGTTATGACTTCTTTGAAGTTTTTTTTAAAGTTTCTTGAGCTTCAAGATTTACTTTAGGGTGAATTGAACGACCAGTTATCCAAGCTAGGTTTACCCTAGCAAGGGTTCGATAAACCGTATCAATAGAACAATCTACCCCAAACTTTTCTTGCATTAATTGTAAAATATCCTCGCCTCTTAACCTTCCTCCATTTCGATTATGTTGAAGTTCTAAAACAGTTTGTTTAAATGCCTCATGTTGGTCAATAGCAAGTTTAAAGCGAGGCCTTCTTCCTTTCTTTTCTCTTAGACTATTTATTCCTTCAGAGGCTAAGCGTCTTAGCCAATCATGAATTGCATTTCTAGAAACTCTAAAATTATTCGAAACTTCAGTAATTGATTTTCCATCTTTTAAATGAGATAAAATAAGAAAACGTTGTCTAGTCCTAGCATGGGTTCTTTTTTAGCGATACTTGTAAAATCATGCTCAAATAAGGCTTTAGGTAATTTTGCTTTTCTTCCTTTCATTCTTTCCTCGTTTTTTTGAGAAAACATGATATCAAAATAAAATTTTATTTAGTAAGAATTTTTATGCACATTGGTATCACTCGTGTGCGAAGTAAAAAAAATAGTAAGTATAATTTGAAAGCAAGTTATATTTAAATAGTTCATGATTCTTTCTAATTATATAGAAATTATTAATATAATATAGTATAATATAATATAAAAAATATAACGATATATATTATGGCAAGTGCAAGAAGAGTAGCTGAAATACCATCTTTTATAAAAGCCGCACCTGCTGAGGCCGATAAACAAAAAAGTCTAAACCCAGCGAGCGTTCAACCTGTAGCAAATAGAATTATCGGTTCATTAGTAGCCGCAAATATGGGGCAAAGGACTCAAATTTATTTGCCTGCAGCGGAGGTCCGCTCTTTTCTTGAACTACGGGCTAGTCAAGCTCAAACGGATGAAGGGGGCGGTCAACAAGCTGAATCTACTGCTTCTTCTAGAAGAAAAAAGAAAAAGAAAAGAAAGAAAAAAAACGTTCAACCAAACGCTGTTTTTCAATCCTCTCAAGCGAGCTCTGTTTCAGCAGTAAAAACTTCAACACAAGTCACATCTCAAAAAAGTTCAAGTCTTTTTGCAGCAGGAATTAGTGAAGGAAACCTTCCCCCTAACGTACGCTTTCTTTCAGATGAACAAGAAATTCTTTTAAGAGAAATACTCAGTACTTGGCAGCTAGGTGGAATTCTTACATTGGCTGATCTATTAGGGTTGGAGCTAGATAGATGTTATGAAGAGCTTATTGAAAATGCTCAAAATATTAAAACAAGCCAAAATTATCCTGCTGTTCAATCTACTGTTAATTCTTTAATAAAAGTCCTTAAGGATTTCAAAATAGGTTTTGAAGCTCATTATTGTTTGGTTTTTATTAGTTTGCTCTGTGAGAGTTATGCTCAAAATGAGGCTCCTGAGATGGCTGAGTTAATAGATAATAAATTTCTTTATACAAGAGAAAAAGCATGCGAAATATTTAGTAATCGTATGAATGAAGATTTTGAAACGATAAAGCGAGAGCTATCTGCCTTGAAGCAACAATTTGCTTCACACTTTTCAAAAAGTCCTAAAATTAGAGAAATGAAATTAAGGCCTCTTATAGAGGTTGAAAAGCAAATTGATGCTATTTTAAAGCGGATCAATTTATGTGTCTCTTTATTGAAAAGTGAATATGCTTTTCCCTTACTTATGGATTACAATATTTTAGGATTATGTGGAAAAGAGGCGTGTAAAGTTAAATCAAAAGAAGATGCTTTTTTACATTTTAGAAGGTTAGCTCGGTTTCAGAAAGATTTGCTTATATCTGCCAAAAAAAAACGATATTTAGGTTTAGACTTGCCTGTATTTGAAGAGTTTGTAAGTAATATTCCTGAAAGACTATCCGAGAAATCTTTGTTTGAAATCTCTAAAAGTAGCTTAGATCTTATAAGCCGTTTAATGGAAGTTCAAGAAGATATCTTTACAGAACTATTTGACGTCCTAAAGGGGACCTTAACCCACGTTCAATATTGTCTAAATCATCAAATCCCTCCTTGTCGGAAAAAGACTCAAGCGGAATTTGCATCGGATTTGTTTGCTAAAAGCATGGCCCTGTCTTTGGTAAATTCGTTTGCACAAGATCTTAATTCAATTGTAGATACTATTTTGATGCCCTTAGTTTCAGATGTCTATACTATAAAAATAACCTCCTATAATAGAATGGTTTTTAATTTCTTCGAAATCGCAGAAAACTTTAGAAATCCATCGACTGTAGATAAAAATCATTTTTCGATTCTTAGCTCTGAAAAAAGTTTTAATCCTTTTTTTGAACAACTGCAAAATGATTTTAAGAGAATCGAATTGACTTTTTTTACGGCTTTTTCTCCATTTTTGGAAATTTTTTCTGAAAAAATACAAAGAACTTATGATGCGAAGTCCTATTATCCCCTTGTCTGGATAGAGACATTTGTTCAGATAGCTCCCATGTTAGAAAAGATATTTCCTGAAATGCTCTCCAAATTAGTAGAATTTAAGAAAGCATATACTAAACAGCTAAATCCTATAATCTCAAATCTTCCTTTTGAGAAAAGGATACTTGCTCTTCAAGAGCTTCAAAAGCTTTTGTTAAATAGTTCTCAAATGGTTTGCCGTATAATACTTTTTTGTGCCGATCTGCGTGCGCTTATGGACTTGTATGAAATAGAATCTTTAAAGACAGAAAGATTTCTTTTACCCAAAGAGCTATGTGATTTACTTGAATTAAAAGAATTGGATGAAGAAATACAAAAAGGACTTCTTGTTTTATCTGAAGAACCTACAACTTCAAGCTCGAGTGAAGAGGGTTCAGATGAGGGTTTTGAAAAGGAAGTTAAAGAAGATTTGGTTGTTTTGGATGAACCTCAAAAAATTATGAAAAAAAGTGTTGAAGGAGATGAAAAGTCGTTACAAAAGCAAACTTCATCGAGTAGTTCACTCTCTCAGAGAGCTCAAAAAAAACAGCCAGTAAAAAAACCAGAAATAGTAGGAAAAAGATCCCCAAAAACTCCTACAAAAAAAACAATGCCGGTGAAAGCCAGGAAAAAAGCTAAACCGGTTGAAGAAAGTCATTCAGGGATCAATATTCCCAGAGGAGCAAAGGTTAGGGATATTCTTAAAGAAATTAAAGATACTCTAGGTCTGACACCCGAACGCATCAGCGGTTCACATTTGATTTTTAGAGATAGAGGTGGAAGCGGAAACATTGCAGTTATGCCACGTCATGGTGGAGGTGGAACATTGCCAACAGGTACGGCAAAAAGCCTTCAAGAACAACTTTCAAGATTTTCGCCGAAGAAGGGAGAATAAACTATAATTTTTAGCCTACTCAATATAAACTCTCTATCTAATTATACAGATATTTTCTAGTAAAAAAAATGAAAAAATTATAAGTTTTATACACTGCAATTTTAGCTTAAAAAGGTTTAAAGCCAAAAAAAGATTTGAAAGGTAATAAATATGAAAAAGCTACACTTTATATCGCTTGGTTGTACTAGAAATCAAGTTGACTCAGAAGTGATGATTGCTAAACTTTTTTCAAGTGGCTATACACTAACAAATAATATGAAAAAAGCAGATGTGTTTGTTGTAAATACTTGTGGTTTTTTAAAAGAAGCAAGGGATGAAGCTTACCTTATTTTAGATGAGATTTTTTTAAGTAAAAAAACAAATGCTAAAATTATTGTAGCCGGTTGTATGGCAAATCTTTTCTCTAAAGAAATTTTAAATAAATATGAGATTTTCTCAATAGTCTCTTCTGGTAATATTGATAAAATATTAGAAGCAATAAATACTCCAAGTGTTTTAGTTAACAATTTAAGTTATATTGGAGAGAAAACCTTTGATAGAGTAATAACCAATTATAAACACATAGCTTATTTAAAAATATCTGAAGGTTGCTCTAAAGCTTGTGCTTTTTGTATAATTCCTAAAATTAAAGGTCCTTTGATTAGTAGATCTCAAAAATCTATATTAGATGAATTTAAACTTCTTTTATCAAATGGAGCTTTTGAGATAAATTTAATTGCTCAAGATCTTTTAGATTATGCAAAAGATAGAAATCAAGATTTTGGATTTTTAAAACTTTTACAAAACATTTTAAAAATAAAAGAAAAATTTTGGCTACGACTTTTATACGTATATCCAGATGAGATAACAGATGAGTTTATTGATCTAATGGCAACAGATAAAAGAATCTGTAAATATTTAGATATTCCTCTTCAACACATTAGCGATAAAATTTTAAGAAAAATGAAAAGAAAAACATCTAAAAAAAAGATTTTTTCTCTTTTTGAAAAACTAAGAAAAAAAATTCCCAATATTTCTATACGAACTTCTTTAATGGTAGGATTTCCTTCTGAGACCAATGAAGATTTTAATGAGTTATTAAACTTTATTGAAGAGTTTGAAATAGATCATTTAGCTGTATTTAAATACTCTAATGAAAAATTCGCTCCATCTTATAATTATCTAGACCAGATACCAGAAAATATAAAAAATGAAAGATTTGAGATTTTAACAAAAAAACAGTTAGGAATTGTTCAAAAAAGAAATAAAAAGCTAATTGGTAAAACTATTGACGTTTTAGTAGATTCATATCATGAAGAGTCTAATTTACTAGGTTTAGCAAGGTCTCAAGGTCAAGGATATAATGTGGATTCTAATATAATTATCAACAATACTCAAAAGATCAAATCTTTTGGAGAAATTCATAAAGCAAAGATTACAGATACTCAAGGCTATGATCTCATTGCTACTCTAGAGTGAGAAAAAATGTTAGATCTAATTTTTTTTCTCTGAGGATAAAAACCAAGTATTGAAAGGTCACTAGTTTAGTCGAGCCTGAAGAACCCCAAAAAATACATCTTTTCATAGAGAAAAAGGGTGATTTTAAAGTATTTTTTTGATATCATATGTGCAAGATTTTTTAAATTATTAACCAAAACCTTGCAAATTT
>JAAKFE010000074.1 GCA_011065175.1 Candidatus Anoxychlamydiales bacterium
AAAAAAGAGTTTAAAAGATAAAATATATGCTGTTATAGGAGCCTCTGGAGGCATTGGAAAAGAGATTGTAAAACTTTTGAATAATGAAAATGCTAAAGCCTTAGAAATTTCTAGAACATCTAAATACAAAGTAGATTTAGAAGATTTTTCATCTATTGAAAAAGTCTTTGAAACAATCCATAAAAAATATGGAAGAATCGATGGGCTGATAAATGCTGCTGGTCTTTTTTTAGTAAAACCTTTTAAAAAATTAAAAAAAGAAGAGATAGAAAAACTAATAAAAGTAAATTTGCTTGGGCTCATCTATTCTTGTAAAGAAGCCAAAATTAAAGAAAACGGCCACATCCTAAATATTTCTTCATCTTCTTACAAAGATGGCAGAAAAAACTACGGAATCTACTCTGCTGCAAAAGCAGCTGTAGTAAATTTTACTCAAAGCCTCTCTAAAGAAAATCCAAATCTAAAAATCAATGCAGTAGCTCCTGGGAGAACAAATACACAAATGAGAAAACAAAATTTTCCTAATGAAGAACAAAATCTTTTATTAGATCCCAAAAAAGTAGCAATGAGCATCATCAATATCTTGAAAGAAAATTCTACAGGAAATGTCTTTGAAATAAAAAAATGAGGCATAATGGGCTCGAACCATTGACCCTCTCCTTAAAAGGGAGATGCTCTACCAACTGAGCTAATGCCTCATGAGCTTCTATATATAAGCCCTTTTTTAATTGACCCCAAGGGGATTCGAACCCCTGTTACCAGGATGAAAACCTGATGTCCTAGACCGGGCTAGACGATGGGGCCATATACCATAAATGTTAAACTAGCCTATTAAATATTTACAAGATATTTATACTTCTAAAACTTCTTTTTCCTTTTCTTGAGACAGACAATCAACATCTTTGCAAAATCTATCTGTCATCTCTTGAATCATTTTTTCTTCTTTTTTCATTATATCTTCAGGAATGTCGCCATCTTGTTTTAGCTTTCTAACAGTTTCGTTGAATTTTCTTCTAATTTCTCTAATTCTTACTTTAGCATTTTCTGCTTTCTCTTTACATTTTTTTGACATCTCTTTTCTGATCTGCTCATCCATTGAAGGAATATTAATTCTTACAATATTACCATCGACAGCAGGTTGCAAATTCAAGTTTGCAGCTTCTATTGATTTAGCTATAGCATTTACATTGTTTGCATCGTAAGGAGTTATCAAAATTTGTCTAGATTCTGGAACAGTAATATTTGCTAAGTCTCTAAGACGCATATTTGCACCATAGACTTCAATTTGCAAATTTTCAACTATCGCAGGATTTGCTCTAGCTGTCCTTACATTTTTTAGATCATCCTTGAAATAATCTATAGCCTGAGTCATATCTATTTTTACTTGATTTTCAACGCTCATATTCTCTCCTTTTTATATGCTTAAAAAAAGCTATATAGTTTCACCAATTTTCCACCGCCAAAAACATGTAAGTTTCAAGTTAGCATTTATCTCTTTGGCTCTATTTTGAACAATTTTTTCTACATTTAAAGATGGATCTTTAACATATTTTTGTCTAAGCAAACATACCCCGTCAGCAAAAGAATTTATTTTTCCAATTAAAATCTTTTCTATAATGTTTTCAGGTTTACCTTTCATTTGTACCCTTGCAATCTCTTCTTCTTTTCTTTTTATAGCTTCTGGAATATCATCCATTTTTAAATATTCCGGAGATTCAGCAGCAACATGCATTGCGATATCTCTTGCAAATTTTGCCTCGGCTGTAGATCCTGAAATTTCAACAATCGTTACAATTTTGCCTCCCATGTGAGAATATATTCCATAAGATGAGTTATCTTTTTTATGAATAACCTCTAGTCTTGCAATTTGAATATTCTCACCGATAGATTGAATAAGTAAATTTCTGTATTCATCTATAGTTAAAGATGGATCTATCTCATAATTTTCTTTTAAAAATTCTTCTAAAGAAGCAGGCTGAGTTTTTACTATTTGCTCAGCTAAATCTTTTGTA
This sequence comes from Candidatus Anoxychlamydiales bacterium, assembly GCA_011065175.1. GTDB lineage: Bacteria > Chlamydiota > Chlamydiia > Chlamydiales > SM23-39 > JAAKFX01. Next base: position 2,013 of record JAAKFE010000074.1, read on the forward strand.
AATTTTTGAAACTTTTCATTTTTAGCAACAAAATCTGTTTCAGCATTAACTTCCAATAAAGCAATATCAGTATCTGATTCAAAAAAACCAATCGTTCCTTCTTTTGTCTCTCTTCCTTCTTTTTTTACAGCGGAAGCTAGACCCTTTTTTCTAAGGATGTCTGCTGCTTTTTCAATATCACCATCAGCTTCTACTAAAGCATCTTTACATTTAGACATGCCAACACCTGAACGATCTCTTAGCTTTTTGACCGTTTGAGCTGTGATGCTAGTCATATTTATACCTCCTTATCAGTTTCTGTATCTGAAACATCTATTTCTATATTTTCATCGATATTAGTTTTTAAAGTTGGTTTTTTCTCACCTTTTGTAACTACTTTCATCTCTTTTTTCTTCTCTATGATAGCAGTGGTTAAGGTTGTAAGTATTAATTTTACACTTTTTAGAGCATCATCATTGCAAGCAATAACATAATCTATTGGATCTGGATTGCAATTAGTATCAACAAGTGCCATTACCGGTATATTTAATTTTTTAGCTTCAGCAACTGCTATGTGCTCTTGATATGGATCAACAACGATTAAAAGCCCAGGAGGCTTTCTCATTGTACGAATGCCTGCGAGATTTTTCTCTAATTTTTGTTGATCTTTTGTAAGGTTTGAAAGCTCTTTTTTTGTAAGCCCCTCTCCCCCTGTTGCAATTCTTTTTTCAATTTTCTCTAAAGTCTTTATAGACTTTCTAATAGTTGTAAGATTTGTAAGCATACCGCCAAGCCAGCGTGCATTTACATAAAACTCATCAGCATTCTCAGCACACTCTTTAACAACAGTTTTAGCTTGTTTTTTTGTACCTACAAACAAAATTGTTTTATGCTGCGTTACAACGTCACTGACAACTTCAATTGCATTTCGAATTTGCTGCATAGTTTTAGCGAGATCGATTATATAAATACCGCTTCTCTCTTCGAAGATAAATCTTTTCATTTTAGGATTCCATCTCATTTTTTGATGCCCAAAATGAGCTCCTGCTTCTAATAAATCTTTTATTGTTATATCTAACTCTTCTTTTATCATTATTTTCCTATGTTAAATGATTTTTTAAAAGCGCCTGATCAGAATCGAACTGACATATGTAGCTTGGAAGGCTACCGTTCTACCATTGAACTACAGGCGCAAAACCGTTATTTTAGCTAAATTTAAAAAATTTAGATAATACATTTTTATATTAAATTTACTTTTTTTCCAAGTAAAATTATATTATGGTTACATATTTGTTAAAAGAAAAAACAATTTAAATTTTAATATGTCAGATAACTCTATATATAAAAAAATATCTTTGATTTCAAAAATTATTCTAATAGCGTTTGCTATCATTACTTTTAAAGTTTGGCATCTTGGTGTTTTTCAAAAGGAAAAAAGACTAATAGATGCAATAAAACCTAAAAGAAGGGTTATAGTTGAAAAAGCAAACAGAGGAATTATCTCAGATAGACTCGGCACTGCCCTTGCTGTAAATAAAGTTAAATACAACGCAACAATTTACTACTCACATATAAAGCAACTCCCCTATATAAGGTATGAAAAGGATAAAAACGGCAATAACCTAAAAATATTTGTTAGAAAAGAATACATTAAAAAATTATCAGAAATACTAGCAAAGGAGCTTGATTTAGATAGCGAAAGAGTTGAAGATTTGATTCACTCAAAAGCCTCTATTTTATCTCATATCCCTTTTGTTATTAAAGAAAATATTTCAGAGAAAGCATATCATAGACTCAAGATGCTACAAAGAAATTGGCCGGGAATTCATGCAGAAATCTCATCTGAGAGATACTATCCATTAAAAAAGGTTGGTTCCGATCTATTAGGATATATGGGAAGAATTTCTCAAAGAGAATATTTTAATATTGCAGATGAGATCAATCAGTTAGAAGAATTAGTCGATCTTTATGAAAACAAAGAAAACTTAAATTCAAAAAAATATTTATCGATAGAAGAAGTAAAAAAAAGATTAGAAGAATTAAAAAACCTCTCTTATAGTGCGACAGATTTAGTTGGCAAAGCTGGCACAGAAAAAATATTTGATGAAAAACTAAAAGGTTTTCATGAGAAAAAAACTTTTATAGTAGATGTTAAAGGAAATTTTTTAAAAGAGCTTGAAAAACATAAAAAACCAAAATCTGGTTTAAAAATAAACCTTACAATATTAGAGCCTCTTCAAACATTTGCAGAAAACTTGCTTTTAAAAGATGAAAAAACAAGGGAAAATGCTTCTAAAAGATACAACCCTAAACTTAAGAAAAACGAGGCATTAAAAGAACCATGGATCAAAGGAGGCAGCATTGTTGTAATAGATCCAAATACCTCTGAGATTTTAGCTTTAGCGTCTACTCCTAGATTTGATCCAAATGATTTCATCGCCTCTTCAAATCAAAAGATTCATCAAACCAAACAAAAAAACATAAATAAATGGTTAGAAACCACCTCTCACGTAGCAAATATTTTTGATGGCAAAGAACTACTAACAAAAGAATATTTTTCAAATGGCTTAAAAACTGATGAAAAAGAGCTTTCTTTTGAGTTTTATTTAGATCTGATTTTACCTAAAAAAAGCTCTATAAAAGATGGTTTAGAAAAAATTAATAATATAAAAACAGCTATTGAACTTCAGGAAAATTTTGAAACACTTTTATATTTTTCTAAAGCAAAAGATGCAAAAACTCTTCTTGATGCAATTTTTAAAAAGGAAAATAATCCAGAAACTTTGGAAATAACTAAAAACTTAGAAAAGCAAAAAGAGATTGCAAAAATTCCAATTAGAAATATAAAAACATATCTCTCTAATATTTCAGATAATCGAGATAAAATATTTACAATAGATCTACTTAAAATGATCGTTTACAATGTCTCATTTTCAGATGAGTTAATTGAAAAAACAAAAGATATAAGTCTCTCTAACTATTGGAGAGTTTCAAAAGCTATTTTAAGAATAAAAGATCAACTAAAATCTCAAATAAAACCTCTTTATAATAAAATCTATTTTTCTAATTGGAGAAAAATAAATGAAAAAAAATTCCTTCAAGAAAAAAGAAAAGAGGAAACATCTAACAAAAAATTTCATCGTCCCTACATTGATTTTTTAGATGAAAAAGAAAATAAAAAATTTATAAAATTCTGGAAAAAAAACTCTTCCATATTCATTACCTATCTTCTTAAAGAGAATGTCTATGAAAAAAATTTAATGCCTTATTTCAATTTTTTAAAAGGTTTAAAAAAAGAAGATTTCTCAACTGATCTTGAGATCATACTAAATGCAATAGATAAATTAGATAGTGCATCTATTTTTAGTTTTATTAAAACCATAAGATCTTTTGATGAACTAGATAGGGATCTTCTATACGACTATCCCAAAGTTAGAAAAACAAGTACTAAAAAAACAGAAAAAGATTTAGCAAAATCTTTTTATCCTTTAAATGGCTTTGGTTACTCAAAATCCTATGCAATTTCCAGTTTTTCACCACCTGGATCGATCTTTAAACTTTTAATTGCTTACACAGCTCTAAAAGAGAGATATAACTATTTAATCAACAACAAAAAAAGTTTAAAAGCTTTAAATCCTCTTACAATTATCGATGATATTTATTGGGACTCAAAAGTAAAAAAAGGAGGGTCTATAGTCGTTGCAAAAACTCTAAATAACAAAGCATATCCTCGTATTTACAAGCGAGGAAGGCTTCCTAGAAGCTCCCATACAGGCATTGGAAAGATAGATCTTATTCAAGCAATCGAAAAATCTTCAAATCCCTATTTCTCGATTCTTGCCTCTGATTTTGTAGAAAATCCCTACACTTTAATAAATACTGCAAAAGATTTTAACATAGGAAAAAAAACAGGTATTGATCTTTTAGCAGAAAGCCCTGGCAATTTACCAGAAGATATAATTTTTAATAAAACATCTCTTTATTCATTTGCTATTGGACAACACTCTCTTGTTGTTACGCCTCTTCAAACAGCTGTAATGCTATCTGCTATTGCAAACAGAGGAAAAGTTTTTAAGCCAAAGCTAATAATGTCTACTGAAACTGAAATACAAAACACCGTTTTGATGTCCCCTGAAATACGAGAAATGATATTAGAGGGTATGTCTAGGGCTGTATCATCAAAAGATGGAAGCGCAAGAGCAAATATTATTAACAATTTAAAAAAAGATCCAAAGCTACTTCAAGAATACAAAAAATTATCTAATGAATTTGTTGGAAAGACCTCAACAGCAGAATTTATGTACAATCCAAACATCAATCCATCATCAAAAGCTGAAAAATATAATAATATTTGGTTTGGAGCGATTTCTTTTGAAAGTAATAAGAATTTAACAAAAAAACAGCTTTGGCAAAAACCAGAGCTTGTAGTTGTTGTTCAGCTAAACTTCGGATCTGGAGGAAAAGAGGCTGCTGCTTTAGCTTTTCAAATTATTAAAAAATATAAAGAACTAAAAGAAGAAAAAAAAATTGATTTCCAAAATTTTTAGTGTAAAATAACTGTTTAGAAAAAAAAGGGGCTAAATGAAAGTAGAATCAAGCGATGCTACGGTTTCGCTTTTAACTGATAAAAACAAACCTAATATTATCAATAACACTGATACAGATGATTCATTATCGGAGTCAGAAGCAGATATATATATGTCAAGACCAGAATATAAACAGTATATAGGGGCAATGTTTCTGAGATTTTATTATTATTATGATAGAAGTAATACTCTAAAGCCGCGAATACTGGAACATCGCACTTCTGGGGAAAGAAAATGGATTACACTTGACCAAGCTCAAAAACTCTTTGAAAACTTTAAAGAAATTTTAGAAACATCAAATAAAGTAACTTTAATGACTAAAGGAATAGAAGGACTTCCTCCTGTAGAAAAACCTCTTAAGCAATATTCCCATTTAAATACTTATAACGTTGTAAGCTTTCTGTGTTGTTTCCCTTGCGTTATTCAAGAGATTTCTCACTTCTCCAAAGAAACTGCTCCAATCCTGGAACGTTCATATTATACTCTAGAGCCAGCTATAGCATTATGTAATGATGTTTCTTTTAATTTGGTAGATAAAGTATAATTATTAATTACCTCTTTGCTTTAAAATCAAAACAGCATGGATAATAATTTAAATTATCAAAAAATATAAAGAACTAAAAGAATCTAATAATATGGTTCTGTAAATTTTTCCTGAACAATCTCACAATTATACTTTTTTAATTAAAATATTATTATAGTATTTTAATTTTTAATTGATAGATGTTATCCTTTATTTTTTTTAAATAAAGGAGTCAACAAATGGCTAGACCTTATTCACAAGATCTCAGAAAAAAAGTTTTAAAATATTTAGAAAA
>JAAKFE010000075.1 GCA_011065175.1 Candidatus Anoxychlamydiales bacterium
AATCAACAAAATAATCTTTGGGCAAGCGCGTCATCAAGCATTGTAAATGCTTTTTTTCTCACATCGAATTTGAAATATCTGAAATTTTCTTAAAGAAAAGTTATCTTGAAAATTCTTAATTTTTAAAAATTTAAAGTTTATTTAACCCTTTCATCATCAATAAGTTATTTAAATGATTGTTTTTTTTTCTAGACTTTCAGTATAATATGATACTATAATTTGATCTAGGAAAGCAATGTATTCAAATCGACCTTTGGATGGTGAATTAAATAAAAAAATTAAAGCAGCTAAAGCTGCTTTAATTTCTCAAAATGGGCTATATGCTAATTTGAATAAAGCTGTGGGCGAACTTTACGAATTAGAAATAGAATCGCCAAACCAGATTTGGAAGCTGATTTTAGAACTCTTGGATGAGATCAGTCCTAAAGATTATGCAGGAAGAAGACCTCCCCAAAGGTCTTATGAGAAGACGATAGAAAATCGAGAGTTATTCGCATTTTGTTGGAATAGCCTAAAGTTGAGAAAAAAAATGTACATTAAATTTGCCCTGAAAGAGAATAGGTATTATTACGTATCTCTACATAAAAGCAAGGATAAGTTATGAAGTGTTTATATTGTGATGGAAATAAGTTTGAGGAAAAGAATTGTCGATTTACTCCCGAAGTGAAGGGAAAAGAAGTCGAGGTTGTTGTTCCTGCAATGGTTTGCACTAAGTGTAATACTCCGCTTATGAACGATGCACAAATGAGTCAACTAAGAAAAGCTGCTGCAGATGCATATCGTAAGGCGCATAGTTTATTGACCTCTGAAGAAATTGTGAATTTTCGTTCCTTGTTTGGCATGTCCCAAGCTGCATTTGCAAATTATTTAAAAATTGGCGAAGCGAGCATAAAACGCTGGGAAACGTATTTTGTACAAGATGTAAGCCAAGATGAACACATACGATTAAAATGTGATGAAGCCTATGCAGAATACAGTGCACTCAATGTTCATTGGAAAAGTCATCCTCCTGATATATATAGTGGAAATCGACGTTTTAGCTGGGCACTTTTTAAGCAAGCTGTGCGATATCTCATAAAGTTTGCGAAAAGCCCTCTTTTTTTGAACAAAGCTTTGTTCTATGCAGATTTCAAACATTATCAACTTAATGGAGTGAGCATTACCGGTGCGCGATATGTCCATTTAGAATATGGTCCTTGCCCACAACAATATGAAAATCTCATTGATTTTATGATCCGTGAAGGCACGCTGATCCAATCAGAAGGCCACACCTTAAAAAGTATTGAAACTGCGGATCTGAGCATTTTTGGGGATTCTGAAAAAGAAATTCTTGAACTAGTGGCAAATTTAGCCAAATCAGATGGAGGAAAGAGGTTACTCAAAATATCTCACCAAGAAGATGCATATAAAAACAGCGAATCAATGGCTCTCATTAGCTATGAATTCGCTAGGCACTTAAAAATTTAATCTTTTCAATAAAATATTGCCTTATAGATACGCCTAATTCAGCCACTATTTTTTTTATTACTATACCTACACTTAGAGCACTTCGTTCCCCTATTAAATGTTTTATATGTAGAATGCCCCATAGTAAATACAGTGATCCCAATTATTAAAATAACTAAAAACTTATCAAGCATAAAAAATCCTCATACAAAAATCGAGCCTATTTGAAACGCCAATAAAGATACAATGTATGCTAAAATAGTTAAATATCCCAGCTGGAAAAATGCCCATTTGTGTGAGCCTGTCTCTTTTCTTGTGATTGCAATAGTTGCAATACAAGGAGTAGATATCAATATAAAAAGCATAATTGAGAAACCCTGCAAAGTTGAATAATCATTTTTTAAGCTATGCTGCAAACTCTTTGTGTCACCTGTATCTTTTACAGCATAAATAACCCCTATTTGGGATATAAACACCTCTTTTGCAGCAAAAGAGCCCAAAAGAGCTGTATTTACTTTCCAATCAAAACCAAGCGGCTTAAATATAGGCGCAGTGGCTTTTCCAATTTTTCCCATATAAGACTTAGATATATCTTTGGATTTTATAGGAAAGGTAGAAAGAGCCCAAAAGATTATTGAAAACCCTAAAATCACAGTCCCAGCTTTTTTCAAATACTCTTTGGTTTTATCCCATATATGAATAAAAATTGTAAAAATAGAAGGTGCTTTATAGGAAGGAAGTTCCATGACAAAAGCAAAAGGTTTCCCTTTAAATAACGTGAGTTTGAATATTTTAATAACTAAAATTGCCAAAGCAAGACCTATAAAATATAAAGAAAATAAAACAATCGGTTGATATGCTTTTGGAAAAAATGCAGGAATTAAAAGAGTAAAAACAGTTAGCTTTGCACTGCAAGCAATTAAAGGAATTGCTAAAATAGTAATCAAACGATCTTTTTTACTCTCCATAAACCTTGTTGCCATAATAGCTGGAACAGAGCAACCAAAACCAATTAACATTGGAATAAAACTTTTGCCATGAAGACCGATTTTATACATTAGTCTATCTAATATAAATGCAGCTCTTGTCATGTAACCCGAATCTTCTAAAATAGAAATGCAAAAAAATAGCATTATTATATTAGGCATAAAAACAACTACAGAACTGATACCTGCAATAACTCCATCAATAATTAAAGATCTAAAAAGAGGCAAAATTTCTTGTGGCCATAAACTTGAAAGAGATGATGTTATAAATTTAAAAATATTTCCAATCCATAAAGTTGGATAAGAGCCGAGTGTAAAAGTAAATTGAAAAGTTAAATACATAAATAGTAAAAAGATAGGAAAACCAAAAATTTTATGAGTTAAAATTTCATCTATTCTATCAGATCTATTTTTTTTAAATTTATCTTTTCTTTGATATATTTTAGTTAAAATTGATCTTATAAAATAGTGCCTTTGATTTGAGAAAACAATCTCTAAATCTTCATTGTATCTTTTCTCTAAAATCTTTTTAATTTGTGTGACTTTTTTTAAATCTAATGATGAATCTATATTTTTTTGAATATGTTTATCTTGCTCTAAAAGTTTTATTGCTATTAATCTTTTTGAACTTATATCAATCTTATCAATAAATAATTTTTCAACATTTTTAATCTCTTTTTCTAAAAAAGAATCAAATTTTATATTAACGCCTAAAGATTTTTTATTTTGAGATATTAAAATTGCCTTCTCTATTAATGAGTCTATCCCCTTTTTTTTATTAGCGACAAGAGTTGTTACTTCAATTTCTAAAATATTTTCCAAAAATTTAGTATCTACTTTCAAATCTCTTCTTTCAGCAATATCTATCATATTCAAAGCCAATAAAACAGGTCTTCCAAGTTCTAGTAATTGAGTTGTTAAAAACAAAGATTTTTCAAGATTAGAAGCATCTACAATATTTATTATAACATCTGGCGCTTCATCTAAAATAAATTTTTTAGCAATTTTTTCATCTTCCGAATGAGAACTCATAGAATAAATACCCGGAAGATCTATAATCTCTAAAGAAACATCATCTAATTTTTTTATTCCTGATTTTTTCTCTACAGTAACCCCTGGATAATTAGCTGTTTTTTGTCTAAATCCAGTTAGATGATTAAAAATAGTAGTTTTACCTGTATTTGGATTGCCAATTAAAGCAATTTTGATATTTTTCATACGATTTCAATATTTTTTGCTAAATCTCTACCTAGGATTATTCTATTTTCACCTATAGCTAAAATAACAGCTCCAACAAAATCATTTTTTAACATTGTAATTTCTGTATCAATACTAAGCCCTAGTGATGTAAGTTTTATTTTTATATCCTTTTCTTCTAAAATTTTTTTTATTTTAGCTTTTGTTCCCTTTTTTAATTTACTTAAAGTCATAATGAACCAAACTCTGAAATGAGTTAATTATAATCAAATATAGCATTTTATTATAGATTTAAAAAAAAATAATTTTTTTTATCAAAAAAATTGTTAGCATGTAATTTTAGCTGTGGAGGTAAAAAAAATGTTTCGCCAAGGAATCGTTAAATGGTATGACGATAACAAACACTTCGGGTTTATAACCGAAGATGGAGAAGAAAAGACAGATCTTTTTGTTCATAAATCAAATATTTCAACTGAAGATCAAGCTTTAGAAGCAGGACAAAGAGTTGAGTTTGATGTGAGAAAAGGAGAAAAAGGCTTAGAAGCCATTGATGTTAAACCCTTAACTGAATAAAAAATATGGCTGAACTTTTCTCTTTTGTAAAAATTCCTACGCATTTGCACTTTTTAGTATATATTGGTCTTTTATTTTTGATTTCTCAAGTATTTGGCAGAATTGCTAACTTTTTTAGATCTCCACATATTGTTGGATATCTTTTAGCTGGTATAATTTTCGGCCCATCTCTACTTGGTTTATTCAATCATAACCTTATAACTAAAGACTTATCTATAATAACAGATATCACCTTATCTATAATTGCTTTTTCTATTGGAGGATCTCTACGATTTAGCATTTTAAAGAAATTTAAATCCTCTATTTTATGGATAACTATCCTGCAAGCCATAGGAGCTTTTATAGTTGTGTTTTTACTTACAATGTTTTTAATGCCTAAAATTATTTCAACTCCTGAAGCTCAAAATGGCTTTCAAAGAACGTATCTTCCAATCGCTCTAATATTAGGCGCAATATCTCTAGCTACAGCTCCGGCTCCAATACTTAGCATCCTCCATGAATATAAAGCCAAAAAGGGGACTTTTACTAATGTCTTATTAGGTATTATTACTATAGATGATGCAATAGCTTTAATTTTTTACTCTTTTGCAATGGTAGTCTCTAGAAATTTAATCGCTGGAGATAAGTTAGATATAACAATCGCTCTTTTTGAACCTATAACTTCAATTTTTTTTGCTGTTGCTTTAGGGCTTTTAGTAGGATTTTTTTTGAAATTGATCTTAAAATTCTTCAAACCCAAAGACATACTACTCGGAATTATCACAGGTGCAGTACTTCTCACCGGTGGAATTGCCATTACGATAGGTATTTCTCCTCTTTTAGCAAATATGGTCTTAGGGATTTTTGTTGCAAATTTCATAGAACATGAAAAAGCAGATGAAGCTTTTGATGTTATCGATTCAATAGAAGAACCTATTTTTGGAATTTTCTTTCTTATAGCTGGCGCTCAATTAGATATAAGCTTTTTATCCAAAGGGTTTCTTTTAACTGGCATCTTACTCATTTCCAGATTCATAGGAAAATATTTCGGAGCATATTTAGGCGCTGAAATAAGTAAATCATCCCCTGCTATGAAAAAATATTTGGGCCTATCTCTTCTGCCAACCGCTGGAATAACAATTGGTCTGGTTTTGGAAGCTGATTTCATTTTTTCTAAAACAATTCCTTTTTTAAGTGACTTGATGGTTAATTCTATTATCGGCGCTACTTTGATAAATGAATTGATATCCCCCTATTTGGTTAGATTTTCTTTAAAAAAAGCAAAAGAAATTTAACTCCAAGTTATTATCAATTAGTTTTTTAAAATTTTTAATAAATTTTTATAGACAAACTTTCTCAAAACTAGTTAAAATACAAATAGGAGACAAACAAGAGGAAGGCATTATGGCAGCCCCAACACCTAAAGAAGATAGTTCGAAAGAAGCTCTAAACAATCTTTTATCTAAGCTGGAAATTGAATTCCGTTGGTGCACACAACATCCAAATGATGTTTCAGATATTGAAATGCAACAACTTAAGCAATCGATAGACGACTTAGATAATAGATGCAAAACATTTGGTGGTCAATTTTATAAAGATTTTCAAAATTTTAGAAAAGATTTTGATTATCTAGCAGATCATCCAAACGAGATAAAAACCGGTGATTTCCAAAAGTTTGAGGATATGATTCAACAACTTTTGAGAGATTTAAAATAAATAAGAGAGGCAATTATGGCTGTAGAACCCTCAGTTCCAGATTATAAAAGAACTTTAATCAATAATCTAGAAGAACTAAGAGTTGAGTTTAGATGGTGTGTTGATAACCCTAAAAGAGTAACAGCAAGAAAAATTGAAGATTTTAAAAGAGGCGTTAAAAACTTAAAATATTTTACTCAAGATAAAATAACAGATGAAGCTTTTTTAAGAGATCTACAAAGGTTCGATATTTTAATATCAAAACTACCAGATATGCTCAGTGAGTTAGAAAAAGAACAAATAGATCATATTTTTGAAAGAATAGAAAATCTGATTAATGATTTAGGCTAAATTAAATTATGCAAGAAAAAGCTTTTGATGATGAATTTTTATCAGAAAAATTAAAACTTGAAGATGCTATATTCAAAATTGAGTTTGAATTAAATAGCGCTTTAGAAGATTTTGAAAAAGTCAGTATAGATAAATTAAACGAGATCAATGACTTAATAAATGACGTAGAAGAGATAGCTAAAATTTATCATGGTCAGTTTTTGAAAGATTATATGAAATTTAAAATCGATTTTAACTTTTTTGTATCAACATATGAAGAGATTAAAAGATTTAAAGTAGAGACTACTCTAGAGAGCTTTTTAGATACTTTAGAGATCTTAAAAAAAGATCTTTTTGAGTGATTTTTTGTTTTGTTATTTTACAGCTTTTGAATATTTCTCTAAAAGAGCAGGAACCTCATCCGGTGTAACTTTCGCATGAATATCATCGCCTATTTTAACAACAGGCGCCATTGCACACATCCCTAAACATCTAGTACTCATTAAAGTAAACTGATTATCTGTTGTAGTTTGCCCAAGCTCAATCCCCAACTCTTCTTTAAATTTTTTAACAACTTTTTCAGCTCCTTTCACAAAACATGCAGTTCCCATACATATAGAAATTACTATTTTTCCTTTAGGTTTTAGATGAAAAAGATGATAAAAAGAAGCAACTCCAGATACTTTAGCTGCAGGGACATCCATTAAATAAGCTACTGCTTGAAGACTTTCTTTTGATAAATATCCATATTTTTCTTGTACTTTATGTAAAATCGCTATCAAAAAAGATTTAGGATGATCTTTTTTCATGCACTCATCTATATAATCTAAAAGATCTTTATCAAATTTTTTTCTTGCATTTGCTAAAACTTCTTCTTTTGGGCTTATTTTATTCATTATATCCCCCTTGGAAATCTTGCATTATATTGGGTGTGCAGAATTTTACGAGCTATATCACTACCTGGCTCTTTTAAAAATTCTTTGTAAATTGTTTTTATTGACTCATTTTCTGTTGCAATTCTATGTTTTTTACTAATATCAATATCGTATAAAGCTTTAGCTCTAAGAGCAAAAAGCTTTTTATCAAGCGTATCATAACCTTTCGGTGGATAGGGTTGACCTCCTCCGCCTATACAACCGCCTGGACAAGCCATAATTTCAACTAAATGAAACTGTTTTTCTTT
>JAAKFE010000076.1 GCA_011065175.1 Candidatus Anoxychlamydiales bacterium
AATAGTTCTGTTAGGTTGTTCATAATTATTATCCTTTGTTTGGTTTTGTTTTTTTTGGTAAAAAAATATTTTACTCAAACAAAGGATTTTTTTTAATCAAATAAAAGCTAACTCACAGAATTATAAAAAGATAAACTAGCAACTCAGGTTAATAATACTTTCTTAGGATCTTTTTCATTTTCATCTATTTTATTGATTTGAGAAGGACATACATAAGAAGAAATAGGTTTATTATGTATGACCAAGAATTGACAAAAAGATCATCTCCTTCTCCACTAGTAATTACGGAACTGGGAATAGCGGCTACAATTGCCTGAATATATTTAGGAAACCATGCTCCTAAAATAAGAGCTAATTCTCCTCCTCTTGATATTCCATAAATACATATTAGAGCCATCAAGATTTGATTGAGATTGAATCCATTTGAATGCAGTTTCAAAATATTCTAGAGGAATATCTTGAAGTCCTTCCATGCCAAAATAACCTAAAGCGAGCACTGCATAGCCATGAGAAGACAAGAGTTGAGATAAGTTCTCATCAATACCACCACCGGATTCACTCAAAACAATAATTATAGGAAGTGGGTTTTGACAAGGAGGCAAAAATAGAGTGCCAACTAACCCATTTTCGCGAACATGATTTTTTTTTTACTTCTAAAGATTTATTAAGGCGAACAATTTTTTTAGATGCGATCTGTTTTTTCCCACGAAATACTTTGAGATTTATACTAAATCGATCTTTCTTAACAATAAAAGAAGATAATAAACCTTCTTCAGATTCCATAGACCACAGTAACCCCATAGGATCAATCCCAGAATATGTACCCTCTAAAGGAGATAATTTTGAAAGATCAACAACTCCATTTTTATCAGATCGAAAACAGCCCCAAGAACACCAGTAGCTGTTGATCTTTTGCTTTTTCTGTAAGTCATACCTTCTAATAACTTATTTCTTTTTTCTGCAATAATTGCAGTTGATATATCAGATAACAAAAATGATCCGATTTGATCTTTCCACCAAAATAATTGTGATTTTTGTTTTTTTAAACTTTTTGGTTTTCTTGGAAGTATTTCAATAATATATTTATCTATAACATCTCCCATGTTGATTTTTTTTGAATTTTGATTTTTAAAATACCTTCCTTCTCTAATAGCCGTTTCTATTTGAGAAGCCCAATGTTTTGCTTTTGTTATGCTTGTAAAAGTTGCATGTTGAATTGGCTGACCTTTTAATCTAACTTTAACACGATAATGAACTTGACCATCTTTTGTTTTTCTCCTCTCTATTACAGCCATAATTCATACCCTAGTAATTTTTAAAATAAATATTAATTGTTTATGCAATTAAACAGCAATAAATTATATTGAATTTAGAATTAACTAAAATTAAATAAAAATAATTAATAACAACTAAAAAAGACTAAGAAAGATTTTTTATCAAATTAATAACCGAAATAAGAAAAAGTATAATACGATAAACTAAATATGGTATTGCCAAGAAAATAATAAGCAGAATTCTTTTAATCCCTAAAATTATTTTTTTATCTTTTCTATTAAAAAAATCCTTCTTAAGACATCTAGTACTATCATTTTCATCAAAAACCATTTGAAATGCTTTACCATCTTTAAACAATGGGTGATAGCTTATACATGAAAAATAATCAATTTTCCTCAAACTTTTAGAAGGAATAGTTAATCTGCTATACATTTTTTTTTCGTTTGAATCAAACTCCATTTTTATACTATGAGGATTTGGATTTTTTATTGGTTGGAAATTTTCATCAATCGGATAAATTTGAATTCTAACATTATCTTCTAAAAGATAGGAAAAAATCAGATCTAATGAAATATCTAAATAAGAAATATTGTTTAATACAAATGAAACTTTTGATTCTACATAAGGTTTCTTATCAAATCCAGAAGGTTGACTAGGAGTAATATCTACCATATCCCATTCCAAAACTTTAATATCAAACCACTTTAATAAAAAAGGAAAATATCTAGCCAACCAAACAATAAATTTATTTAATAGTTTTTCTTTGTACTTTTTCAAATGAAACATTCCTCCAGAACCGACACTATAAAACATAGCAAAAATTTACTTAGAAAAAAAGTAACTATTCAGCGTTTTTTTTCATAGAGGATTTAAAGGAATAAAATATTATTACAAAAGAGGCCTTCATAGAGAAACTAAAAATTTATAACATTGTCAAGCTATCAACTTTGTATATGAAAAAAAACGCTGAATAGTTACGAAAAAAATTAATATTATAAATAGTTAATTATAGTTAATTTTTGTTAAACACTGTCCCAAAAACGTCCCATTTTATAAAAGAACATTTCTAATAAATATAGATGTGTTGATGTAAATCATTAAGAAAGAATATGCTCGAAGCCGGACTCGAACCGGCACGGGATTGCTCCCAAGGGATTTTAAGTCCCTTGTGTCTACCAATTCCACCATCCGAGCGAATGATAAACGTAGGGTATTTTACAACTTAAGATATTTTTTCAAAAGTTATTCTTCTTTTTTTTCTTCTTTTGGTGGAATCTCTTCTTTTTTTTCTTTAGTCGTTTCTTCAATAGCAATAGCTTCTTTAGTCTCTATCTCTTTACTAATCTCTTCTTTCGCTTCTTTTTTTTCTTCTTTTGGTGGAATCTCTTCTTTTTTTATCTCTTCTTTCGTTTCCTTTTTAATTTCTTCTGGTGGCTTTGCTTCTTTTACGATTTCTTTTGAAATACTCTCATCAATTTTTTCAGGACTTTTGATATGGTTGAGTTTTTCTTTGATAAGATTGGGTGGTGGGGGAAATAATTTTCTGAGGACGGATGATGAAACTTGGGTTTCATCATCTTTATCACCTCCTTTCTCTCTAGGAGCTTGAATGGGTTTTTCTACTTGAGGTTTTTGTCTACGTTTTCTTTTATGAGATTTATTATCTTCAGTTTTACCGCCACCTATTTTAATTGATTTTTCAATACTTGTAGATTTCAAAACCATTTTAGTCTCTTTTAATTCAATTACCTCAAAATCAGTAACTGGAACTAAAAAAGATTTAGGTCTTTCAGTTGATCTAAAAAAAATAGCATTGCCAAAAGATACGATTTCTAAAGATTCTACAAAATATTCTTCTGATGAGCCACCACCTTTTGAATTTCTGACAACTAATTTGCAGCCTTCTTTTGGGGTGATGATACTCTCTATTATAGGTTCTCTTGTATAATTCACTTTTTTACCATTTGTTATTTTTTTTTATTAATCTTTTGATGCCATATATTCTACTAAATCTACGATTCTAGCAGCATATCCCATTTCGTTATCATACCAAGAAACAACTTTATAAAATTTATCTGAAAGAGCAATTCCGGCTTTTGCATCAAAAATACTTGATCTTGTATCAGAAATAAAATCAGTTGATACAACATCTTCATCAGTGTAACCTAAAACTCCTTTCATAGTAGTTTCAGATGCTTTTTTCATAGCTTTGCAGATATCGTCATAGGTTGTTGATTTTTGAAGTTTAACAGTTAAATCTACAACAGAGACATCAACAGTTGGCACTCTAAAAGCCATTCCAGTTATTTTACCTTTAATCTCAGGTATGCAAAGAGCAACTGCTTTTGCCGCTCCTGTAGACGCTGGAATGATATTAACCATAGCAGATCTACCGCCTCTAAAATCTTTGTGAGTTGGTCCATCTACAGTTGGCTGAGTTGCAGTAACTGCATGAATTGTCGTCATAAGCCCTTCTTCAATACCAAAATTATCTAATAAAACTTTAGTGATAAGAGCTAAACAATTTGTTGTGCAAGATGCGTTAGATACTACTGTATGTTTTTTTGAATCATAGTCTGTGTGATTAACACCCATTACAAAAGTTGGAACCTCTCCTCCTTTTGCGGGAGCTGAAATAATTACTCTTTTTGCACCTGCAGTTAAGTGTTTTTTTGCATCTTCAAATTTTGTAAATCTGCCAGTTGCTTCCATAACATAGTCTACACCTAATTTTTTCCAAGGAAGATTTGCAGGATCTTTTTCTTTTGTGATAACAACTTTTTCTCCATCAACAATTAGATCTTCACCATCTACTTTTATATCAGCTTTAAATTTACCATGCGTTGAGTCATATTTTAAAAGGTAAGCTAAATTTTCAGTTGGAACTAAATCGTTTATTGCAACGACTTGAACTTTTTTATGTTGATGAGCAAATCTAAATGCTAATCTTCCTATTCTACCAAAACCGTTAATCGCAAGTTTTATCATTATTTGCCTCCATAAATATTAAACATTTTTTTTAATAATAATTTAGATGTGCATCAAAGTAAAGAAAAGAATATTTAAAAAAAAATTTCTTTCTACGAAAGATATTCAATAATGCATTTTTGAGCAGCGTCACCTTTTCTAAAATCATCCTTTTTGATGATTCTAGTATAGCCACCTTTTCTTTCATTAAATCTATCTTTAAGGGTAGTAAATAATTTTTTAATAGTTTTTCTATCTACATTATAAGAAGATGTATCATTATCTTTTTTTACTTTTCTTTTCTCTTTAGATGTAAGAGTATTATATCTAATCATTAGTTTCGCTTTTGCTTGTCTTTTTGCAGCTAGAGTATCTTCTTTTTTAGCGATTGTAATCATTTTGTCTGCATGTCTTTTTAACTCTTTTGCTTTTACAATAGTAGTCTCTATTCTTTCGTTTTCAATTAAAGATTTTAGCATATTTGCAATCATACATCTCTTATGAGAGCCTGTTATAGATAATTTTGATCTTCTTTTTAGATGCCTCATTTTTCATTTTCCTTTTTTTCTTCTAAATATTTTTGAATTACTTCTTTTATATTGTCTTGTGTGATGCCATGTTTACTAAGATCCATTCCAAGATGAAGCTCCATATCTGATAATTTCTCTTTAATTTCAGTAAGAGATTTCTTGCCAAAGTTTCTAAATCTTAACATATCAATCTCTGGCATAACAACTAACTCACCTATTGTTTCAATATGAGCTGATGATAAACAGTTAGTTGATCGAACAGATAGTTCAATTTCATTAATTTTTAAAGCTAATTTAGCTAAGAGTTCATCTCTATCTTTATTCTCTTCAACTTCTTTTTGCTCAAAAGTAATATCTTTAGTTTTCAATTTTTCAAATATTTGAAAATGTTTAACAGCTATTTGCACAGCAAACGCAAGAGCTTCTTTTGGTGTTATTCTTCCATCAGTTGTAACTTCTAAAATTAATTTGTCGTAATCAGTGTGTTGACCAACCCTTGTGTTTTCAACAAAGAAATTTACTAAAGATACAGGAGAAAATGCTGAATCTATAACAATTTCATCTGTCTGTATTTCAAATTCATGTCTATCAGCTGGAGAATATCCTCTACCAATTGCAACTTTTACATCCATTCTTCTAGTTGTCGGCTTTGTTGCTGTGAAAATTGGAAGATCCGGATTCACTATTTCAAAGTTAGAAGGTCCCATTATATCTTTAAGAGTTACAATGTAATTTCCATTAGCTTTTTCGATATCTTCATCTGTGATTTCTAAAATTTTAGTTATCAATTTTATTCCTTTCGGATTTTCTTGACCTTCCAAAGGAATAAATCTGAGCAAAGCTCCTTTTAAATTTAAAATCATATGGGTCATATCTTCGATAATACCTTCGATCGCAGTATATTCATGTGATACCCCTTCAATGCGAATAGATACAATCGCAGGAGCTTCAATAGATGTGAGCATAACCCTTCTAAGAGAATTTCCTAAAGTATGACCAAACCCTCTTTCAAATGGTTCAGCTACAAACTTTGCAAAATTTTTTTCTTCATCTTCTTCTTTTGTTATCTTATCAGGCATTTCAAACGCCCCATACATAACTGACATAATATTATTTCTCCTTATTTTTATTTAGGCTTTATACTCGTCTTCTTTTTCTTGGCCTACAGCCATTGTGAGGCACAGGTGTTTTATCTTTAATTAATGTAATTGTAAGTCCTGCTGATTGCAACCCTCTTACTGCTGATTCTCTTCCAGCTCCCGGTCCATTTAAATTAACCTCACACTCTTTCATTCCCAAAGATGCTGCATCTTTTCCGGCATTCTGTGCCGCTACAGTTCCTGCAAATGCAGATGATTTTTTTGATCCTACAAATTTACATTTTCCAGCTGTTGACCATGCAATAACATTTCCCGCTGGATCAGTTATTGTTACCATTGTATTATTAAAAGTAGCTTTTACATGAGCTATCCCCATTGGGATAGTTCTTTGATGCTTTTTCCTTACTTTCTTAGCTACAGGTTTTTCAACCTGTTTTTGCTTTGGTTTTTGTTTTTGTTTTGCCAACTTCTATCTCCCTAATTTTATATTGCTATTTTGGTGCTTGTTTCCTTCCAGCTACAGTTCTCTTTTTACCTTTTCTTGTTCTTGCATTTGTTCTTGTTCTTTGCCCTCTAACAGGAAGGCCTAGTCTATGTCTTTGCCCTCTATATGAGTGAATAGATATAAGCCTCTTAATATTATTTTGAACCAAGCGTCTAAGGTCCCCTTCTACTTGATAGTCCGATTGCAGGATTGTGTTGATCTTTGCTATATCTTCGTCTGTTAATTTACTAGCTTTCATATCAGGATCTAATTTTAACTTTTTTACAACTTGAGAAGCTAAAAAACTTCCAATTCCATAAATATAAGTTAAACTAATTATTAATCTTTTATTAGCCGGAATATCTATTCCAATAATTCTTGGCATATTATCTACCTCTTATTTTTCCTTTTTTCATAAAACCATCATATCTTTTCATTAATAGATGTGATTCGATTTGCTGAGTAGTATCTAAAATAACTCCTACTAAAATCAAAAGTGATGTCCCTCCAAAAAAGTGAGAGATTCTTGGATCGACACCTAAAACTTTACTAACTAATACCGGTAATATAGCAATAAACGATAAAAATATCCCTCCGATAAGAGTAATTTTATTCATTGTAGCTTCTAAAAAATCTTGAGTTGGTTTTCCTTGTCTTATTCCTGGAATAAACGCTCCATTTTTTTTCATATCTGATGCGATTTGTTCAGGATTAAATTGAGTTGCTGTCCAAAAATACGTAAAA
>JAAKFE010000077.1 GCA_011065175.1 Candidatus Anoxychlamydiales bacterium
AGGATTTTACCGGTTTTTTAGGTTCCGGGATTGTTTCGTAAGTATTAGCAATCGGAAAAACCTAAAATTTTTTAAGGAAAAAAATGTTTATATTTGTAGTTGATAATAAAAATAAACCTTTAATGCCTTCTAAGCCTAGAAAAGCAAAAATGCTTTTAAAAAAAGGTGAGGCTAAGGTTATTAAATTAGACCCCTTTACTATTCAGCTTACAAATAGAACATCTAGATATACACAAAAGATATCTTTAGGTGTTGATGCCGGCACTAAATATATTGGTGTTTCAGCTGCTACAAAAAATAAAGTTTTATTTGAAGCAGAGCTTCAACTTAGAACAGATATAAAAAAACTATTAGAGACTAAAAAAGAAAACAGACGGTTTAGAAGATATCGTAAGACTAGATATAGAAAGCCAAGGTTTTTAAATAGAAAAAGAAAAGATAAATGGCTTACACCTTCTGTAAATCACAAAGTGTCATCTCATCTTAAAATAGTAGATTTTATTTATAAAATTCTACCCATTACAAAAATTATTATTGAAGTGGCTCAGTTTGATATTCAAAAAATTAAAAATCCAAATATTACAAGAGAAGAATATCAAAAAGGGAGACAGCTTAACTTTTTCAATGTAAGAGAATATATTCTTTTTAGAGACAATCATATATGTCAATTATGTAAAAAAAAGAATAAAATATTAAATGTTCATCATATAGAATCTCGAAAGATTTCTTCCAATTCTCCTGATAATTTAATAACCTTATGTGTAGAATGTCATAAAAAAGTGCATTTAGAAAAACTTCACATATTTGCAAAAAAAGAGTGTTTCAAAGATGCATCTCAAATTACAACTATTCGATGGTATGTTTTTAATACTTTAAAAGAAAAATACTCAGCCATTACATTAACTTACGGATATATAACAAAAAACACTAGAATTAAAAACAAATTGGAAAAATCACATAGAGTAGATGCTAGATGTATCGTAAAAACGATGGATGAACCTTTAAATTATTATCAGATCAAACAAATTAGATCTAATAATCGCAGACTACATAAAAATACAATTTTGAAAGGAGGAATTAGAAAAAAGAATATAGCGCCTAGATTAATAAATGGTTTTCAACTGTTTGACAAAGTCTTGTATAATAACGATATAGCATTTATATATGGTAGAAGGGCAAGTGGCTATTTTAAAATTGCAACTCTTGATGGAGATATTATTCATAATAGTATTAGCTATAAAAAATTAAAACTGCTTGAAAAAGCACAAACATTTTTAACTATAAAAAGGAGCGGCGTTTCCTCCCCATGCTTAAAAGCAGGGGCTTCCACGCCATCAATTCGATGAAGTTTGAAAATATTTTGAAAAATTTAAATTGTTTAAAAGCTTATGATTTGAGATTTGAAAAAGAGTGGATTAATGATATTTTATTTATAAAAGATTATTATAACGGCAACCCAGACGCTACTTTTGCAGCACTCAAAAATCTACCAAAAACAAAAGGAAAAAAAATTGCCGTTTTAGGATCTCATAGATCTTATGGGAAATTATCTAAAAAAGTTCATGAAAAAATAATTGAGCAAGCTAAAAAATATGTAGATGAAATCTTATGTATTGGAGAGGAATTTGAAGACATTGAGAATATCAAAAATTTTTCAAACTTAGAAGATTTAACAAAAAATCTTAAAAAAATTATGAAAAAAAATGATGTTGTTTTAATAAAAGGGTCAAGATTTTTGAAAATGGAAAAAATTTTTGGGTTTTTAAATTGATGATATTTTTCTATTTTCTTATGATGTGAGTGGGCGGCAATATAATATGTTACTTTTACTAATAAAATATTTATATAATCTTTTTAATAGCAACATTCCAACAGTTTTTTCATATGCATCTACTAGAATGATGCTAGCTTCTATAACATCTTTGATTATCACAATTTTTTTAGGTCCCTTTGTTATAAGAAAACTATACACTTTAAAAATAGGGCAAAAAATTAGAACAAAAGAGACCTGTCCTCTTTTAGCAGAGCTTCATGAAAAGAAAAAAGACACCCCAACAATGGGAGGTATTTTAATTTTATTTTCAATGCTAATCTCTTTGTTTTTATGGATGGATCTAACAAATATTTTTACCCTGATTTTATTAGTTACGACTCTATGGCTTGGCCTTATCGGTGCTTTAGATGATTATTTGAAGTTGAAACATAAAAACTCAAAAGGGATGCCTTCGAAATTAAAGTTTTTACTCCAATTAGTATTTTCAGTTTTTATTGCCCTTTATCTTCTTTGGCCGAGCACAGATAAATTTACAAAAAAAGAGTTTCCAAAAAGAGTTTTAGCTAAAGAAAATATCTCAAATGTTAACACTAAAACAATTAAAACCTTTCAAAGTTTAAAACCTGTAAATTTAACTGCTAAAGAATATTTTACAAGGATCTATATCCCTTTTTATAAAAAACCGATTATTTTTAAAAATTTTTTGATTATTTTTATTTTTATATTAATGGTTTTTGTAATTACTGGAACTTCTAATGCAGTGAATCTTGCAGATGGATTAGATGGCTTAGCGGCTGGGTCTCTTGTTATGGTAGCTAGCGTACTTGCTCTTTTTGCATTTTTATCAAATCATATTCAAATGGCAAAATATCTAAATATTATTTATGTAGAACATAGCGGTGAGATTGCAATTTATTTATTTGCAATGGTAGGAGCATGTCTTGGATTTTTATGGTACAACTCTTTTCCGGCTCAAATCTTTATGGGAGATACAGGCTCTTTAGCATTAGGGGGAATAATAGGTGTTAGTGCAATTCTACTCAGAAGAGAGTTTTTACTAGCTATTGTTGGAGGAATTTTTGTGGCAGAAGCTCTTTCTGTTATAATTCAAGTACTTAGTTATAGATATAGAAATAAAAAAAGAGTGTTTTTATGCTCTCCTTTGCATCATCACTTTGAATATAAAGGGTGGCCAGAGTCAAAAGTGGTTATTCGTTTTTGGATTATTGGCCTTTTACTTGCCTTAATTGCTGTAGCATCATTAAAATTTCAGTAAATTTATGAAATCAAAAAAAATGATGAAAAATATATATTTAATATTAGGTTTATCTTTAAGTGGAAAAGCAGCGGCCTTTTTTTTGTTAAATCAAAATAAAAAAGTTTTTGCAATAGAAGATAACCTCAAAATAGATGATGAAATTAAATTATTAAAAAAACAAAATGTAAAAATTTTTGGATCTAAAGATTTTTTAAATAAAAAAGTTTTGGATGCAGAAAAAATTGAAAAAGTAATCATCTCTCCCGGTTTTAATCCAAATCATGAAATTGTTAAATTTTTAATTAAAAATAAAATAGAAATTTTATCTGAAATAGAGCTAGGAGCTAGATTTTTAAAAAATAAACGTAAACGTAAAAATTTTAAAAATAAAATAATTGCGATAACGGGCACCAATGGAAAAACAACTCTAACAAAATTAATCGAACATATTTTAAATGAAAATAATATAAAAGCTAAAGCTTTAGGAAATATTAAAATACCATTTACTTCCTATCTAACAAAGATTTTTTTTAATAAAAGTCAAAGTTTAAAAAAAATAGACGAACTGTTTATTTTAGAGCTTAGCTCTTTTCAGTTAGAAAAAATGAACACAAAATTTTTAGATGCTGCAATTATTACAAATATCTCTCCGGACCATTTAGATAGATATCCAAATTTTCAAAGCTATGCTAAAGCGAAATTTAACATTATAAAATGCTTGAAAAATAAAAAAAATTTGTACATAACAAAAAAAGTTTTAAAAAGCTTTATTGTAAAAAATACGAAAATTAATATAAAAGAAGTTAAAGAAGATGTTAAAGATATTGCTATAAAAATTTGTTTGGATTTAAAAATAGCAAAAAAAAATATCTTAAATGCTATAAAGACATTTAAGACATTAGAGCATAGACTGGAATTTGTACGTGAAATAAAGGGTGTATATTTTTACAATGATAGTAAAGCAACAAATGTTGAATCTGTAATTTATGCTGTAAAAAAAATAAAAAAACCGATTATTTTAATCGTAGGTGG
This sequence comes from Candidatus Anoxychlamydiales bacterium, assembly GCA_011065175.1. Lineage (GTDB taxonomy): Bacteria > Chlamydiota > Chlamydiia > Chlamydiales > SM23-39 > JAAKFX01. The sequence goes on from JAAKFE010000077.1 coordinate 4,065, forward strand.
TATGGATAAAGGATTTAGCTATAAAATTTGGAATAAATACTTTAAAGACAAAGTAAAATATGTTTTAGCAATAGGTAAGAGCTCTAAAAAAATAAAAGAAGATCTGACAGGATTTGATGTGCAAATAATAAAAGATTTAAATAAAGCTTTAAAGAAAGCATTTAGTTTAGCTAAAAAAGAAGATAGAGTTTTGCTCTCTCCTGGATGCTCGAGTTTTGATATGTTTAATAACTTTGAGCATAGAGGGGAAAGTTTTAAAGATTTTGTACAGATATTGGGGGAAAAATATAATGTCTAGAAGAGATACCATTATAATTTCAGTGCTGGTAAATGCAGCCATTCTCGCTGTTTTATTTACAACAGCTATTACTAGAAATAATTCTTTAGAAGAGCCAAAAATGGTAAATAAAGCTCTTTTAGAAGAGCCTAAACAAGCAAATAATATGCTAGCTAGTAATGCTGAGTCAAATGAAGAAAATGTTTCAAAAGAGCATGTAACATCAGAGATTCAAAAGCAGTTTATAGCTTTAATGGAAGAAAAAGAGACAATAAAAAAAGATGTTCTTGAAGATAAAAGCCCTGTTAAAGAAGAAGAAAAAATCGTATATAAACTTCCTGAAATTGCAAAAGTAGCTCAGAAAAAAACAGATGAAAAAAAATCAGAATATGTTTTTGAACTTACGATTAGAAGCGGAGATACTTTAGAAAAAATAGCTAGAACAAATCATGTGAAAATATCAGATATTACTAATTTAAATAATCTTCCAAATAGTTTGCTAAGAATTGGTCAAAGACTTTTGATTCCTGAAAACACAGGGATGCAAAAAACAAATCCTCAAAGACCTCTAGAAGTTGGTGAGAAAAAAACATTTATGCCTCAAGAGTTTTACATAGTAAAAGTAGGCGATAATCCCTATACTATTGCTATAAAACATTCTATAAAACCAAATGAGCTTCTAAAATTAAATAATTTAGATGAGAAAAGAGCAAGGAGACTAAAACCGGGTGATAAATTAAGAATTAGATAATGAATAAAACAACTCTTCTTCTTATCGTAAGTACAACAATTATTTTTTTTTTCGGTCTTTTGATGGTATTCAATACCACATCTGCTGAGGTTTTATCAAGATCTTTGGAAGTAAGCACTCATTTTGCTTTAGTCAAACAGCTAACTTTTGGATTAATAGCAATAGCAATTGGTTTTATTGTATGGTTTCTAGGTTATAATAAAATTATTCAAAGTAGTCCTTATCTTCTAATTGGATGTATTATCCTTCTTAGTTTGGTTTTTGTTCCAAAAATTGGACAAACTATAAATGGAGCAAAACGGTGGATAGGTTTCTCTGGCCTCGGTTTGCAGCCATCAGAGATAGCAAAGTTTGTTTTGCCAATGTTTTTTATAGGTGAAGTAACAAAAAGTAAAAAACATTTAGATTTTAATGCTTTTTTGAAAATAATTTTAATTTGTTTGGTGCCAATTTTTCTGATATTAATCGAGCCAGATACTGGAACGACTGTTATTATTTTAACAACTTTGGCAGCCGCTTTTTTTTTAACAAAAATACGTTTTATGTATTGGGCGGCTCCTCTTTTAATAATAATATGTTTAGCTGCTTTTGTTGCATATAACATGAATCATGTTAGAAATAGAATTACAGTGTATCTTCATCCTGAAAAGGATTTAAAAGGCAAAGGTCATCAGCCATATCAAGCTAAAATTGCAGTAGGCTCAGGAAAAGTTTTTGGAAGGGGGCTAGGCGAGAGTTTGCAAAAATTCGATTACCTTCCAGAAGCTAGAAGTGATTATATCGCTGCAATTTATGCAGAAGAAGTAGGTTTTTTAGGGATTGCTATTTTAATTTTTTTATATATGTGCGTTACATACTCAGGATTTGCCGTTGCTATGAAATCTAAAGATAAGAGAGGGTTTTATTTAGCATGTATTTTAACATTTTTGATATCATTTCAAGCGTTTTTGAATTTAGGGGTAGTCTCTGGGCTTCTTCCTAGTAAAGGGGTAACACTTCCATTTTTTTCTCAGGGAGGCACTTCTTTAATGGTTAATATCATTGCGATATTTTTATTGCTGAGCATTACAAAAGAGAAAAAAGTTAAAAAATGCACAAAAAAAAGATCAAAGCTCTAATTAGCGCCTCTGGCACCGCAGGCCATTTGATGCCAGCAATACAGCTAGCTGAAAAATTAAAAAATGAAGATATAGATATATATTTTGCAGCATATGGACTTGAAAATAGAGAAATTTTTCCAAAAGATAAATTTAAATATCTAGATATTATATCATCGCCAATCGGAAAAAAAACTATAATCAAAGCTTTTTTTAAAATTTTTATAGGTTTTTTGAAAAGCTTAAAACTTATCATTAAATATAAACCAGATGTAGTAGTAGGTTTCGGTTCTTACCATACATTTCCAGTTATATTAGCAAGCCTTTTTTTAAGAAAAAAGATTGTGCTTTTTGATTCAAACATCATTTTAGGAAAAGTAAATAATTTTTTTGCTAAAAAAGCTAAATTTTTATGTACACAATTTGAAAGAGAAAATAAGTTAAAAAATGAGATTTTAGTAAAACCTCTTCCGTGGATAGATAATTATCAATTACAAGAAAATTCTTTTTTTAAAAATATAGACCTTAAAAATAATATTTTTACAATTTTAATTTTCGGAGGGTCTCAAGGTTCTGAAATCATAAATAGACATTTTCAAATGATTATTAATGATCTTGTTAAAAAAGAAAAAAAAATCCAAGTAATTCATATTCTTGGAAATGATCAAAACAAAAAAAAGTTTAAAGCTTTTTATGATAAATTAAATATTTCTTCTTACGTTAGTAATTTTGAAAAAGATTTTTTCAGATTTTATAAGATATCAGATCTTGTTATCTCAAGATCGGGAGCTGCATCTATTTCAGAGCTGATTTATTTTGAAAAACCCTCTATTTTAGTGCCTTTTAA
>JAAKFE010000078.1 GCA_011065175.1 Candidatus Anoxychlamydiales bacterium
TTTTCACACTCTTCTTGAGTAAGTTTGATTTTGCAGAGATTTTGCAAATTTTTAATTTCATTTTTATCAAAATTAGTCATATCTAAAAAAAACCTTAAAATTTTAAGGTTAATTTTCATATAAATACCTAGTAAAAGTCAATATATTTCCTCTTTTATGAGTTGAGTCTTTTCTTTTAATTAAAAAAAAATAATGACAAGGAATTTTTTTTTTTTTACCATTCATTAAAAAAAGAATTATTATTTTATTAACTATATGGGGGTTTAAATGAGAGTAATTCGTTTTATTGTGCTGCTTCTTATTTTAATTGGAGCTGTCAACTGGGGGCTTTGGGGAGCATTTCAATATGATATTATTCAAGATATTTTCGGATCAGATCAATCCGCTTGGGCGAGAATTGCTTATGTTATCGTAGGATTAGCGGGTATCTATGGTATTAGTTTCCTTTTCTCAAAAGGAACTTGTGGATATGGTGAAAAACAGCATAGCGAAGAGAATAAATAGAATATTTAGAGTATTGAGGGATGCAAATTGAAAAAATTTGCATCCTTAAATTAAAAATTCATCTTAATCATTATTATTTTTTGAAAATTTCAATTAATTGTTTTTTTTCTTTGGTTCTTGCAATTAAATACGGCTATTTCTTATTAGGTAATTAAAGACTAGTTAGTAATCAAGGGGGAAAAATCGATGAAAGCGCTCTTGGGGTTTAACCCATGGCTGAAAATGTGGGTGAAACCAAAGTTTACTATTAGAAAAATTGTAGACTATAATCCAAATTTTAGGCTGTTTTTTCTATCAACTATATATGGATTTGTATCTCTACTCAGCTCATCTCAGAGCTTTGCTCTTGGAAATACTTTGCATTTCTTTTTGGTATTACTTATAAGTCTTATTATTGCTCCTCTTTGGGGGTATATCGCTTTTTCTGTCTCCTCATTTTTTATTTTCGTTACGGGCAAATGGTTAAAAGGAAAAGCAAAATTCACAGAAGTTAGAAGTGCTCTCGCTTGGGCAAACGCTCCGATGATAGTCAATGTAGTTCTTTGGATTTTACTTCTTATAATATTTAGAGAAGATATTTTAAAAGATTTTCCAGAGGGTTTTGTTTTGACAAAAGCTGATCGAGTCTTAATATTTTTGATATCACTTTGTCAATTAGTTATAAGTATCTGGATTATAGTGCTCTATATTAATGCTTTAGCTGAAGTTCAAAAATTTTCAATTGGAAGAGCTGTTTTGAATATCGTAATAGCTATCGTAATTTTTGCTTTTGTATTTTTTGTTATCTCTCTTATTTGTTTTCTAATAATGAAGGGATTTAATTTGAGATGAAAAAGTATATTTTTCTGTTTTTTATCTTCTCAATTTTAATAAATGGCTCTAGTTTTTCTTGGGAAAGATTTTACTCTGTAGAAGGTAAATGTGAAGTTTTATTTCCAAATAAACCTGAGCATATGAGACAGATAATTCCAATTAAAGATTTAAACTCTTACATGAACTATGATGTTTATCTATCTACTTTAGATGATGAAAGTACTCTTTGTATGATGATCATTGTAGATTTTCCGACAAAAATAGAAAGCGATAAAGAGCTTCAAAGTTTAGAGGGATTTTTAAATGGTATTTTAAATCACAAAGAAGAAAAAAAGTTGATTTCAGCTGATTTCACAACTTTTAATGAACTCAATGTTTTAGATTTTGTTGTGGAAAGTCAGAATAGATATTTTAAAGGTAGAACTCTTATCTCTGGGAGTAAAATGTATTTAATAGCTATGGAATATGATTCTCATTTAGATTTAGATAAAATCTTTAATAAATATATAGAATCATTTCATCTGAAAGATCGATAGTATAAATCAAAAAAAAATCTTTAGTTTTTTTATCGTAAAAGAAAATTTTCAAAATTTTAAAAAATAATATTGGGAAATTAGATTTTTTTGTTAACTATCACCGTTCAAAATAACGTCTTTAGTTTTAAAATGGATTTTTGCGACTTTTTCAAGCGCTTCAGGCCCATGTGTTTCAACAAATTTTCTGCCTATATCTATCACAAAAGAAGAAGCTCCTTTTGGAAGTTTTTGATTGTACTCAGCAGATAATTCTTCTAAACCTTTTAAAAATGCAGCTCTTGCAATAATAGATGCTCCAGCAACGATTGGATCTTCTTCTGCTTTAGTTCTTTGCTCTAAGTTAATAGATAAGCTTTTTCTTCTTACAGCGGACTCTACAACAGATTTATTTGCAAATTGATCTATTATAACATTTTTGCAAGAGGTTTTTTCAACTAGTTGAGAGATTACACTTGTATGCGCCCAAGCAAGTAGGTGATTTAAATTTTTGAATTTCAAATATAGATCATTATATTTTTCAGGGAAAATACGAACAGTAGCTATTTGAAAATTTGCTTTTAACATATCTGCAATATCTAAAATGGATTTGTCAGATATCTTTTTGCTATCTCGAATATTTAAAGAAATTAATTTTTTAATCCCTTTTTCATCAGCATATAAACCTGCTACAGATAAAGGACCAAAAAAATCTCCTTTACCGGCTTCATCAACTCCAATTCTAGAGGTCATAGAAACAAAAGCTTCAGGATTAGTATAACTGAAAGTTTTTAAAATTTCTGGCTCCAAATAAAATTCTATGAATTCATCCTTTTCTTTTCCTTGAACCACTAAAGAACCAGATTTATAAAGTACTAAAGTTATACCCTTTTTTTTAGCAGAAAAAATAGTGTAAGCAGGATTTGTTAGAGAAAATCCCTTTTCTACTAAATCATTTTTTAATTTAGGAGCAAGATTTATATCTATTTTTGTTGTAAAGGTAGCTCTTTTCATGCATTTTAATTATTGCGTTTAGAAAATTTATATAAAAAATCGAACTTAAATTGAAGTAAATTTTTCAAAAAGCTAAAATGAGATTTATATGATACGAGGTTTTCATGAGTGAACAAAAAAAACAAATAGGTGGTCTGTTTAAAACAAAAAGACAGGAGATGAACTTGTCTTTAAAAGAAGTTGAAAATGCAACTTCAATAAGAATGCTTTATTTAAAAGCTATAGAAGAGGGTAATGTCGATAGACTACTTTCTAAAGTTTATATCTTTGGCTTTATAAGACAATATGCAACTTTTTTAGGACTAGATGGTGATAAAATTATTAAACAAAACCCAAAAGCTTTTGATTCAAATGTTCAAAAACAAGAGTTTGATTACGGTATTGGAACTTTAGAGGTTAGAAATTCTCAATCTTCTAGCGCTAAACTTTTTCCTAATGCTATTTGGATAGTAGTTGGTATAATAGCACTTATTGGTGCTTGGTTTTTTGCAAGAGCTGTAGGCCTTTTTTAGTGGATTTTGAAAATTTTTATTTTACAAATTTTTTTAAATTTTTTTTAAAAAAAGCTAAAATAAATAAAGTTCAAAAAACTTTTTTACAGGGTTCTTTAATGGCCCTGACCGATATGGTTCCAGGAGTATCTGGCTCAACTATTGCCTTAGTTTTAGGGTTTTATCAAAAGCTACTTACTTCTATAAAAAATATTGAAATTATTAGTCTTTTTAAATTTGATTTTAAAAAATTTATAAAAAGTTTTGATTTTACTTTTTTAATTCCTCTTATTTTTGGAATGATTTTTTCATTTTTAGTTTTTTCAAAATTATTAAGCTTTTTTTTATCACATGAATCTTTAAGAGCATTTTTTTTAAGTTTTTTTCTAGGGGCTGTTTTTTCTTGTATTTACACTCTTTTAAAAGAAATTAAAATTAGTTTTTATAAGCTTTTTTTAATGTTAATTGGGGCTATCATTTCTTTTTTAATTTCTTATTTTAGCGTAGCAGATGTTTCGCTATCATTGAATTTAGAGATTAAATTAATAGTTTCAGGGTTTATTGCAATTTTTGCAATGCTTCTTCCCGGGATATCTGGAAGTCTTATTCTAGTTTTATTTGGCGTTTATCCGATAATTATAAATGCACTATCTTCCATTTTTAATTTTGAAAGTTTTAAGATTTTAACTCTTTTAGCAATAGGTATATTTTTTGGCCTTTTAGTTTTTCCAAAAATTATTTTAATTTTTTTAGAAAAATATTATTTTTTAGTTTTAAGTTTTTTAGTAGGGCTTATGTTTGGATCTATTTATGCTCTTTGGCCTTTTTGGATTTACAAAAAAGATGTTTTTGCAAATAAATCCTTTTTGGTTGCTACAAAATTAAAGATCCCTGAAATTTTCTCTTTAGAATTTTTCTTTTCTCTTTCTTTTTTAATATTAGGTTTTTTTATTTTTTTTAAAATAAAACAAAAGTTTACAAAAAAACTTGAAAAAATTTAATGAAGTTACTTGCATATTAAAATTTCAAGATTTATGATTCATTTAAGAAAAGTTAAATTAAAAAAACGCCATGAAAACTCTAGCAGATTATGTGATTTTAAAAAAATTAGGGACAGGATCTTTCGGAGATGTTTATCTTGCCCAACATAAAATTATCAAACAAAAAGTGGCCATAAAAATACTTCCCTTTGAGCTTTCAAAAAATGAAGAGTTTATTGAAAAGTTTGAAAAAGATATAGGCTCTCTGACTACACTCGATCATCCATCTATCGTAAAACTTCATAATATTTCAAAAGCTGATGATCGTTACTTTTTAGTTATGGATGCAATGGTAGATTCAAACGATGATGTTTTAAGTTTAGATAGATATTTGCGCTATAAAGGCGACGTTCTTCCTGAAATAGAAGTAGAGACTATTTTAAGACAAATAGCATCTGCTTTAGATTACGCTCATAAATTAAATTTTGGGGGTGATTTTTTAGCTCATAGATCTTTAAAACTTAGCAATATTTTTATTAAAGTTTCAGATAGTGGTTTAAAAGTTTATGTCTCAGATTTTGGTCTTTCTCGCTTAATTGGAGAGGGAAAAGTTTTATTTCAAACAGAAAAACAACTTTTAAATGAAATGATCTCTAATGAAGAACTTATTAAAAATTCAAAAACAGATGCTCAAACAACTTATAAATTTTTAGAAAATTATAGCTTTTTAGCGCCAGAACAAAAATTTAAAGATTTAAATGAAAAAATAACTTTTAGAGCTGATATCTACTCCTTTGGAGTTTTAGCTTACTATCTTATTGCTAGAGAATTTCCTCAAGGATATTTTGATCTTCCTTCAAAAATTGCCCCTGAATATAAATTAAATTGGGATTTACTGATTTGTAAATGTCTTCAAAAAGATGTAAACAGAAGACCCGAAAAACTTATCGAAGCTTTAAATTCATTTTTATCAACAGAACAAACAGATATTTCTAGTTTAGAGATTCTTTCTTGGGAAGAAGTTGAAAGAAAAGTCGAGAATGCTATGCAGATGTCCTTTGAGTTTTCTCAAGATCTAAATAAACTTGAAAAAGAGGTCAATGATTTAAAAACTGATACAAAATCAGTTAAATTTACAAGCATTGAAAAAACAGATCAAAAACCGATTATTAATCCTCAAAAAGTCGATAGACCAACTTATGAACCTGATCCTGGAGCTATATTTCAAAAAGAGCTAAATGTATCTTATTATCAACCTAAGAAAACTGAAATTAAAGATGTCGAACCACTTTTAACTGAAATGGTAATAGTACCCGGCGGAACATTCACAAGAGGTAGCGATAATGGTTCTAGAGATGAAAAACCAAAACATAAAGTTACGATAAATAGCTTTGCTTTAGATATTCACCCTGTTACTAATGAACAATTCGTTCGCTTTTTAGAGTTTATGGGCGGTGAAAAAAATTCTGATAATAATGATATCATTAGACTTAGAAATTCAAGAGTTAAAAGAACAGCAGGAAAATTAATTATAGAATCGGGTTATGCAAAACATCCCGTTGTAGGAATCACCTGGTATGGAGCTAAAGCTTACGCTAAATGGGTAGGAAAAAGACTGCCTGCTGAAGCTGAATGGGAAGTTGCAGCAACAGGCGGAGTTGATAATGCTGAGTATCCAACAGGTTTAGATATAGATCATACCCAAGCTAATTTCTTTAATTCAGATACAACTTCTGCTATGAGCTATCCGCCAAATGGTTATGGGCTTTATGATGTGGTTGGTAATGTCTATGAATGGTGTGAAGATTGGTATGCCTATAATTTCTATGATGTATCTATGCAAGAACCGGAAAATCCAACAGGTCCCCAGCAAGGTGTATATAGAGTTCTAAGAGGTGGTTGTTGGAAATCATTAAAAGAAGATATGAGATGTGCTCATAGACATAGAAATAATCCAGGTACTGTCAATGGTACTTATGGATTTAGATGTGCAACTGATGTGTCTTAATAGATTTTAAAATTCTAGAAATTTTTAAATGTACTTATTTTAAGAAATATATGTTTTTGATTTTTTGCAAATTTAATATGATATAGTGGTTTAAATTTACATTGATAATATTGCTCCATCGAATGCATCAGTAAACTTTTTAACTTTTGGTAGCAATTCTTTAATTTTATTTTTCATATTAGCCCAAAACTTTTCTATA
>JAAKFE010000079.1 GCA_011065175.1 Candidatus Anoxychlamydiales bacterium
AAAAAAAGATGTTAAAATTTTATTAAAAAAAATTTTCAAACTTCAAAAAAAAATAAATGTATATTTAAGTTTTTTTGAAATCACAACTATTTTAGCTTTTTTATATTTTTCTAAAAAAAAGGTTGATTTTGCAATAATAGAGACTGGTCTTGGAGGAAGATTAGATGCAACAAATATTATAACTCCTATTTTGTCTATTATCACCTCGATTAGTCTGGACCATACAAACATATTAGGAAATACTCTAGAACTAATAGCTAAAGAAAAAGCAGAAATAATAAAACCAAAAGTTCCTCTTGTAATAGGAAGAAAAGCTAATTTAGAGCCTATTTTAAAAAAAGCAAAAGTATCTAAATCAAAGCTATATGTTTCAAAAGCAGTTAAAGCAAATACTTTTTATGATGAGGAAAATTCTTTAATAGCTTCTAAAGCTTTGGCTGTTCTCTCTTTAAAATATCCTTTAAAAAAACTAGCGATAAAAAAAGCTTTAAAAATAAGACCTCCAGCAAGATTTGAAATATTTAAAACATTTGGTCCGAAAGCTATAGTTTTTGATCTTGCTCACAATATAGATGGTTTTAAAGAGCTAAAAAAAGCAATCAAACTTTTTTTTCCAAATAAAAAAATAAGAGTTATTTTAGGTTTTTCAAAACATAAAGATACGCTTGGCTGTTTGCAAATTTTGAAAAATTTTTCTAATTTTATTCATGTAACAGAAGCTCAAAATTTTAAATCTTTATCAAAACTTGAGATTGAAAAAGATCTAATTAAGATAAACTTTTTAAAATATAGAATAGAGAAAAATATAAAAAAAACAGTTATAGAGGCGAAGAAACTAGCTATTAAAAATAAAGAGATTTTACTTATTTGTGGTAGTTTTTTTATTTTAGATGAAATCAAAAAATATCTAAAAATAAATAAGTGAGAAACAATCTATTTTTTTTCTATCCAAAAAAAAGAGGGGGCTTTTTCTTTATTAAGCCATCTGAAATGCAAAACGTTATATTCCTTTTTATCTATTTTTTTTAAATACTCAATTAGAGCTATTTCTTCTTTTTCGCCCTCAAAATGCCCTGGGTACGAAATGATGCTAATTGCTCCTTTTTTTGCGAGTAATTTGAAAGCAGACTCTATACTACTTATAGTAGTTTTAGATTTTGTAGTGATTTTTTTATCAGACCCTGGAAGATATCCCAAATTATAGACGATAAGATTTGCCTTAATAGTTACATGTTTTGTTAAATCTTCGTGGGATTTGTTAAGTAAAGAAATGTTTTTAAAGCTCTCTTTTTTTAAGTTTTCTTTTAGTAATAGCTTAGAGGATTCAATAGCTTTTTTTTGAATATCAAAACAAATTATCTTTCCTTTTGTATTAGCAGGTTCAATTAAAATTTTAGCTAGATATAATGTGTCAAAGCCATTGCCTAAAGTTGCATCAATAGCAATATCTGATTTATCTAAAAAATTTTTCCAATAATTTTTTGAAAGATCTAGATGTGGGGGTTTTTGCCTTTTCATAAAAAAAATAATAAACTTCTTTTATTACATATTTTTAAAGAAAGATTATAAAATATTTTCTTTTAAAATAAATTATTTTTTTAATAAAAATTTCTAATTTGAGGCAGCGTTACAACTTTGGAAAAAGGCAATTATAACTTTGCATTTACATAAAAATCATTTTTATTGATCTCAATCTCATCGTCAAATAATATATTTGTCTTTGGGATATTAGCTCAGTTGGTTAGAGCGCCACGTCGACATCGTGGAGGTCAGCTGTTCGAATCAGCTATATCCCATTAAAATTTTATTTATTATGTATTGAAAGAAATCTAGTTTTTGCTATTTTTTTTTGTTTTCAGATAAAATCTTATCTTTGAAAGAATTATAGGATTCATATATACTAAAAAACTTTATTGGATGCGATAATTGGAAAATTGTTTTAGCCGAATTTCAGAAAGAAGCTTGAGTAAGAAAAAAAATTAAAGGAAATACTATATTTTGAGAATAAATAGACAGATTAGGGCTCATCAAGTTAGAGTCATTTCAAAAGATGGCAAGCAAGTTGGAGTACTTTCTATAACAGATGCTTTAAAGCTTGCTGATGAAGATGAATTAGATTTAGTGGAAATTGCGCCTAATGCAACTCCTCCTGTATGTAAGGTAATTGATTATGGTAAATACAAATATCAACAAATAAAAAAAGAAAAAGAGAGTAGAAAAGCTCAACATCAAGTAAAAATAAAAGAGATAAAATTTAAACCCAATATCGATACTCATGATTTTTTAACTAAAGAAAAACATGCTAGAGAGTTTATCGAGAAAGGTAATAAAGTTAGAATTACCTGCTCTTTTCGAGGAAGAGAAATGCTTCATGTTGAAAGAGGCGAGAAGGTAATTAAAAGATTAGTTGATGATTTAAAAGATATTGCAATTGTTGAAGCTCCTATTAAATTAATGGGAAGAAATATGTCAGCTGTATTGGCTCCAGTAAGTAAAAAACGTTAAGGAGAAAGAAGTGCCTAAAATTAAAACAAAAAAAGCAGTTACTAAACGTTTTAAAGTAACTGGAAGAAATAAATTAAAAAGAACAAAGCCTGGTCGAAGACATTTGCTGTCAAAAAAAACAACAAAACGTAAAAGAAATTTAAGAAAAAAAACTCTTGTTGCTAAATCTCAGCAAAAAACTTACTCCAGATTAATGGGGCTTGTTTAAAAAATAATAAATTCGGAGAAAAAAAATGGCTAGAGTTACGTGCGCAGTTTCTTCAAGAAAAAGAAGAAAGCGTGTATTGAAATTAGCTAAAGGCTTTTATGGCGATAGAAAAAATCATATTCGTCTAACTAAAGATGCTGTGATGAAAGCTTTAGCGTATAATTATATTCATAGAAAAAAGAAAAAATCAGATTTTAGAAGACTTTGGATTATAAGAGTCAATATTGCTGCAAAAATAAACGGCATTAGTTATAGTAAGTTAATGAATGGCCTTAAAAAAGCTCAGTGTCTCATTAATAGAAAGGTTTTAGCAAGCCTAGCTTTAAATGAGCCTAAAGTTTTTTCTGAGATAGTTTTGAAGGCTAAAAAAGCATTAGCTTAAAATATGACTTTAAATGCGAAAATTACAGAAATTAGAGAAAAGTTTTTGCAAGAATTAAAACTTGCAAAAACTTCTCGTCAAATAGAAATTCTTAAAATTAGTTTTCTCGGTAAAAAAGGATCTGTTCAATCTTTAATGCAGAATTTAAAAGATGCTACACAAGAACAAAGACCTCTTTTTGGTAAACAAATAAATGATTTAAAGTTAGAGATTACATCTCATCTAGAAAATAGCTTGAAAAGACTTCTTTTAGAAGAAGAGACAAAAAAACTAGAAAATGAATATATCGATGTAACACTTCCTGGAAGAAAACATTTTTGGGGAAGATATCACCCAATCACACTCACGATGAATAAAATGATAGATGTTTTTGTCTCAATGGGATTTGCTGTAGAGATAGGGCCTGATGTAGATTCAGATTTTTATAATTTTGAAGGTCTTAATTTTGCTAAAGATCATCCATCTAGAGATATGCAAGATACCTTTTTTATAACAGATGATCTACTACTTAGAACTCACACATCAAATGTACAAGTTAGAGTCATGGAAAGATTTAAACCACCAATTAGATGTATAGCCCCAGGTAAATGCTTTAGAAATGAGACCATATCTTCTAGGTCTCATGTGTTTTTTCATCAAGTAGAAATGTTTTATATAGATGAAAATGTAAGTTTTGCAGATCTCTTTGCAACTCTAAATGAGTTTTTATCAAAGCTTTTTAAAAAACAAATAGAGACTAGATTTAGACCAAGTTATTTTCCTTTTGTTGAGCCTGGTATGGAATGTGATATAAAATGCATCATCTGTTCAGGTCAAGGCTGCAGGCTTTGTAAAGGCACTGGTTGGCTTGAAGTTTTTGGCGCTGGTATGATTCATCCAAATGTTTTAAAAGCTGGAGGAATTGATCCTGAAAAATACTCGGGATATGCAGCAGGCCTTGGTGTAGAAAGACTCGCCATGTTAATTCATCAAATTAATGACATTAGAATGTTTACCGAAAATGATATGAGATTTTTACAGCAATTTAGCTTGTAAAAATCATTAAATTTTTTATATTATATTATTTTTAAAAATGGAAGAGTGGCAGAGTGGCCGAATGCGTCTGTCTTGAAAACAGAAGTACCTGCAAGGGTACCGGGGGTTCGAATCCCTCCTCTTCCGATTTTTCTAATTTTATTTAAAAATTACTCTAAAAAATAATTATTTTGATAGATATTGGTATGATTGATAAGTTCGAATCCCTCCTCTTCCGAAGTAGGTACCAATTCGTACCCTTGTGCTTCTCATCAAGAAGAGCAAGGGTTTCGATATTCGAATGAGCCAGATAATAAGGTCTGGATTCAATTACACAGCCGTTTTCAACGATAGGATTGCTTTGGACAGGTTCTAATTCAATTGTTCCTAAAAGTTCTTTTAAAGCCAAAGCTTAAAGTAAGTGTTTTTATTGCAGACTGGTATATTCCAGGCAAAGGAAATATGCCTCAAGTTATATCTGTAACAATTGTTAATAGCGGGAAAAAACCGATAGTAGTAAAAGGATATGGGTTGCTATTGAAAGATAAAACCATAGCACTATTTCCAAATGTGATGAATTTATTCAATGAAAAAAAACTAGAACCCTACAAAATTCTTGATATTACTTTACCTCATAATATTTTGTTGAATCTTATTGAAAAATCCGAAGAAATCAAAGCTTCTTTCTATGATACGGTTGGAAAAAAATGGTTTCCAAAAAGAAAAGTACAGAAAGATTTTATTAAATCTTTAATAAATAAAAAATCAGAAAAAAGTAGATGAAAAATTTAGAGAATGTCTTTTCTCTTTCAGTCTAAGGACTTAATTCCGATTCTATATCTAATTGCAAGAAAAAATGGTCAGAAATAATTATTGAAAAAATGTTTAGTAATGCTTTTGATGGCGTTTGCGATAAACAAGGAAATTTTTATTCGATTAGGTTGCTTTCTAGTAAAGCAAGTTTGCAAGAATGTGATTAGATTTTTTAATCTAATGTTGATCTAAAAATTTAACCCTTTTCTAACAGTTGTCTTACTAATATTCAACTTCGCTTCTATTTCTAAATTACTCATGCCCAGTGTCTTTAACTCATTGATCTTAGAGCTGAGCTTTTGATAAAGCGGCACGGGGAGATCGAAAGAGATTTTAATCTTCACAGGAATTAGCGAAATGGTACGAATTGGCACCCACTGCGTCCGATTGTTATAATTTCATTTAATAATTACTCTAAAAAATACTTATTTTGATTGACATTGGCATGACTATTTATGAATTCAGAAAAAATTAGCACTATAACTAAACGATATTACTAGGATTTTTCCGATGTAATTGATCTTTTATTTGTTTCCTTTTTCAATTGTTCGATTCCTTTTTCAGCTATAGGTAAATTTTCTGGCATGGTACCTCCTAGCTCTTCGATAGTTTGGCGGACTTTTTTACCTACATTGTAGTGAGTTTGATTTGCTTTAGCTTTTCCTTTGGTTTGTTCTTTTCTAAGCTTTTCTTCTGTTTGAGTTGCTCTAAACAAGTTGGCAGCAAGCTCTGTACTTCTCATATGATCCAATATTTTTTGTCCCTTTTTTAATCCCTTATGTTGATGAATGCCTTTTGCATCTAATCCGCCATACAGGCCTTTGTATCCATGGTTTTGAAATATAGCAAAGTCTATTGTGGTTTCTACTCCGGCTTGTTGTGCAGTTTCTCCAAGTAATTTATTATGTTCCCTAAGTTCGTTTCTTAAAAAAAGACGTTTCTCCTCTTCTTTTAATTGTTGAAAAGTTACATTGTCAGAGAGTTCTTGCCTGCGTGTCTGAATAGCAAAGTATGTTTGGCCATTAGCAATTATACGCTTTGAAGGATCTCCATTTTGGACAATTAAATAACAGGCATATCGAGATAACTTTATATCGGTAACTTGTCTTTGTCCGCCCTTACCAATTTGGATCATTTCGAGGATATCCTCGAAATGATCCAAAATATCTTGTCCGCTATTTTTACAAGCCTTTTTAGCTTTTTCAACAACAGGAAGGAAGTGACGGTATTCGGAATATTCAAGTACTTTTGCTAGTTTTCGTGCATTCCAAAATTCACATCCATTTTCTTCTTGTCTAAATGATTCAAAGGTATGATGATGTTCAATTTTTACAGAGTTTTTAGTCATTGTTTTTCCCTTTTCAAATAAATATTTAAATTTACCAAAGGGGAGTATTTTTTTCCACAAAAAAAAAGAACAAAAATAAGCGTTCTTTATTTTGTTCTTTTGACAAAGGGATAAAAAAAATGTAAAATCAGATGGATGAATGAAAATAAATTACATAAAATTCAAGAGAGTCTTCTCGATCTATTTATAAAAAATGCTGATGCACCACTTACTATTCGAGAGATGCAGCATA
>JAAKFE010000008.1 GCA_011065175.1 Candidatus Anoxychlamydiales bacterium
AAAAGCATGAGAGTAAAAAGATTTTCTCGCCCAAGTCTTTACAAAAATGTAGTGTAAAACTGAAATATTAAGTTTTTAATTATAAATTAGTTAGCTAAAAAAAGCGCGGAAGTCAGGAAAAAATATAAATTTTTCTTCTCAGGTATAAAAAAATCTATATTATTTTTTTCTTTTAAATCTCTCAAGATAATATAAAGCTTTTGCTATTACTAAATTAAAATAAAGCTTCAACAGAAAGCTGATTTTCTACTGCATCCAAAAAATTAACATTTTCTCTAACTCCATAAGGAGTAATCAAAGTTATAAATAGAGCTTTTTTTGTTTTTGTGCGTTCATAAAAAAGCGCCTTTTTTTTCATTAATTCTTTTGCATAAGTCTTAGTTACAACAAACTCTACATTGTAAAACTTGATTTCACATAAATTCATGCAATTATCAGCTCGATCTATTACAAGATCTATTTCTATTTCTTTTTTACCGTTAACCATTGCTTTCCAATATCCTGACGTTGTACTAACCCCTCCTATTTGGAGAGCATCTTTTATTTGAGAGACATGTTTCAAACATAAATTTTCAAAAGCAAATCCCGCCCATGAGCGCCAGGAAGGCGTGACTTGTCTTTTTATCCAATAATCTTTTTCAACTCCCTGCAAAAGAATTCCTTTTTCTGGCTCAATCCAATTAAGATAAAAAAGACTATATTCATCATTTAAATAATATCTCATTTCTCTTAACTTTTTTCCAATTTCAGGCATTGTCATAATGAAGCCAGATTCTTCTAATTCTTGTAAAACTTCACTTGTTCTACCACTGGTAGATAGATTTGCTTCTTTTAATAATTCTAAACGAGTTAATCCCCGTCTTTTCTTTGAAAGGACTCTAATAACTTGCAAATGAATTTCTGCATTTTTAAAAAGTGAATGATAAAGTTTATAAAATTCAGTGAGCAAAGGTGATTGTGGCTTAAAACAAAGCTCATGAATATTTATTGTTGCTGATTTTCCAGCTTCTAAATAAGAGAGATACTTAGGAACGCCTCCTGTTATCATGTAAATCTCACAAATTTGTTTTTTTGTAAGTTCTATTCCATGAGCAATTAAATACTCTTCAGTTTCTGATAAATTAAAAGGAAGCAAACGAAGATGTGCGCTCAAACGTCCATAGAGTCCTCCTGTATTATTAATCACATTGCTAATCATCCATGATGCGGCTGATCCCGAAACAATGAGTAGTACATTAGGCATCGTTGAAAAATGTCGATTCCACATATAATCAAGAGCAGATAAAAAATCTGATTTTGAAGATGCCAA
This sequence comes from Candidatus Anoxychlamydiales bacterium, assembly GCA_011065175.1. Lineage (GTDB taxonomy): Bacteria > Chlamydiota > Chlamydiia > Chlamydiales > SM23-39 > JAAKFX01. The sequence goes on from JAAKFE010000008.1 coordinate 1,310, forward strand.
CCAAGGCAGTTCATCAAAAAAAAGTATAATTTTTTGTTTTTTATCTATTTTTTTTATGCTTGTTTTTATTCTATTCAAAGCTTCCTTCCAATTTTTTGGAAGATCTGAACCAGATTCATTTTTAAAAAGGGCACAAAATTCTGTATGAAAATTTTGTAATTGATCGCTATTTCGAACATTATAAGAACCTGTTATCTCAAAAAGAACTCCCTTATCTTTAAAAAATTCTCTTACTAGGAAAGTTTTGCCAACGCGTCGTCTTCCATATATTGCCAAAAATTCAGCTCTTTGAGAGCGATATAACTTTTCAAGCAGCTTCTTTTCATCTTTTCTTCCAATAATACTATTTTTACTAGCGAGCATAAAATTCTTTCCTTTTTCAAAGATAATTCCTAATTACATCCTTTATTATGACATTATCCATTAAATAAACCAAGATAATTCCGAAAAACAGCCGCTTTCCGGAATTAAACCTAAAAAACCCTTGAATTTAACTGTTTTTAAGTATTTTTATAGTTATAAAAGATTATATTATTTTTTTCTTTTAAATTTATCTAGATATTCTAGAGCTTTTCCAGTCCCTATACAAACCGCAAGCAAAGGATTTGGAGCAACGAATACAGGAAGACCTGTCTCTTTAATCAAGGCTTTATCTAAACCTTTAATTAAAGCGCCTCCTCCTGCTAAAACCATTCCTCTTTCAACTAAGTCAGCTGCAAGCTCTGGTGGACATTTCTCTAAAGTTAATTTGACATTTTCAATAATTTGTTGATTTGGCTCTGCTAAACATTCTCTTATTTCAACAGAGTTAATTCTTTTGGTTATTGGAAGACCAGCTACTTGATCCCTTCCTCTCACTTCCATTTCTAACTCGTTATTACCGAGAGGATATGCTGATCCTATGGTCATCTTGATATCTTCTGCTGTTCTAGGACCAATCATTAAATTATAAGTTCTTCTCATATAGTTCATAATGCAATCATCAAACTCATCACCTGCAACTCTGAGAGATCTAGACTCAACAATACCGCCTAGTGAAATAATTGCGATCTCTGTTGTCCCTCCGCCAATATCTATAATCATATTAGCTGATGGTTCATGAACGGGCAAGTCAACACCTATCGCTGCTGCCATTGGCTCATCTATCAAAACTACTTCTTGAGCGCCAGCATGCAAAGCAGAGTCTTCAACAGCTCTTTTTTCAACACCTGTAATTCCAGAGGGCACTGCAATTAATATCTTTGGACGGAAAAGTGTTCTAGAAGGTGTTACTCTTTTTATTAAGGCTTTTAACATCCCTTCTGCTATTTCAAAATCTGCAATAACGCCATCTTTCATTGGCCTTACTGCATGGATTCTTCTAGGTGTTTTTCCAAGCATGGATTTAGCTTTATGTCCTACTGCTAAAACTTCATTTGTAGTGGAATCTACAGCAACAACAGAGGGTTCTGCTAAAACTATACCTTTGCCTTTTACATATACTAAAGTATTGGCCGTTCCTAAATCTATTCCAATATCAGATGAAAAAATCCCTTGGATTTTGTTAATGCGATTAACAAACATATCCTTTTTTCTAGTAATAAACTCTTTTATGTTTAATGATTTTTTAGTAAGCATAATTTTCCCTTTTAAGTCTGTAGAAGTTCTAAAACTTCTTCCCAAGTTAATTTTGATATCGCCTCATCATCTGAGCTAATAACTTTTTTGACGAGACCCTTTTTTCTGTTTTGCATTTCTATTATTTTCTCTTCAATCGTATTTACTGTCACTAATTTATATGATGAAACACTATTTTTTTGTCCAATTCTATGAACCCTATCAGTCGCTTGAGATTCAACAGCTGGATTCCACCACATATCATAATGTATAACACTATCAGCTCCAGTTATATTAAGTCCAGTTCCTCCAGCTTTAAGAGACACTAAAAATATTGTTTTTTCTTTGTTTTCGTTAAATTCTTTTACTACTTGAAGACGATTTTTTGTTGTTCCATCGAGATAAGAAAACTTTATTCCTCTTTGCTCAAAATCATCTCTCATTATTGCTAGCATTTTTGTATATTGAGAAAATATTACAGTTTTATGATTTGCATCTATTAAGTTTTGAACAAGCTCAAGTAGCATCTCATATTTCGCAGAATCTCCAACTTCTTTTTTCTCTTTTGCAAAAATAGCAGGATGACAACAAATCTGTTTTAGTCTCGTTAAAGTAGCGAGTACATGGATTTGAACTTTTTCAAATCCATCTCTTCTAACAAGTTTTGTAAGCTCATCTCTTGCCGATTGAGAATAAGATTTGTAGAGTTCTAATTGAGTCTCAGTCAATTTACAGTGATATAAGATCTCTGTAACAGGCGGCAATTCTTTTAAAACATCTTCTTTCATTCTTCTTAAAATAAATGGTGATACCTTTCTTTTTAAATACTCGATGTTTTTTACATGAGTTTTCCCTGTCGTTCTAATGTATTTTTCAATGAACCTATCATATGATGATAAAAATCCTGGCATTAGAAAATCTAATAAAGACCATAGCTCATTTAATGAATTTTCAATTGGGGTTCCGGTTAATATCATTTTATGAGTTGCATTTAAAAGTTTTACAGATTTTGCATTTCTAGTTTGTCTATTTTTAATGTGCTGAGCTTCATCTAAAATAGCGTAGGAAAAAGTTTTTTCTTTATAAAGATCGATATCTTTTTGAATTAAAGTATAAGATGTAATAATAATATCGTTTTCTTTTACTGAAGATATTATTTTTTTTCTTTGATTTGGAATTCCATCGATAACTATAGCATTTGTTTTTGGACTAAATTTATTTATCTCTTCTTGCCAGTTATATAAAAGTGAAGTTGGACAAACAACGATTGATGGGGCTGCTTGATTACTTTGGGTTTGAACAATTGCAACTATTGCTTGAAGCGTTTTTCCAAGACCCATGTCATCGGCTAAAATTCCATTCAAATGCATACGTCTTATCTTTTCTAACCAATGAATACCTTCTTTTTGATATTTTCTTAAATTAGCTTTAATATTAGCTGGAATATCAGATGGTTTAGAAATATTTTCAGATACCATCTGATCTCTTAATTTCTTTAATTTATCTGACATTTTAAATTTTATTGGAAGATTTTCAAAAACAGAGTTTTCGATTCCAGCTAAACTCCAAAAAGGTCTATCTTCTTTATGGTTTGTAAGTTTTTTTAGTCCAATTTCATCAAAGATCTGTACGATTTTAGATAATTTTTCTAAATCTAAAACTAAAATTTTTGAAAAACGTGAGTTTGAAGAATGTTTCTTTATGTGAGATAACTCAATAAAAGCTCTTCCAACAGCCACACATTCCCAGAGAAGATCTAATTTTACACCTAAGAGCTCACCGTCAACTTTTAAATCTGCTATGTAAAATCCAGCATTTTTAGAAACATCTAATTCTAAATTAAATTTAGTTTGATCATAAATAAATTGATCTAAAAGATTTTGTGGACATTCAAATTCAACTACCTTTTGATTATTTGGAATAATCTCTGTCATAAATTCTACGATTTTCTTTTCAGACTTTGAAATATATGTTCCTATCTCAGGATTAAATAAAAAATCTGTAAAAAGATCGTTTATAATTTCTCTTTCTTTCACTAAATCTCTAGCTAAAATCCCCTCATTTGTAATAAATTTAGAAATGCTATCATAGTCTAATTGATTAGAGCTTGCTTTTACTTCTATTCCATCATAAATAAAGTGCAAAGTAGCTTCCAACTCTCCATCTAAATATGAAAGCTCACATCTAGCTTTTATATTCGATGCAAAAGGAAGAGTCACAAATTTTTCAATAACATCTAAACTTGACACTTCAGCAAATCTTTTAAGTTCAGGAAGTGTATTTTCAACAAAAGTTCCGAATAATGGCTCTGGAATTGCCATATTTCGAATCTGATCTAAACTTTTTAGATGTTCTCTTTTTATGTGATTAGGAAATTTATAATAAATTCCTTGATATAATAGGGCTGGTTTTGCGCAATCAAAAATACTCACTTCTTTAATATCAATAACATTTTGATCTACTACAAAACTTGGATTTAATAAAATTTTTGTAGTTGGTGGCTCTAAATATTTCAGATCGAAGCGAACAAAAGCAGAAGAAAAAGAGTAACTAAGAGGATTTTCTAAATTCAAACAAAAAATTGATGGCAAAACAGGAAGATCTTCTGATAGATCAGATAAACTTCTAGAAGTATTATTTTTCATTTCAATTGCATGAATTTTTGAAAGTAAATCCCCAAATGTTGGCATATCAATTTTCGCAACCCTTTGAGCTCTTTCATTATTTAAATTTTCATTAAACCTGGCGCTTGCTATCAAAGTTTTTAAAATCTCTTTTTCAACTTCATTAAACGCAGAAAATTTAAAATAATAATATTTTGAATTAATTTTAATTTTTTCTTCAAAGCGAACGGCATCTAAAAAGTTTTTAATATTTGGTATATTTAATGGTTTTGATCTCGATGGAATTCTAAGTGCTAGAGTGAAATCTACAAACTTGTGTTTTTTTTCAATAGACTCTGGATTAAATATGAATGCTATCTCTGATTTTGTAACTTTGTTTTCTTCTTCAGGCAGAAAAAAAAGAGATGAAGATAAGATGTCTGCTGAATGGATATATTCATGAGTTATTTGTTTTTGCAGGTTTTTATCTTTTTTCTTTTCTTCTTTAGATTTAGCTTCGCTAATAGTAGCGAGCAGCGCTTTATCAAAACCTTTTATTTTATATAAATCTTTTTCTTTTGAATATCTAACTAATATCGCATCTAAATTCTCTTCTAAATAAAAAACGAGTGCAGCTATATGATGACAATCAAAGCGATATCTACAATCGCAATTAGAATGAATCGTATCAGATTCAAACCTATCGATTTCAATTTCACTCTCATACGTATTTTCATATCCACCCATTACTTTGGCATGAAATCTAATCGTATCTTCATCGAGTCTTAAAATTTTTGCACTGATAACTTTTTTTTGATCATGCAGTGATTTCCCTTCTTGAAGTAGCATTGAAGAAAAATCTTGCTTTAACTTTCGAAAATTCAACATAATTTTTTTTTTTTTTTTAGTTTAAATTTAAATAAAACACCTTTTTTAGTTTTACTCTTTTTTTTAAACCATATCAATCAAAAAATTTTTATGGATTTTAAAAAAATTAAAAAAAACTTCTTCTCAGGTATATTTAAGCTAAGTTTGTGTTAATATTTTGTTAAAAAAAAACTATTACTTTCTTCAAACTTGATCAAAATCTTCGAAATCCTTATATTTATATATACTTTTTCGCGGGTGTAGCTCAGCGGTAGAGCATCACGTTGCCAACGTGAGGGTCGTGAGTTCGAACCTCATCACCCGCTTTTATTTATAAAATAAGCAAAGGAAAATTTTAAGTGGAATCTGACATCAATATTAAAATCGAAAAAAAATCTAAATGTAAAATTGAAATAGATATAGACATTTCTTCTGAAATTGTAAAAGAAGCGAGCAAACAGGCCGTAAAAGATTTAAAAAAAGAGATAACTCTTCCCGGCTTTAGAAAAGGAAAAGCGCCGGATAGTATAGTTTTAAAAAAATACCCAGATGACTATAAAGAAAGATTAGAGAAAAAAATTGCAGATCTCTCTTTTATAAAAGCACATGAAAAAGAAAAACTTCCATCTCTTAGCCAAGAATCTAAAATAATTTTTAAAATTAAAGAATACTCTTTAGAAAAGGGAGCCCAAATCCACTATTCATATGAGACTGAGCCTGAAGTTCCAAAAATAGATCCTAAAGCATTTAAAATTTCTAAAGATAACCTAATAGAAGTCTCTAAAAAGGAAACTGATGAAGCTATTCGTCAAATCAGGTTTTTTCATGCTGATTGGAAAGATGTGGATCGTCCAATTAAAGAAGATGATTATATAATCATTGATTTAGATTCTATTGAATCTGCTACTCCTCAAAGAGTCTTTTCTGATACTAGATTTGAAGTATCAGATAAAGGTATGGCTTCTTGGATGAAAGAGCTTGTAATAGGCAAAAAATTAAACGACTCATTAAAGGGAACATCTAAGCCCGATGAAACAGCAAATGAAGAAGAAAAGAAAAATTTTGAGCCTAAAAAAGTACTAGTTACTATTAAAAAGATAGAAGAAGCAAAACTTCCTAAAGTAGATGATGAGTTTGCAAAAAAAGTTGGCACAAAAAGCGTCGACGAAATGTATGAATCTATAAAAAAAATGTTAATAGAGCAAAAACAGACTAAACATAACCAAGAAAACAGAAAAAAGGTTCATGAATTTTTAATTAAAACATATAAATTTGATGTTCCAGACTCTTTAATTCAAAATGAACTAAATTACAGAAAAGATGCTTACTTTAAAAACCCTAAGTTCAAGAAAAAATATGATAAAATGACTCCGGAAGAGATAAAAGAATTTGAAAAGAATCTTTTAACATATTCTGAAGATGCAATTAGAATATTTTATATTTCTAAAAAAATTGTTGCAGATTTTGATATAAAAATATCTGATGATGAAATAAAACAAAGAGCGCTAATTATATTATATAGAGAAACCGGTCAAAAACCCAATCCTAAAAATATCCCAAGAAATGTCTATGCTCTTGCAATATCTCAACTAGTTTTAAATAAAGCTGAAGATTATATACTTGATCATTCTTCTAAAAGCTGATAAAAATATAAAAAAAAAGAAAGAGGAAAAAAATGACAAAATCACCGTATGAAATAGAAGATTCTTTAACACCATATGTAATCGAAGATACAGGTAGAGGCGAAAGATCAATGGATATCTACTCTCGCCTTTTAAAAGATAGAATTATTTTTATCGGCACTGAAATCAACGATCAAGTAGCAAATGTTGTTATCGCTCAGCTTCTATTTTTAAAAATGGAAGATCCTAAAAAAGATATCTCACTATACATTAACTCACCTGGAGGTCAAATAACTTCTGGTCTTGCAATTTACGATACGATGCACTTTTTAGGCTGTGATATTAACACTTATTGTATAGGCCTCGCAGCTTCCATGGGAGCTCTTTTACTTACCGCTGGAACAAAAGGTAAAAGATATGCTCTTCCAAACTCTAGAATCATGCTACATCAACCCTACGGTGGAATAGGTGGCGCTGCTGAAGACATCAAACTTCAAGCAAATGAAATCTTATACTTAAAAAAAGTTTTAGCTAATATTTTAAGTGAAAAAACAGGACAAAAAGTAGAAAAAATCTTAGAAGAATGTGAAAGAGATTTTTATATGAGCGCTAAAGAAGCTCTAGATTATGGACTTATTGATAAAATAGCCGAACCCCAAAGATAATATAAATGAAAAAAAATAATGCTCAATGCTCTTTTTGTGGAAGAGAAGAAGATAAAGTAGAAAAGTTAGTCTCTGGACCAAATGCATATATCTGCGATAAATGCATTGGTCTTTGTTTAAATATAATCGAAAAAAAAGCAACTCAACATGACCTAAAAATTTTAAAACCTAAAGAGATTAAAGAAAAACTAGATGATTATATAATCGGTCAAGAAAATGCAAAAAAAACAATTTCTGTAGCTGTCTATAATCATTATAAAAGAATAATGTCTCTTCAAAAAACCCAAAAGACTGAATACATTAAATCTAATCTCCTACTAATCGGTCCTACAGGCTCCGGTAAAACTCTAATGGCCAGAACCCTAGCTGACCTCTTAGATGTACCATTTGCTATTTCAGATGCGACAACCCTAACAGAAGCAGGCTACGTTGGAGAAGATGTAGAAAACATCATCTTAAGGCTCCTTCAAGCAGCCGACTACGATGTTGAAAGGGCAGAGCATGGTATTATCTACATAGATGAAATTGATAAGATTAGAAAAACTTCTCAAAATGTTTCTATTACAAGAGATGTATCAGGCGAAGGTGTACAACAAGCATTACTCAAAATAGTAGAAGGCACTGTTGCAAATGTTCCTCCAAAAGGCGGAAGAAAGCATCCTCATCAAGAATACATTAAAGTTAATACTGAAAATATCTTATTCATAGTAGGCGGAGCTTTTGTTTACTTAGATAAAATGATTGCCAAAAGGCTAGGTAAAGAAACCATTGGTTTTAAAGCTGGAGAAGTAAAAACTTTTGATCGACAAGAGATGAATTATCTACTCTCTCAAGTAGAACCTGAAGATCTAGTAGAGTTTGGTTTAATTCCTGAATTTGTAGGAAGATTTAATTCAATTGCCAGTTGCAATGAGCTTACAGCTGATGATCTAGTAGATATTCTAACTAAACCTAAAAACGCTATTATTAAACAATACATCCAACTATTTAAAGACGAAGGTGTTGATCTTCAGTTTACTAAAGATGCTCTAATATCTATCGCTAAAAAAGCTAAAAAATCAAAAACCGGAGCTAGAGCTCTTCGTATGATTGTAGAAAATCTACTTCGTGATCTTATGTTTGAAACCCCATCTGATCCCTCAATTAAAGAGATCTTAATAGAAAAAGAAACAATAGATAATGAAAAAGAGCCGATCATTAAAAGATCAGCTTAAAAAAAAAGCCCCCAACTTTCACTGAGAGCCCAATTACGAGGAAATTCTTTATATATTATCTAAGGTTCATAGCATTTATTCCTGCTATATTAGAAATTATGTTATTAAATTGCATAGCTTGTATAGTTTTCTCTCCTTCGTTATAAGAAGATGATAGTGTCGAGTTTATATTTTCCATAATTGTTCTTACTGCACTTGCCTGACTTTGAATAGCCTTTTGCATAGCTTGTGGAAGAGCTGCAATACCTTGAGAAGCTCCGTTTATAATACCTGCTTTTTGTGTTGCTCTTTGAGATTTATTATTCGCTTCTGTACTTTTTGACTTCACTTGTTTTTGTTTTGCTGTTAATTTTTTTGTAGTTTCAGCCAGTTCCTTCTCAACAGATTCTTTAGTTTCTCCAGCACCCCATTTTGTCTTATCATTAACTTTCTCATCTAAAGCTGTTTTATTATCTTGAAGAGTTTTTTCACCTTCTTGAAGTCCTTTTAATCCATCTTGAGCACTATCAGCATCCTTCAGAGCAGACATTCCACCGGCTGCCATCGCAAATTGCGATAATCCTTCTGCAACAGCACTGTAAATCTCTGCTTTTGCTGATGAATACATCGCCTCAACTAATTTCGTGAGTGACGTTATTTGGGTGCTTCTCAATTTTCTAAGAAGTTGATTTGTTTTACTCGTAACTTTCGACATATATGCAGCTGCTAAATTTAGAGAATCTTGAGCATCTGATGTAGAATAAGTTGCTGTGTTAGCCATTTTTTCCTCCTTTATTTATTATTTTTTATTAAAATATAATCCTTTTGATTTACTATCATAATCTTTTTCTAAGGCATCTTTTATCACATTACTCATTGTTCTTAAAGTATTTGAGCAATTTTCAAAACTTCCTTTTAAGAAATCAATAATGAATTTACATTTTTCAGTTCCTGCTTGGATTTTCATAAGATTAGAAGTTAATTTCCCTCTATTTACTGCAAGACTCATTTGAATTAAATTTCCAAATGCTTGTGAACCTATCAAAAGTTGATTTGCATAGTTAGAAAGGATAGTTCCCAGTTTACTGGATGGGTTAGGATACCAATACATTGACAATCCTGTACCAGCCATTGATGTTCCCAATCCTTGAGAGATTCTATCTTCCCATTTTGTGTATAAAGCTGCTTTATTCGAAACTTCAGCTGACATCTTTGTATAGTTTAATAAGTTTTGATTAAAAGTCTTCATCATCTTAGCAAACGACAACATCAATGTAGTCTCTTCGAGCATTACTTTGTTCATTGCCTTCATAATTGCATCTATACTCCCATTAGGCGGCTCGGATGCTGGCCTTTTAGGAGGAGATACATCTACACTTTTTATTATATTATTACTCATATTTACCTCCCTTATTGTCCTGTAAATATTTGACCAAACATATTGATCGCTTGTTGCACATCTCCGGAAAATTGGTTCTGCTTCTGGCTATCGTTATCGATAAATTTAGATGATGTTTGAATTGAGTTATTTAATGTGTCTGTAACAGTAGTTTCGATTAATGAATCATTTTGATCTTTAGTCAACTCAGTTGAGTCAGGTTGCTGTTTTTGACCTTTAGTGAAAGTCACATACTTAGGATTAATACCTTTTAAAAATGAATAAAAAGAAAGTGTAAAAAATCCACCTCCCATGAATGCATTTTTAATTGCGCTACCATAGTTTTTTCCAGGTTCCCAGCTTGCATTCAATCTATTCACTATTTTTCTAAGTTTACCTGGCTGAGCATTGTCAGTTTGAGTTTTTTGAATGTCATTTTTATTCTCATCTTTTTTATTCCGAGCATTAATTTCATCTTGTTCTGTAGCATTACCTTGTGCCTGAGATCTTGTGCTGCTTTCATCTGTACTTCCTCCTGACTGAACTTCCGCTGCTTCATTTGCTTCTCCTTGTTCAAATGTAACTGCAGTACTATTAGAAGAAGTTGATGATTGGGTTGAATCTACAGTCTCTGACACATTAGCCTTTTCTGCTGCTTGTGTCGCTTGTTCTGATTCTTCTTCCTCTTTAGCTAGATTGCCTTCTGTTGATGTTCCAGCCCCTGTTCCAGATGCCTTCCCCTCCGTTTCAGCAACATCTCCCTCTGGACCTGAAAACATAGAAACTGCAAGTATACCTACAAATACTACAGCAGAAACTACAGCAAAAACCCATCCCTTTCTTTTAACATCTCCAAGGCCTGCTAATTTTTTACTAATTTTTGCTAACGCTCCCTGAGCTAAAGACATAAACTTATTATCTAAAGATATTTGATTAATTTGAGCTATCATATCCATACTCTCAGTGTTCATATCTGAACACCAAGCTTTTACCATTATCATAAAGATATTTAAAATACCCGACGTTTTGTCTTTTAGATCTTTAGATTGAATATTTCCTTTTAAAAGCTTACATATTTGATCTACGTCAGATTTACTTTCTTTTTTTTGAGAAGAGGTTAAATCTTTATCATTATCAATAGCTTTATCTAAAGACTTTTTAAATCTTGCTATATATTCTGCTCTTTGATCCTTAGGAAGAGAATCGAATATAGATTTCATTTGAGTTAAAAATTCTTTTGCTAATTGAGCTTTTACATCCGGTGATGCTTGATTTATCATTTCAGTAAATTTTGAGGATAACGATTTTAATTCTTGCATCACAAATTGATTTTTTTCGCTAGATGGAAGGTTTTGATATATATCGTTTAATCTATTTGGATTATTTCCAAAAATCTCATTTATTAATTCCTTTTGTTCATTTGATGAAAGAGATCCATAAAGAGAAGCTAACTCCTTATTTGTCATTTGATTTACTTCATATTTGGACTCTATTTTCGGCGATGCAGCTTGCACTTTACTAAACAAATACTTTTTCGATTTTTTAGCATTGTTCGATGCATCATCATCAAAATCTTCAGGAAGCGAAATTGGAGTTAATTTTTCTAACTCATGGTTAGTTTTAACCCCTGCTACTTGCGTTTTATCTATTTGAATACTAGACATTTTTAATGCCTCCTTTTTATTAATTTTTTTATGATTGACCCATTTTACTTGTTGTATGTTGAATTTCACTAGCAACCAATTGTATAATTTTTTCTGTTATTTGAATAAGTGACATAAGGTTCTGTGAAGTCATTGACAAGTCAGCAGATTCTGTTGAGTTAAGACCGTTTTCAGTCTGTTTTCCTATCTCAAAATTTTGAGATATTAAATTACCTACAGTATCATCATATTTAGCTGTTGAACCTTTTGGACTTGTACCAGTTTTGTTATAGTATGATGAACAAAAAGCAGCTGCTATATCTTTTGCTATACTAACATAATCTGTATAACCATCATGTGATGGCTTTCCTTGTAAAAAACCTAAAAATGATCTTTGCCAAACACCGCCCCTAGACCAATTCCAATTATGCCCTGCTAAAGGAGATCCAGACCCATTCCATCCCATGATTTCATTATATCCAGATCCTAGATGTTGCTTATATATTGGGTTCTCTAAAGCATCTTTTAACTGTCCCATTAAACCATCATTTCCATTTTTTCCAGTTCCATATAAATCTTTCCAAATATATCTAAGAGCCCCTAAATTTGTAAGAGGTTTACCATCAGGACCTTTAATATCAGATTTCTCTTGAAGCCATTTTTCTATTTGTTTTTCCATTTGATCATTATTTTCAGATGCACTGTGCTTTGTTGGATCCCAAGGTTTATTTACAGGTGGCTTACCAGCCTGCCATCCAATTCTTTGTCCTTGCTGGTTTAGAATCCAGTGTCCTAACGTTCCAGGTATATTTGTGCCGCCAAACCCTCGATGTTCTATTTCTTCTAGTAATTGTTCTAATTTGTTTATATCTCCAATAACTTTACCTAAAATCTCTTGAACTTTAGCTATGACTTTAATTACTGCTGATTGTTTTGCTATTCCAAATTCTGAAAAAAGCATAATTAGGTAGACATAACTAATCTTTTTAAGATTATGCTTTCCTTTTAATTTATCTAGAATTTGTTGCATTTCCCAAGTCATCATCTCTTTTTTATAATCATTACCTTGAGATGGAGATACTGCTTTAACGTCCATTATTGAACTCATATTTTTTTTCTCCTTAACTTTGTATCCACTTAGTTTTGGATTTTTTTCTTTTAATTTTTGGTTTTTCTTCAGAAGGAATAATTGTCTGTTTTAAATAATCTTTCATCGATTGCATTGAATTCCATTCTTCTTCTGTAAAGTTATTTTGATCATTTAAAAAGGTTTGAAGGTCTTCTTCAGAAACACCTATTTTTTCAAATACTTTATTTTTTTCATTTTCGATTTTTTCTTGCATTTCATTTAAAAAAGCTTGTAGCTCTTTTCTTTCTTCTTCAGTTCCATTTGCGATTCTATCTTTAATTTTTTCAGAAAATTTAATTGCACTTTCTAATGTTTCTTGAAATTTCTCTAATTTAGCTTCTTCCTCTAAATCGAAAAAATCAAAAATGCTTGAAATTTCTTGTTGTAATTTTAACATGTATTACCTCGCTATTTTTATTAAACTTTATTACTTTGAACTAATTGATTTAACATCTCACTATAGTTACTTAAAGATTGAGTAGTTTGTTCTAAATTTCTTAAAGCTTTTTTGTTTTGTTGCAGGTCCATATTGATAGTATTCTCATCTGCTTTAACAATTAAATCTGATAAGTTTTGAGCATTTGCTTCAAATGCATTTGTCTGTTTTTGCCAACTTTTTAATGATGTTTTATCTGGACTAATTTTATAATTTGAGTCACCTGACATACGATGAAAAGTTTTTGCATCTTTTGTAAATATCATATCATCGATTGTAGCAAATACATCTAACAAAAATTCCCCAGCGTATTTATACTTTGGCTGTCCTTTGGTTGTGATTTTTTCATTTAAAGCACTTAGCCTTTTACTAAAGTGCAGCTCTTCTTTATCAAACCATTTATTTATTTTATCTTTATATGCAAAAGCGGCTCTAAAAGCCTCTGAAATAAACGGATTTCTACTTATGAAAGGTAAAAACTGACCTATACACATTTTAGATTTTTTATTTTTAGCATTTAATCCAAGAATACTTTTAATAAATGAGCTATTAACTACATCTCCAACAATCTTTTTAATTGTTGGATCTTTCAAATATTTTTCAGCTTCTCTACAACCTAGTAATTCCCAAGTTTCTCTACCCTTTTGAGATAAAATATTTTGTGGACCATTCCAAACAGCTTTTACCCAATCCCAAAATGATGAGGGATGAATAAAACTGTTCCATTCTCCTTTTAAATCTGGAGATAATACGTATTTATCTTCATAAGCTGGATATTTTGTTAAATCTTTATCAGCTGCCATTTTAGCTTCAGCTTGTTTTTCTTCTTCTTTTAATTCTTTCTCTTTTGCTTGCTCTTGTTTTATACCTTCTAATAATCCACTTACATATGATTTTACATCTGAATCTGATATACCCATTTTCAAAAGACTTTCTAAAAAAGCTCTTTTATTAGAGAATCCCTTAATAGACAGTAAAACTTTTTCAATAGCTTCTTTTGCCTGCTTTTCCCTAACTTCCCTTTGAAGACAATCTTTGTCGCTTTTAAGCGTATCTTGTATAGATTTCATTACATAGAACATAAAAGGTAAATCACCTTTACTTGTACCTTTACCTTTTGAAGGTAAACTCGCAGTTGGTAGTGATGAAATATTTTGCGCAGCTGCATTACTAGATGAAATATTGTTATTCATTGATTACCTCTTTTATTAGCTAATTATTATTAAATCTATCTCTCCAGTTCTTATTATAGCTAAGATAGAGTTCTTTGTCAATATTTTTCTTTAAAGAGCCTTAACAATACTTGAATGCAACCAGCTTATCTCAAGGAACTTAAGCATAAGAAAAAAATATTTATAAATTTTAAAGATATTATTAAGAAAATTAGATGATTTTCATAAGCCCTTATTTTTAAAGTATTTATATAAATTGAGTAAAGATTTGATTTTAAATACTTTATGTTTTTATAAACACCTGATATTTAATTTCTTATGAAAAAGAGGAAATCTAAAACTTTTTCGACAAGCTTTAAATCGGTTATAAGACATAAACCACTGTCTTTCAATTCCTTAAAAAATATTTTCGAAATGATAGATTTTAAAAGATCTAGAATTGATTTTTAGTCAAAATAGCAGCGTTTTTTAAAAAAATTAATTTGAATATTATTGTATTAATAATATATAATATCTATTATTGTTTAATAGAAATTAGCCTTATTAATAATAACACACATAAAAAACAATAATATTAATCTTTAATTAAGGAGTTTTTATGAGCACACCTACAAGTTTTATGCCATTTAGCGGTAATCATGATCCTTTTGCCAATGATCCAACTGTTGCTGATTTAAGAAATTCTAAACAAAGAATTGATCTTAAGGAATTAAAAAAAATTAATCTCGAGGAATTAATTCAAGCAGCATTTAGACCTTTTGATATTTTTTCCGAAAATACTGCAGTTGAAAGTATTAGAAAATTTGGCAACGAATAGATCCAAACAAAATACATACAGAAAAAGCACTAGCTAAAATGTTTTCTGGCATCTATGAAGGCTTAAGACCCTATTACCAAAAACATCTACAAAACCGCGAAAATTAAGTAAGATTGCTATCAAATTTATAGCAATCTTATTTTTATAAAAAAAGTCTTAAAAATCTAAAAGAAAACCCTTTCAATAGCAAAAAGAGTTAAAGGACCTGCTGTTAAGGCAGTAATATTGTTTCCAATCATTCGATAACTGAACAGAGTCGATTTTTTAGGAATTCCAATTACTACTTCCGGCATCCCAAAAGTGCTGATATATCCAAATATATCCAAATACAGCTGAGCTAATTTTTGCTCCTAACCAAGCTCCTTGGATCCCTCCTAGAAGATACCCCGTTCCTGCTCCAATAGCTGTTGCAAAAACAATTACATGAACCCTGTTTTTTAAACATCCAAGTGATTCTTTAACTCCATATTGAAAAGCTTCAAATGGCGTAACGTTTAAGCGATAACTACCTGCTGGCATAACCATAATAAAAACCTCCTTTAAAAATTTTTTAAAAGAAATGAAGATAAGATATAAAATATTTTTTGTGAAGGAGTCTTTTATTAATATTTTCATTTGAAATGGCGTTGCTTAAAAAAATATAAAATAAAAAAAATGGATTAAAAAATGCAATTTTTATTGATTTAATTTTATATAAAATAATTTAATAAGAAAGTAAAAAAAATTCTTAAAAGTTTTAATGCAAATAACTTAAACAAAAAAAACAAACAAGTTTGATAAATTTCTTATTTTTTTTTCTTTTAATCAATAAAAAAAATCATCAAAATGAAATATAAGATTGGGGTAATTTGTGGTTGAACATATAAAAAAGGTATGCGAAGTTTTAAAAATTGAACTTCCTACGCAAGAAAAAGATAAAAGTTATTCTATCGAAATCACAAAAGATCTTGAAGTGAAAATTTTTGATTTAGATCCAGGTTTTTATTTTCATGCTAATATAATCCACTTACCCGATGAAAAAAAAGAAGATCTTTTTATTTATTTGATGAGAGCAAATCTTTTAGGACAAGGAACAGGTAGATGTAGAATTGGACTCGATATGGAAGAAAAATTCTTGACTCTGTCTTATCTTATAGATTATGAAGTAAACTATATAGAGTTTAAAGAGAAGTTAGAAGATTTTACAAATTATATTAATTACTGGAAAAAAGAAATTATACTACATATTGAAAAAGCAAGAAGCTCAATTTTATAAAGGAATTTAATGAAATTAATTGCAACTTTTGGTCCTTTAAAGGGACAAGTTTTAAATTTAGAAGAAAAAGCTGAATGGATTTTAGGTAGAGATCCAGATCAATGTAATTTCATATTAGAAGATACTACAGTCTCCAGAAAACATGCAAAGATTTATAAAACTTTAGAGGGATATGTAATAAAAAATCTATCTACCACAAATCCAATCGAAGTGAACGATGAAAGAGTTGATGAATATCTTTTAGAAGAAAACGATAAATTAAAAATTGGCGATACTGTATTTGTGTATACAGCGCTGTCGGAAGAAGATCTTAAAGAAGAACCTGAGGAAATCGAAGAGATTGAAGAAGAAGAAAAGATAAAAGAGCCAATAGATGAGACTATTTTTGAAGAAGAAGAAGAAGAGACTCCGTTTTCTTTACTGATCGATGCACCTTTTATTTTAAAAGTAATATCTGGTTCTAATGCTGGCTCTGAGTTTGGGATGGAAAAATCTAAAAGTTACATCATTGGAAAAGACGTTCAGAGTGCAGATATCATTTTTTCAGATCTTAGCGTATCTAAACAAAACACAAAAATTACAATAGATGAAAATTCCGAGATGTTTGTAGAGGATTTAGGCTCAAAAAACGGAACCTATGTAAATAATAAAAAAATAGAAGAAAAAACAAAAATCACATCTCAAGATTTAATAACTGTTGGAACAACAACATTTTTAGTTATTGAAAAAGAAGCGGCGCAAGAAACTATCTACTCGCCAGCTCCCACCTTTGAGATGGAAGAAGAAAAGACTAAAGAAGAAGAAAAAGAAGCAACGCTTAAAAAAACTATCTGGAAAAAACAGTTTATACCAACTAGACATTTGATATTAGCCGGCAGTTTTATCTTAATCTTTTTTGTAATATTTTTAAGTTTTTTTGGACTTTTTAAAGCAAAAGATATCGAAGTTGTAAAAAAAGAACCAGTTCAAAAAATTGAAAACATTATAAAAGAATACGATACTTTAGAGTTTTCATTTAATCCTACAAACGCAAATTTATTTTTAGCAGGTCATGTACTTACAAGAATAGATAAACAAGAGCTGATGTATGATCTAAACGCGCTGAGTTTCATTAAAAATATCGAAGATAATATCATTGTAGATGAGTTAACGATAAAAAACTTTAATGACACTTTAAATGAAGATGAAAATTTTAGAAGTGTTTTTGTATTAGCAAATAAACCTGGAAATTATATTCTAAATGGATATGTAAAAACAGCTGATAATTATAATTCGCTAACTAGTTTTGTAAATTCAAATTTCCCAAGTCTTGATAAATTAGAAAACAGAGTTGTTATCGATCAAGTACTTCAAGTTCAAATAGCAACGATGCTTAGTAAAAAAGGATTTTCTTCTCTTAGTTTTGAGATGATCTCTGGCAAACTTGTTTTAGCTGGTAGATACAATAAAAAAGAAGAAAAAAGCTTTAACGATTTGATGCAAGATCTTTTAAAAACACCAGGTATTCATTCGATAAAAAATTTAGCGATTTCATCTGATGCTTTAACAGCAAGAATAGATTTAACTACGAAATATAAAATAACCGGCTGGGCAAAATATGATTCTCAAAATTCAGTTGTAGCTAATGGTAAAATTATTATTTCAGGTGATCTTTTAGATGGCCTGGAAGTCACTAATATTTCTGAAAATGCAATTTTACTTGAAAAAGATGATATAAAGTATAAAATAAACTATAGCCCCTAAAAAAAAAAGGAGACCAAAATGTTTGGTTTAGAAAAATCTCCAAGAGAAAAATTCGATTTCGATTTAGAAGTTGATTTAAAGGAAAACCCAAAAAAAGCTAAAGAGCTAATAAATAAAATTGAGGATAACATAAACAAAATAAAGAAAAAATTAAAAAGCGGCGGTTCAAAAGAAGAGTTAAATAAATTAGGAACTCTACTTCAAGGATATACCGCTCTTTTAAAAGTCTTAAAAAAAGCACAAAAAACTTAAAAAATAAGAGGTAAATAAAATGTCAAATGGTGATCTTCAAGGTGGAGAAGGTAAAATATCTTGGAAATGTACACTATCTTTTTCTGGATTAATCACAAAATATAGAAATCTTCAAAGTAAAGTTGTAAAACAAGTACAAGCTCTAGCTAGCTCTATTTGCCAGGCAACTCCTGGAAAGTTTTTACTTGTTCAGTTTTCAATGAGCCAAGTTACTCAAATTGGAGAGTCTATATCAAATTTGATAAGCCAGGTAAATTCAATGGTTAATGCTGCTGTACGTGCCCAAAAACCACAATAGATTTAAATTAACTTAAGAAGGAAAAAAATGAGTATATTAGATGAATATAAAAATGATTTTCTGCTTTTTGTAGAAGCAGGTTTTATTGCAATAAATCAAACCGATGAAGGATCAACAATAAAGCTATTTGATGCAGCTAAAGTTTTGGATAAAAACAATCCACTTATTAAAATTGGATTTGGTTATTTAGCACTTCATAAATTAGAGTTAAAAAAAGCAATTACAATATTTGAAGAAGTTTTGAGAAAAGATCCTAAAAATGATATGGCTAAAGCATTTTTAGGTATTGCTATCTCTATGACTCCAAAAAATATGCTTAAAGGAGAAAAGCTTTTAGAAGAGACCCTAAAATCTGATGATAAAGAAGTAAAAAAATTAGCTGGTATTGCTCTTGATTTTGTTGATAAATTTGTCAAAAAAGAACCATCACCTGTTGAAACTAAAAAAAAAGGTAAATAATTATGCCTACTATGCCTAAACCTCCATCTGATCCGACAGGAGCATCCGGCGCGCCAAAGATAACTCCAGATAAAACTACAGAAAAAGGAATGAGCCCACCTGATTCTTCTTCTTTTCAAGCATATAAAGAAGAAGCTCCTTCTGCAGCGCCTACTGCAAAAGCAACTGAAATGACTCCTATGGATTTAGCAACAAAAGCTGGAATATCAACTACGCCTACCTATCAATCACTTTTTTCTCAAGCAGCAAATGCTCAGGATACTTTAGGAGACGTTCAAAAGAATTTACAAACGCCTAACTTAAAACTAAAAAAATCTCAAACTGATCTTTTAAATACAAAACTGGGTAATGCTAATAAAAATTTAAAAGCTGCCAATCAAAAAATGGGCGCTAATATTCCTCAAGATACAAAAGTTGCTCAAAAAGCAGATCCTTTAACTAGATTTGTTGGAATGGTTACAGATGGCCAAAATAAATTAAATGAAGCAAGAACAACGCTTCAAAATTTAAAAACAGGTCAAGGCACTTTGCAACCAACAGATATGTTACTTGTGCAAATTAAACTTGCTCAAGCTCAACAAGAAATTGAATATTCATCAGTTTTATTAAATCAGGTAGTCTCTTCTTTAAAAACAATCTTAGGCACTCAGATATAATATGGAAGAAGAACCAATTGATAAAATTATTTCTCACCTAGAAGATGTCGAGATCACAACAGTTCACGGTAGGATCACAGAAGTTGTTGGAATGCTTATCAAAGCTGTTATCCCTCAAGTAAAAATGGGAGAAATTTGTTTAATTAAAAGAGATCCTGATCCTCTTATTGCTGAAGTTGTAGGATTTACAAAAGATGAAGTTTTTCTATCACCATTAGCTGATATGCATGGCATTGGGCCATCCGCTGAGGTGATTCCACTTAGAATGCCTCTTTATATAAAAGTTGGAGACAAACTTTTAGGAAGAGTTTTAAATGGTCTTGGAGAGCCTATGGATGAAGATATTCATGGACCTTTAAAGTTAGAACAAACCTATCCTGTCATAAACCCCCCGCCTGATCCATTAAAAAGAAAGATTATTACAGAACCACTATCTGTTGGAGTAAAATGTATAGATGGTGTTTTAACATGTGGCACGGGACAAAGAGTTGGAATTTTCGCAGCAGCTGGAGTTGGAAAATCAACACTTCTTGGAATGATAGCTAGAAACTCAAAAGCTGATGTAAATGTTATCTCTCTCATTGGAGAGAGAGGTAGAGAAGTAAGAGAATTTATAAAAAATGATTTAGGTGAAGAAGGGCTTAAAAGATCCGTTGTAATAGTTTCAACATCTGATCAAGCGGCTCAACTTAGAATTAATGCAGCATATGTTGGAACTGCTATCGCTGAATACTATAGAGATCAGGGGAAATCTGTAGTTTTAATGATGGATTCTGTTACTAGATTTGCAAGAGCAATTAGAGAAATTGGTTTAGCAGCTGGAGAGCCTCCTGCTAGAGCTGGATATACACCATCTGTTTTTGCAACACTTCCAAGATTACTAGAAAGATCCGGAAATTCAGATAAAGGCTCTATTACAGCATTTTATACGATCTTAGTAGCTGGAGATGATATTAATGAACCTATTTCTGACGAGGTTAGATCGATTTTAGATGGACACATTATTTTATCATCAGAGTTAGCTCAAAAAGGGCAATATCCAGCTATTGATGTTTTAGCATCTATTAGCAGAATTTTACCAAACATTACAACAAAAGAACATCAAGCTGTTATAAAAAAACTCAGAGAAGTTTTAGCTAATTATAAAAAAAATGAACTATTAATCAGAATTGGTGAGTATAAGCCCGGTTCTGATAAAGATGCAGATTTTGCTATTAAATTTATCGATAAAGTAAATCATTTTTTAAGACAAAGTATCTCTGAGAAATCTTCCTTAGATGAGACCATAAAATTATTAAAAGAGCTGTTCCCCCTAAATTAAATGGACGCTATAAATTATCCCCTAGAAGATCTAGTAAAAATCAAACAAAAAAGATTTGAGCAAGCAATAAATCTTGTTGAAGAGAAAAAACATCTTTTAAAAAGAGAAGAAGACATTTTAACAAAAGTAAAAAAAGCAAGAGATAAAGTTTTAAAACACAAAGAAGATAAATTATCGCAGCTAAGAGAAGCTCTAGATAAAGGAGAAAGAACCGATAAAATAATGCAAAAAAAAGCATATCTAGAAGTTGTAAAAGAGGATTTAGAAATCGAAAATAAAAAAGTAAAAGATCAACAAAAAAATGTTTTAGCCGCCGAAGAAGAACTTGAAAAAGCTCGGCAGAATCTAAAAGAAAAACAAAAAGATATTGAAAAGTTAAAGATTCATAGAAAACAGTGGGAAAAAGAGATGAGATATATTGAAGGACGAAAAGAGCAACTTATTCAAGATGAAATAGGATCTGTAAAACATATTATGAAAAAAAAATTAAAGAAAAAGAAATAAAAATCAATTAAGCTGTATAAAAAGGATAACTTTTATGGACGTTGAAAAAATTGGTGGTACAAAAGGTCCAAAACCTTCAGGTAAAAAAGAGAGGCAATCTACTCCGGACTCTGAAGAATTTCATGAAATGATGAAAACAGGAAAGATATCAGAGACTGAATTTGAAAAACCAAAAAAAAGAAAACATCAAGAAGTACAAGAAAAACTAGGCGGCAGAGAAACACAAACTCCTCTTCCAAAAGAATCGCAGTTTCCATCTCCTTATGAAGGCTACACTCAAAGAATGCCTACTTATCGAGAAGACTATATAGAAAAGCCCGAGCCTTTAGAAGAACCACAAAGAAAAGATAAAAAAATTAAAAAAGAAAAGATAAAAGAACAAGAAGAGTTAGCGGCTTTCCAAAAAGAAAAACTAAAAAAAGCTGAAAAACCTACAAAAGCTGAAGCAAAAGCTCCAAAAGTAAAAGCCCCTAGTGTTAAAGAGGAACCTAAAGCTCCAAGTGAAAAAGCAATAAAACCTCCGATGGAAGCAAAAAAACCTAAAGAAGAAAAAGAAAAAGAGACTCAAAAGCCACAAGTTCAGCAATCTAGTGTTCTTCAAGAGATGCCACCGAATATTGCAGCTCAGACTCAATCAATATCAGCTCCTTTAACACCATATCTACATCCAGATATTGTACCTCTTTTTGAGAAAATGGTCGGAACGATTGTTCAACTTCAAGCAAAAGGAATAACCACTACTGAAGTAATGCTAAACTCTCCTGCCTTTCAATCATCTATGTTTTATGGAAGTTCAATTGTTGTTCAAAAATACTCAACATCTCCCGCTTTTAATATTTTTTTAAGAGGACCGACTCAAGCGGTTAACATGTTTTCAGAAAATTTAGCTGGTCTTTTTGATGCTTTTAAAAAAGCAAACATCAATATTGGAAGATTAGAAGCAGAACATGAAAAATATACATTTAAAAGAAAAGAAAAACCAACTTCAGATAAAGACACAGACTAAAAATAAAGGTAATTTATGGACACATTAGAAAAATACTCTTGGCTAAGAAAGATAAATAAAACACTTTTAACCTTAGATAACATTCCCCTTTTAAGAACATATGCTCCTTTTAATTTCGATGAATTTGCTAACCTCCTAATGAAAAAAAATTCTCTAAAATCTGTAAAGATTCAGCCATCTGAAATGAAATGGTTAAAAGCAGATGAGCTAAAACAAGGGTTTTCTGATAATGTTAATTACTTATCTTTTGTATTTTCAAATTTAGATGGAAATGTTTATCTTTTAATGGATTTAGAAGATATCTCAAAACTTACAAACGAGCTAATCTCTCAAACTTCAAAAACTAAACTTACAACTACTCTATTAGAAGAGAGCTATTTCAGATATATCTCATTAGAGACTCTTCATATCTTATCTGAAATGAATCTTTTTCAAGATCTTTCTGCTAAAATGGTAGAAATAACAGAGCCCCTAAAAGAAGATTCACTCTGTTTAGATATAAAAATTAATGTAAATAATATTTCAGTCTTTGCAAGAATTGCGATAACACCGAAATTTAGAAAAGCCTGGGAGAATCATTTTATCTCTAACCCTCCCCTAAAAGCTGAAGCTATTTCAAAAGATTTGCAATTAACAATGTCTGCTGAGATAGGCTCTGTTAACTTAAATTATGAAACTCTAAAAAAAATTAAAATCGGTGATTTTGTAATTTTAGATGAAATAAACTACGACGTTAAAAATAATAAAGGCCAAGTCACTTTAAAATTAGGAGACACTAAGCTATTTTTAGCAAAAGTTAAACAAAACAAATTAAAAATTATTGATTTCGTTAAATATTCAGAGGAAACAACTATGGAAAATAAAAAAACCGAAAAGCAACCATCAAAAGAAGAAAAACTAATAGAAGAAACAAAGCCTAAAGAAGCTGAAGAAACAGTGCAAATTGAAGAGGAAACTCAAATTCAAACTTCTCAAATTGAAAATATGCCTATTACAATAATAGTTGAAGCAGGAAGATTTAAAATAACTTTAGATAAGCTAATGAGTATGCAACCCGGAAATCTTTTAGATTTAAAAATACATCCTGAAAAAGCTGTAAATTTAGTAGTAAATGGTCAGCAAATTGCTAAAGGTGAGCTTGTAAATTTAGGTGATACTTTAGGTGTTAGAATTTTAGAGATGGGATAGATTTTATAATTTTCTAATATAGTGATTTAAGTTTACATTGATAAAGCTATTTTATTAATATAAATTGATAAATCACACTAATCTTATCTGAAGAAGAATAAAAAATTTTATGTCAAACTAGCTTAACTAAAAAAGATAGTATTTATCGATTAAAAATTAAACCACTATATGTACAATCATATAAATCGCTAAAAATATACTCCTTGTCGAAGAGACTTTTTTTCAATAGTCCTTGAACTATTCGCATAACTTTTCAATAGTTACTTTCAAAGGATCTCTTCCTCTATATAAAGCAATGATCTTCTGTCTTTCTTTTTTATATTTTTCTAATATTACATCATTAGGAAAACTTCTAAATACAGGAAGAGGAAAGTTTTGATAATTAACTTTTATATTAGCATCTACTAAATGATTGTTAGCAGTATAAAATCCGAGTTTTTCAATTGTTTGTTTGTTTTTTTGATCTGTTTTTAACCATTGTTCAAATAATAACGAATTAGTTTTTCCATATCCAAAAATTAATCCTTGTAAAACGATATCTCGTTGCACTAAAGACCAAAATTTTGAATTATCTTCATTAAATTCATTAATTATAGTTAATGGATCGAAATCAAAGTCTATTCTTTTTTTAAAGATATCGTAATATTCATTTAAAACAGATATTAAGTTAGCTTTATTTATAAAATATACATCTGCTATTCCTGCTTCTTCATGCTTTTTAAAGAATAGTAAATACTTACCTTTGATTTTAAAATGTTTTTGGACTTTTTCCCACCCTTCGATCTTGAATTTTAATTTTATTTTGCAACGATTTGCTTTTTCTTTAATTATCGCAGGAATATTTTCAGAGTTTTTTCTCAATCTTTCTCTTGAAATTATGCATAGGCTAGAGAAAACAATGGGTTTATTTCCAAAAAGCACATAAATTCCTCCTTCTCTTAATAAAAGATATTCTAAAAAAACGTTTAAATCTTTTTTTTCTTTTCTAGATAATTTGTTTACGTTAAAACTTGTTTCTTTTGAGTTAAACCATACTAATAAAAACAAAAAACTTGCGATAAAAATAAATTTCAATAAATATACACTGAACTTTTTAAACTTTGTTTTAATTTTTGGAGCGTGTTTCATGAGAAAACTAATTTGTTTTTTAATATTAAATGCTATGTTAGCGACTAAATTAATAGCTTTGCCTAATACAATAACATCCGAAAATAATTATAATCTACAAAATCCAAAAAATGAAAAACTTTACATATCACATGAAAATTTATCTTTTAGAGATGATGGAATTTTTTTATATTTGGATCATTCTGTTATTCCGCTAAACAATATTTATTGTGATGAGCAAGGCTATTACCTAAAAAAATTATCTAAAAATATAAAAAACAAAGCAGGAGATGAAGAAATCTGGCAATGTAATAACTGCAAAACAATATTTTTTCCAGCTATTTATAATAGTTATAAATGCCCATCCTGCGGTTCTCGTGATGCAAAACCTATACATTATTCTTAAACTTCTGAAATTGAAAATTTGCCAATTACAATAATAGTTGAAGCTGCAAGATTTAAAATAACTTTAGATAAGTTAATGAGTATGCTACCTGAAAATTTTTTAGATTTAAAAATACATCCTGAAAAAGCTGTATGATGAAATTTTAGTTTTTCATCTGTAAAATTCTTTATTTTTTAAACCCTAATAATTTAAATTATTACCTATCAATGAATTACGAAATGCACTCTAAAAAAGACAAACTAATAATTTAAATTTTTTAAATTTTAAAAGGTTAATGGTAAAAAATAATTAAAATGAGTAATATCAAAATAGCAAAGCTAAAAAACCATGTTGTAAATTATGGAAAACCAAGAAATAAAAGATCAGCCAACCCTTCCAACGTTGACAAAATTTGAAACTCCCATGCTTCCTAAAAAAATTGGCCCTTATAAAATTGAGTCTCTTTTAAAAAAAGGTGGAATGAGTTTTTTATATTTAGGAGTTGATCCTAAAAATGCCTCGCCTATTGTTATAAAAGTTTTATCACCTAGATTTATAAAAAGTGAAGAGGTTACAAAAAGATTTTTAAAAGAAGCTGAAATCATCAGGATCTCTAATCATCCAAATATCATCAAATTATATGGACAAGGCGAGTGGGATCATGGCCTTTACATTGCTATGGAGTTTGTGCAAGGAATATCATTAAAACAGTTTTTATTAGAAAAGTCACTCTCCGTTCATAAAGCTCTAGAGATAATCCTGCAAGTTGGTTATGCCCTATGTCATTTACATACACATGGGATTATCCACAGAGATTTGAAACCTGAAAATATTTTAATTACAGAAAATGGTCAAATAAAAGTTATAGATTTTGGAATAGCAGCATTAATAAATGAAGAAAAAGAAGAGGCCTCTACAAAAAAAAGCTTTATGGGAACACCTGTTTATATGAGCCCAGAGCAAAAAAAAGACCCTAAAAAAGTAACTTTTTCATCAGATATTTACTCTCTTGCGGTAATCACATATGAACTCCTATTAGGAAAGCTCTCTTTTGGAGTACTTCATCTATCTTTAATACCTAAAAAATTAAGACAGATATTAGTAAAAGCCTTGCAAGAAGATCCGAACCAAAGATACCGAGATATAGTAGATTTTATAACGGATTTATCTGAGTATTTAAAATCTTACACTGAATTAGAAGATACAAAAAACAAAGAAAATTATGATGAACTCTACACATCATTAATAAACACTGATAGATTATTTTTAACAAAAGATATGCCAACTTGGAAACATTTAGAGATTGCAGCTGAATATGACACTACAATTTCTTCTTTTGGACTCTACATTGATTTTTTTCAGCTATCTGAAAATATTTTTGCTTGTATTTTAGCTAAAAGCGAAAAAAAAGATTTAGAATCTTATATCCACACCTCAATTTTCAGAGGCTATGTAAAAATGGCAATTAGCGAAGCTAAAGAAAAAAAAGAATTCTCACCATCGAATATTTTAAAAAATATTAATATGGCTATTTCAGAGGATTTAATGAATCAAAAGTTTTTTGTGAATCTCGTCGTAATGAACCTTGATAAAGATCAAATTTTTTATTCAAATAGTTTTGATAGCGATGCTTATTTTGTAGACAACACTAGTCAAAAGTGTACAAATATAGCCATTAACAACCAAATTCTCACAAAAGATATCGGCATATCTTTTATTGAAACCACCTTAAATTTTAAAATTGGCGATGAAATCATTTTGCTTACAAAAAAAATCAACGAAGAAAAACAAAGTTTAATAAAAAAGATGATAATTGATAATATGTTATTTTCTTCTCATAATCAGGCAGAAAAAATAATTACGGGATTTAAAAATTTTATTATAAAAAAAGAAAATGATACTTTTGCTAGCATTTGCATACAAAGAAAAGCTTAAAAAATGCTTTGAGCGGCTATTCTAAACCAGTTTTTAATTGATAAAAGAAAAAAAAGAAAAAAAAGCATTTAAGAAAAACAATAATATAAAAAAAATCAATGAAGATTTTCATATGAAAAGTTTGCAAATATTTGGGTTTCTGGTTTACGATTCTATATAGAGGGGATAATAAAAGTATGCTCTTATACTTTGCTAAAAAAAAAATCGGCATGAAAAAAACAAACTTTTTTAATAAAAAACTCATTTTTTTATTTTTGATATTTTTTGTATCTTCTTTTGCTGAAGATACAAAAGCAGAAAAAAAACAAGCATCATTAAAAGCAAATGAATTTACAATCAACTATGAAAATGTTTCTATAATTGAATATATTCAATTTGTCTCAAAGGTCTGCAATGTAAATTTTATATATAATGCACAAGATTTAAATTTTACAATTTCCATAGCATCTAAAGAGCCGATAACAAAACAAAGTGTAATGTCTTCTTTAATGCAAGTTTTAAGAGCTAATGCTCTTTTTTTAGTTGAAGATGGATCAAATATAATAATTTCTAGATCTGAAGATATAATAGAGATGGCTCCTATTGTAGAAAAAGGAACTAAAGATATAAAAAATCCAATAATAACAAGGATTTTTTCTATAAATAATGTTTCACCAGAAGCTGTTTTTACGATTATCAAAGCTATGGTTTCCACAACGGCTCTAATCGAGCTTGTAACACCAACTCGTCAACTTATCTTAACAGATGTAGTTACAAATGTTGAAAAAATCACTGACTTGATTGAAAACTTAGATAGAGCTAAAAGCCCACTTGTGATTGAGACTTATACTATAACAGCAAATGCATCTTCAACTCTGATAACTTTAGCAAAAGAGATAATGGCTCCAATGGTAGGAGGCAATCCTTATCTTTTAATCCCACAAGATTCAACTAGAAAGATTTTTATAGTATCAACTCCGAATCTAGCAACAAAAACTTTGAGTGTTTTAAAAAATTTAGACATCAAGCCTGAACCTGAGATAAAAACACTAGAGAATCAACAGGTCTTTATTTATAAACCAGTAAATCGAACACAAAAAGATTTAAAAAATGCTTTAGATGGCATCTCTACTAACTTAAAAAAAGATGGAATGCCACATCCAGGTTTGATAGAAGCTATAGATAATCTGAAATGGATATCTGAGACTAACTCTTTTGTATTTTCAGCAACAGAAGCAACTATTGGAAAGCTTCAAAAACTTTTGCAAAGCTTAGATACCCCAATTTCAAAAGAACCTTCATTTTTCTTATATAGTTTAAAATATTTATCAGGAGATAAAATAGAAGAAGATTTAGATGAGTTAGCCTCCAAGTTTAAAGATCAAGATGTTAAAGACCAAAATCTAATCGATGTTCTTCAAACTGCCAAATGGATAAAAGAGACAAACTCTATATTACTAACAGGAGACCCGGCGGCCATTGAAGAAGTTAAAAACATTATTTCTCAATATGATTCGATAAAGCAGACAAAAATCAACTTTTTTATCTATACCCCAAAACATGCGACGCTAAAAGATTTAGATATATATTTAACAGATGTTGCAAAGAATTTAAAAAGCTCAGGGCTTGCTGATCCAGAGCTTATCGATGCGATTCATTCAATGAGAGTTGTCTCTTCAATAAATTCAATAATTTTTACTGGAGCGGATGAAACCTTAGCAAAAGTTAAATCTCTTTTAGGTTCATACGATGTATCGAAAGAAGGAATGTTTAAAGGCACTTTTTTAATGTTAACGCCAACGCATGTTACTTTAGATGATGTCGAGAATGCATTTAAAGACATCTCATCTCATTTAAAAAGCTCAGGGCTAGCTGATCAGCCTTTATTAGAAGCAATCGCTTCAATGAGAGCTGTACCTACAACAAATTCAGTAATATTTACTGGAGATGATGATACTCTAAAAAAAATCGATATTCTTTTTAATTCAATAAACGCTCCGACATCCAAACAAGCAATACAAGAGCTTGGTAAAACTAATTTCTGGGTATATCAAATTCAAAAAGCAACCCCTACTCAAATAACAACGTCAATAAAATCTATAACAGCAGATTTATCAAATTTAGATTCATCTGATAAAAACTTTATAAAAGCTTTAAAGAGCATGAAATATGTAAAAGAAACAAACTCTTTAATCTTTGTTGGCACGCCTGATGCTTTAAAAAAGATAGAACCTCTTGTTCAAAAATTCGATATTGCTCCAGAAAAAGGAGCTATACAGTCTTCTTATTTTGTATATAAACCTGTTTATTTAAAAGGCCCTGAGCTAGAGTGCATTTTATGTGAGTTTGCTGAAAATCTAAAAGTGTCAAATCTTGATAATGAAGCCCTTTATGAAGCAATAGAATCCATGAAATTTTCAGAACAAACAAACACCTTAGTTTTTACAGGAGAGCCAGAAGCTATAACTGAGATCAAAAGTCTACTTAAAAACTTTGATGTTGCAGACCCTAATCATCCATCTACACAAGAAATTTCAGGATTAGAAGATTTAGGATTTCTAGTATACAAGCTTCAGTATCATAAAGGCGATGAACTTCAAGGCGCCCTTAAACAGATCGGTCAAGATCTAAAAGCTACAGAAGGCGAGGCTGCAACTAAATTTAAGCTTGTAAAATCAATCGATTCTATTCAGTGGATAAAAATTACAAATTCACTTTTATGTACAGGAGATAAAGAGACTCTAGCTAAAATGAAGGAACTAGTAAGCAGTTTAGATGTTCCTTTAAAACAGGTGTTTATTGAAATTTTAGTTATTCAAACAACTCTAACTAATGTTTTAACTTTTGGTCTTGATTGGGGATCTAAATTTCAATATAAAGACCAGGCTGTTTTAGGAGTAAATAATTTTCAACAGTCTAGCCCGTTAAGCTCTGCATTCAATAAAATTACAAATGCTGTTACCCCAACAGGTACAGACTTATCTTTGGGAGATGGTTTTAATTTAGGAGTTATAGGAGATATATTATTTCATAAAGGAAAATCCTTTTTATCCTTAGCATCACTTTTATCAGCTCTGCAAAAAGATACTGAAACTTCAATTGTTTTAACTCCTAAAATTATCGCTCAAGATGGAAAAACTGCCACAATTTTTAGTGGGCAAAATATTCCATATACCGGATCTGTTATTCAAAACCAAGGAGCCAATACTTCAACTTCAACGAACTTAGAATATCGAGATGTAGGAACTAGTCTATCTATTACTCCAATACTTGGAAATAGCGATTCTATTTCATTAAGTATCACACTTGAGACATCAGCAACTCCAGACACAGCAAACAATACAGTTCAATTAGGAAATATAACAGGAATTACAACTACAAAAACTAATATGACAACATCTGTTCAACTCGCTAATAAAAACTTTTTAGTCTTAAGTGGCATGGTAACAGACACCAAAAATAGAGCAAAAACTGGAATTCCATGTCTAGGTGGCATTCCTATAATTGGCGCTGCTTTTTCTAAAGATGATGATCAAAATTCAAGAAATAATATTGTTATATTTATTCGGCCGCATATAATAAACTCTTTTAAAGATATGCAAAATGTTACAAATAACCAAGAAGATTACTTTAGAGAGCAAGCAGGAACACCTACCCTTGAAAGAGCTTTTGATGAATCTACAGAGCTACTTAAATCCTATGAAAACGATTAAAAATCTTTTTTTAGTTTTATTATTATCATTTGTTTGTAGCTGCTATAGGGTTGAAGAAAAGCTAGAACCAAAGATCAGCTACACGCTCAAAGAGAGTCATGTAAAAAGCTTAAAAAACCCATTTAAACAACTCACATTAGAAGAAAGGTCTCAAGATTGGGGAAAAGAATTTATAATAGCAAAAAAATTTGCTAAAGAATTAGATCTCTATAGAGCAATTACAAATTTTAGAAGATCAGAAATTTTACTTCCTGAAGAAGATCTTTATAGGCAGCAAGAGATCGAATACAACATAACACTTAGCTATTATCTTGGTCAAAAATTTGAAAATGTCATTGAATATTTTGAGAAAAGCTCACTTTGCTATGTTGATAAATCCTTTGAAGCTTTCAAAGATCTACTTATCATTTTATATGAAAGTTATAGAGAAACTGAAAATGAAGAGAAAA
The DNA here is from genome assembly GCA_011065175.1 of Candidatus Anoxychlamydiales bacterium. Classification (GTDB taxonomy): domain Bacteria; phylum Chlamydiota; class Chlamydiia; order Chlamydiales; family SM23-39; genus JAAKFX01. The sequence continues at coordinate 32,681 of JAAKFE010000008.1, forward strand.
CCCAAAAGATTTTAGAACTTTTAAAAGATAACTATCCTGAAACGGAAAAAAAAATTCTACTCTCAACGGCTCTAATAGAAGCTGATGTAGAAATTTTGAAAGAAAATTATCCCAAAAATAAAAATATTCAAAGTATGATTGTCTCTTATAAAAAAGAAAAAAAATCTGTAAAAACAGCTCAGCTTTTAAACACTTTTATACCAGGATCTGGATATTTATATATCGGTCAAAAAAAATCAGCTGCCACCGCTTTTTTATTAAATGGTTTATTTATTTATGCAACCTATGAATTTTTTCATAGAGGATGGACAGCAGCTGGGACTATCACAGCTAGTTTTGAAGCTGGTTGGTATTTTGGAGGGATCTATGGAGCTGGAGAAGAAGCTAATTTTTATAACGAAAGAATCTATGAATCTAAAGCAACTCCCTTATTAAATAGAGACAGGCTCTTTCCAATTTTTTTAATAAAATATGGTTTTTAAAATGAAAAGGCTAGCTTTTTTACTCATTTTAACTCCTCTATTTGTATTCTCTCAAGCTGGATATTTTGAACCTTGGGGCAAGGATTCAGATTTAAAACACCAAAGTTTAAAAATTGAAAATAATAAAAAAAATCAAAAAAAAACAATTTTCTCAAAAGCTGCTAATAAAGTTATAGTTTTCCATCAAAAGGTAATCTCCCCTGTTTGTGGATCTAGATCTAATTTTCGACCAACTTCTTCTAGATATATGCAGCTTGCAATTGAAAGATACGGCTTTCTAAAGGGTTTTGCGATGGGTTGCGATAGACTAATTAGAGAAAACTCTGATCCTTGGGTTTATAGAAAAATTCTAATAGATAATACTGAATATAAATTCGATCCAGCATTTAATAAAAAATATATTACTTTGAAATAATATGATTAAACTTTTTTTGGAAAAAATGCACAAGTAATATCTTGCCTTCTCTTTCCTAAAAAGCTCAGTTTAGGCTCAGCTCCCCTAAACTTAAGTCTCATATCATGTACATCATCTTTTGGCGCTAATACTTCTAAATTGGTTAAAAGAGCTATTTTTCTTGCTAATCCTCTTGCTGTTTGACAAGAACATAAAACAATAATTGCTGATGAGGAAAGTCTATTAAAATTAATAACTTCTACATTTCTATCTGTTAGACTAAAATTATTTGAAAATTGCATTGCATTTGGTTGACCATGACCAAAAAAAGTAACCCAATCATATTTTCTTTTTTCAAAATGCTCATTTATATCCGAAATAGAGACCGCATGAGCGACAGATACATTAAAATGTTTATATAAAGCAGCTATATACCAAAACATTTTTGAAAAAAATCTATTACGATCTTTTAATGGGAAAACAATAAGAGCATTTTTTTTATGAATTGAAAACCTAGTTAAATAATCTCTAAAATAGGGTTCTATAACTCTTTTCCAAAATAAAATATTTGTAATTTCTTCAGATTTGTTAAAAATGCTAAATGCACAGGCGCCAAATTTATTATAAATATAAATATGTGCTCCATTTTCTAATAAATATTTGACCATTACCAAATTTTCACAAATAACAGCTTCCATTAAAGCTGTATTTCCACGCTTATTTTGTACATTTAAATCCGCGCCTATATTTATCAAATATTTTACAATATCGAGATAACCATACATAACGCTTAAGATTAGTGCTGTGTTACCTCCTGGATTTTGAATATTAAGCAAAAAGTTGTTTGAATTTTCAATAAAAAATCTCACTCTATCAAATTTATTTTCTTCAATGCACTTGAAAAACAGACTTGTTACAATGCTTAAATCTAATTGTTGTTGAAAATAACATCTATGCTCTTCATGTCCTTGTAAAATGGCTCCATTATCAATGGCTCCATGATAATAGAAGTTTTCTACATTTTCTTTAAAACCTCCAAATTGAGATATCTCAAAAAATCCCAGAGAAACACTTGACATGCTTTTTTACCTAATTGTTATTTTGTATTATTATTTATAACGAAAATATATTTATAACATTAATTATGTTATATTTATTATATTTTTTCAACGATGATTATCAATCATCCATTAATGTAGTTAAAAAAATAAATGATTAATAATTAAAAATTTATATTAACAATAAAAATCATAACATTTTGAAAAGCATGAATTTACCATTTATCGATTTTTCGGTTGCTGGGATTATAATCACTTTGAAACAGTCTTTTTAGAACTTTTTATAGTTTTTTCAATAAGTTCTTCAGCTCTTTTAATAGCATGTTTTGTTGAAAGCTGTGGTTTTGCTTCATGGGTTAAAAAGATTTTATCTTTACCGAGTTGTTTTACAACACCTGTTTTTAAAAATATCTGTAAAACTTCATGAGTTACACCACAAATGAGTAAATATTTATTTTTTGATTTCAAATAATCATTTAGTCTAAGTATTGATAAACAAATAGATGCATCTACGTGATAGATATTTTGAAGTCTTAAAATTACAACTTTGATCTCTTTTTCTTTTATCATTTTTTGAAGTGTATTTTGAACTAAATCAACAGCTGCGAAAAAAAGTTCTCCTGCAATTCCTATAATTCTAATTTTTCTATGAGGCTCTTTTTTAGGAGTTACAACTGTTAACTTTCCTTTTTTATCAAAAGCATATTCGATTAAATTTGGAACAGCAGCTCTTCTTAAATAAAAAACAATAGAGATGATAATCCCAATGAAAAAAGCAACATCCAAGCGAAACACCAAACAAGATGCCATTGTTAAAGAAAATACTGCTGCGTCCCCAATCCCTGCTCTAAAACATAGCTTTACATGCCTTATCTCCACTACTGATAAGACCATTACAATCAAAATAGCAGCGAGTGCTGTTAAAGGAACATGTTTTACAAGTGGCCACAAAAAGAAGATTAAAAAAGCTATGATAATTCCGCTATAAACTGCTGCAAATCTAGTTTTAGCACCTATTTGATAGTTTAAAGTAGTTCTAGAAACGCTAGCAGAAGATGGCATAGCAGAATAAAAAAAAGAGAGAACCAAATTAGATAAACCTACTCCAAAAACTTCTTGATTAGATCTAATTTTCTGTCCACTCAACGTTGCAATTCCTTTTGAGATTGAAGAGACCTCTAAAATGGATAAAAGAGCTACAGCTAAAGCTGGAAAAAACAAGATATACAAAAGTTTAAAATCTAAAAACGGCAAAACTAATTTTATAGTTGGGACTTTTGTCAGACCAAGATCTACTAAAACAGGTACTTTTAGATTAGATGTTTTTAATAAAAAGTTTAAAAAATAGACTAAAACACTAATGACAACTACCATAATAAGAGCACTTGGAAATTTTTTATATTTCCACTTAAGTAAAATTAAAATAGAAAGACTCAGAAGTCCAATAATGAGTACGATAATATTAATCTCAGCAATATGAAGTATAAAAAAATAAGCTTTCATTACAGCAGATGGAGAAAAAGTACTAGAGCTTATCCCAAAAAGATAGTAAAGCTGATTTATGATAATTGCGACTCCAACTCCGGCAAAATATCCTAAAATCACTGATCTTGAAACAAACTGCAGTAGTTTTCCTAAATTAAAAAATCCAAAAGCTAATTGAATTACTCCAACAATAAAAACTAAAAACATTAAAAGATTTAAAACAATTAACTCTTTTTGATCCCCCATAGCTTCTGGGAAATTAACAAACATAATATTTGCAACAATCATTTGAATAAGTATTGCAATACCAGTAGATGGCCCAGCAATTAGGTGCCTTGATGATCCGAAAGCTCCTGTAAAAATTGATCCAAAAATCGCAGAAAATATACCTGCCTGAACAGGAAGGTCAGCTAAGAGTGAGTAAGCAATAGCTTGAGGAATAGCGAGAAGAGCTACTGAAATAGCAGCAACTATATCGTCTTTAAAAAATTTAAGCTTATATCTTTTAATTGCTTTTATAAATGGAAAAAAAACAACTCTCGTTTGAACAGCGTAAATATCTATTAGCTTTTTTCTCATAAACTCTCCCTAATCAACTATATAGAGATAATTTTTATAAAAATAAAGCAAAATACATAAAAAATACAGTTTTTTTATTACATCTAAACTCTATATTTCGATTTTTTGAATTATCTTTCTCGCTAATTCAATGCCAGTCTTTTTATAAGCCTTTTCAAAAGCCTTTTCCAAAGCCTCTTCTCTTGTTGTTCTTACTAGGGGTACAGTCATAATTATCTTCTCCTTTTTTGGCAACTTCTCATAAAGTTGAGATAAGTTGCTGTTTTTATTGGTTGGGCGATATTACTTTGATAAAACCTGGATTGATTTGGATTCGATTTCCTTTCAATTTATGCCTAAGGTTCTAACATGGCCTCTTTCAAAATCTACATTTCTTAATAATTAGAAAAATGAATTAGCAAATAATTACAAAAAATGAATTAATTGCATAGGGGAGATACAGGAACCTCTGAAAAACACCAATAAAACTTCAAATTAATTTCTAAATAAGACATTTATTCTTGCTTAAAAACTACAAAAAAATAATTTCCAAAAAGGGCTTGTTGCGAGCTGATTTTTTTTGAAAAAACCACACAACATATTGGGTATAATATGAGAATAAAATCAATATATTGTTAAAAATTGATTCTTAAATTTAGAATGCAACAGACCCAGAAAGTAAAAAATTAGTAGAAGCTGCCGGATGCAGTATTCTATTTCTTCCTACATATTCACCTGATTTAAATCCTATAGAAAAATTTTGGGCTAATATGAAGATGAAAAAGAGAGAATTATTACCAAAAGTTCAAAATTTTATAAAAGCATTTGATGGAGCAATGTTATCAATGTAAAATTAAATCACTATATGATTTTTTGAAATATTTGGAAAAATATTAAAAAAAAATAAAAAACTCTTCAAAAAAAATTGAAGAGTTTTTTTTGACTATTCTCTTTTCTCTAACTCTTCTTTGCCATGGTGAGGCTGTTTAGATCTAGAGACATTTTAAAACAATTCGAAAAAGATTCTTGATTTAGAGTAAAAAGGATCTTTTGGGTTTGTTTTCTGAGATTTTTTTCTTTTTTTGGTGTTGAAAGCCAGG
>JAAKFE010000080.1 GCA_011065175.1 Candidatus Anoxychlamydiales bacterium
TTGTGACTTTTAGATACTAAATCTGCTAAACAAATCATTTCAACTTGACTCATAACTTCTCCATTTTTGTAAAAGCAATTATAAATTGTTTTTGAAAATTATTCCAGTTCTAAACAGTCCCAACTCATAAAAATTTAACTTAAATTTGTCTAAAGATGAAGTAATAGTGATTTAATACGACAAATATTTTTCAGATTAAGCATTGATCACTATACTCTCTACACTTGCGTAAAATTAAAATTTTAATTTAAAAACTAAATAATTGTCTTTACTTTGACCTTTTCAATATCAAGCAAAGATGTCTCAATTATGGTAAACTCATATTTTTCAAAATGAATAACTTCATCGAGTGACGGCAGATGACCAAGATATGATGTGATTAGATCTGAGAGAGTTTTTGCATCTTTGTAGCAGAGATTGGCTTTAAACTTTTTATTAAACTCTGTCAAACTCATATCGCCTAGAAGAGTTTTTTCTATTACGATTTTCGATGTTTTTTTTCTTTCAATATAAATTGGGTATTTTCCAAAGATTTCGTCTTCTATTTGATCTAGTGAGATAATACCTACGGATTTACCAGTTTTATCTAAAACGATAGCTATACTTTGATTGTTTGTTCTAAACTGCTTTAAAATATCTAAAACATACATATCCTCTGTAATAAACCAAAAAGGTTTAGAAAAGTCTATCACCCTACTTTCATCTCTAGCGTTTAAAAGATCTCTAGGATAGCAAATAGCGACTATATTAGAGGGGGTTTGATGATATATCGGAAAGTAAGGATAAAAGCTAATTTTTAGAGATGCTTTTATCTGTTTTAGAGTAAAAGCAGAAGGAATCATTTTTATATGAGAAATTGGAATCATAATCTGCTTTGCTTTTTTTTCTTTTAGAGTGAAAATAGAACTTAGAGTTGCGTTGATATTTTCTGTTTCTAGCTTAGAGATTTTTTTAGCAGGCTCTTCTATAGCTTTTTTTAACTCTTCTTTTGAGAGGAAAAACTCTAGCTTTGGTTTTTTAAACATTAGATTAGATGCTTTTGATATTTTATCGATTACCCAAACTAAGGGAGTTAAAATTCTAGCTAGAAGATAGACTAAAGGAATAGAGAGATACGCTACATGCTCAGAGTGACGCCTTGCAGCAAATAGTGGAGCTAATTCTCCAAAAATTAAAACGATTAGAGTTTGAGTAAAAGGAGCAATATCTGGGCTAAGATTTAAAGACTCATAAAATCTTCTTGCAGCTTCTGAGCCTATTTGCATAACTGTGTTTACCATGATAAGAGTCGTACCAAATAAATAAGAGGGATTATGAAGTAAAAACTCTAGCCATTTAGCTTTTTTTCTATTTTTAGAAGCTCTGTAGTGAAGTTTGACTTTATTAAGTGAGACAGCAGCCATCTCGAACATTGAAAAAAAACTCTCTGTTAGAACACAAAAAAGAGCTAAAAAAAGAAAAAATAGAGTTTTATTCATTTTTACACCTTCTTTTTTTTGGAAGGTTTTAATTGTCTAATATAGACCCTTCTAACTCGATTTGGATCGGCAGATAAAACATAAAAAAGCAGGCTGTTTTTTTCAAACTTATCCCCTGTTTTTGGAATATCTCCCATCTCATCTGTTAAAAATCCACCTACAGTTACTGAGGTAGATTTTCTATCTAACTTTAGATTAAATAAATCTTCTAGATCATCAATTTCCATTTTGGCAGAGGCGATTATTTCATTTTGTTTGGAGATGGTATATTTTTGTTTTTTATCTTTTTTATTTGATATTTTCCCTAAAACTTCTTTTGTTAAATCTTCTTGAGTAATTAAACCAATTATAGATCCATATTCATCGACAACTATAGCGATGTTTTCTCTTCTATCTCTTAGCTCGAGGAGCAATGAAAATGCATTCATAGTCTCTGCTACAAAAAATGGCTTTTTTAGATACTTTTTTAAATCTTGAGATTTTTTTATTAGTTCATCTTTATTTAAAAAAAAGCTCTTCATAGATAGCATGCCTAAAATATCATCTAATTGAGCTTCGCATATCGGCACTCTTGTATATTTTTTTTCGGAAAATAGTTTTGTTAGCTCCTCTATTGGAGTGTTAATATCATAATATAAAATCTCATCTCTAGGCGTCATAAGCTCTTTTACATTTGAATCATGCAAACTTAAATAGCCTTTAACTAAATCCATCTCATCTGAGGTAAGCAGGTTCTCTTCACTAGATTTTTCAACAACATGCTGCAGCTCTTCTAAAGAGAGAGGTTTTTCTTTTTTTAAAAAAAAGAACATCGCTCTAGATATGTAAGAGGTAACTTTTGTAATTACTACACGAATAGGCTTTGTGATTTTTGAGATTATAGAAACAAATGGAGCTAAATGATATGAGATAAATTTATTGTTCGGAAGAGCCATTGATTTAGGAATAACCTCTCCAAAAAATAGAGTTAAAGCAAGAGGAATGCCAACTTTGATTAGCCAGGAAGATCGTTCTCCAAAAAGAGAAGAAACTGTATTTTGAACTAAGATATTTGCAAAAATATTTAGCATCATAATGGTTACTAAAAGATCTCTTGGACTATGAAGTAATTTAAATATTAGTTTTTTTCGTTTGTCTTTAGATTCTTTATAAGTGTTGATAGTAAAGGATGAGAGAGAAAATAGAGATGTTTCAGATGCAGATAAAACTGCCGAGAATGCTATCAAACAAATTAAAGCTAGTACTAAATAAAATATTGCCATCTATTACTTTTTTACTTCATTTTATGAAAAAAAAGAAAGATTAATTTTTAAAGTGAACTTTAATTTTATTTTCTGGAACAACACCGAGCTCTTTCATTAAAACTTGCTCAACCCAAGATGGATCACTTTGAGAAGACAGTTTTAATGTAAGATCTTCTTTTTTTGATATTGCAAACGCTTTTTGAGCTAAAAGATTATTATATTTAGTTTTCATTTGGGTAATCGCTACTTTTCTCTTTTTTATTCCTAAGTCATATCCAAGAGAGCAAACCATTATAAATAGAATCACCCACCATGACTTTAGGATTATTTCGAAAATTTTAGATGTATATGTTTTATTGCTTTTCTTCGTTTTCATATAATTAACTACTAAATCTTTATAACTTTATTTTCAAGTTTTTATAAATAATCGCAACTAATTTTACAATCGAGGAATAGTAATTCCTGTTTGTTTCATGTATTTTCCCTTTCTATCTGCATATGATACCCGACATTCGGTTTTTGCTTCAAAAAATAAAACTTGAGCAAGTCCTTCATTTGCATAAATCTTTGCAGGAAGAGGAGTTGTGTTTGAAATTTCTAAAGTAACATATCCTTCCCACTCAGGCTCAAAAGGAGTAACATTTACAATAATTCCACATCTTGCATAAGTAGATTTTCCAATACATATGGTTAAAATATTTCTAGGAATTCTGAAATACTCAATTGATCTAGCGAGAGCAAAAGAGTTTGGAGGAATTATACAAGTTGGGGCTTTGATTTCAACAAATGAGTCTTCTGAGAAATTTTTAGGATCGATAATTGAGCTGTAAACGTTTGTAAAAACTTTAAACTCATCTGCAACTCTAAGATCATATCCATAACTAGAAAGACCATAACTTACTATTTTTTTGGTACTAGATTGTTTTATTTGATTTTTTTCAAAAGGTTCAATCATTCCCCCTTTTGCAAGTTTTTCTATTAATTCATCAGGAAGTAACGCCATTTTTTTCCTTTTTTTATTGCTTTTGATATATAGATATAACGGCTTAAGTATTTTTCTTGCTAGAATTTTTATTAAAAAAGATATATTTTTATTCTTTGAGGCAAAAATATGGATGAAAATTTTATTCACTCTAGTTTAAAAAAAGAAGACAAGTCTTTTGAGATGCCACTAAGACCGATCTCTTTAGCAGACTTTGTCGGTCAAGAAAACATTAAAGAAAGACTACATATTTTTATTGGAGCTGCAAAAAAAAGAGAAGATAGTTTAGGTCATATGCTTTTTTCAGGCCCCCCTGGGCTTGGAAAAACAACTTTAGCTAATATTATAGCAAAAACTATGAACTCTAATATTATGGTAACATCGGGCCCTGTTATAGAAAAGCCAGGAGATCTTGCCGGAGTTTTAACTTCTTTGAAAGATGGTGATATTCTATTTATAGATGAAATTCATAGGCTTAACAAAACTATTGAAGAGTATCTATATCCGGCAATGGAAGATTTTACTTTAGATTTATTAATAGATAGCGGCCCAAACGCAAGAGGTGTTAGCGTTAAACTAAATAAATTTACTTTAATTGGAGCTACTACAAGATCTGGACTTTTATCATCACCACTCAGATCTCGATTTTCATTTAATGCTAGACTAGATTACTATACTACTTGTAGCCTTAAACAAATCTTAATAAGATCTGCTAAGATTTTAAATGTTGAAATAGATGATGGAGGAGCTAATACTATTGCAAAGCGATCCAGAGGAACACCGAGAATTACAAATCATTTACTAAAGTGGGTTAGAGACTACACACAAATGAACCACAAAAAAATAATCAATAAAGATGTTGCTAACTTAGCTTTAAAAATGCTATCTATAGATGAGATCGGCTTAGATGAAATGGATAAAAAAATCATAAATCTAATAATTGATCACTTTGCAGGAGGACCTGTAGGAATTAAAACCATTGGGGTAGCTTTAGGAGAAGAACATACGACACTAGAAGAAGTATACGAACCTTATTTAATAATGTTAGGTTTTTTAAAACGCACCTCTAGAGGTAGAGAAGTTACAAAAATTGCATACGAACATATGGGAAAAGTTTTCCCAAATAAGTTAGGAGAGCTAAAATGAAAAAGGCTTTTTCTTTTTTAATATTTTTTATAGCATTAACAAGCTTTAGTTTTGCTGTAGAGACTTACACTACAGAAGCAAATAGACCTGAAAATATTCAGGTTCTTTTAGCTAAAGATGTTACTGAAGCGCTTTTAGAGTCAAAAGGATCTTATGTAGTTTTGAATCCTTTAGATGGCTCTAGAATAACATCGTCTTTAGCTGGCAAACGTTTTATGTTAAAAGCGACTGCTTCAGGCATAAAATGGGGCGAAGGCTATCCCGGAATTCATCAAATATATATAGTTCCGAAATCCAAAAATTCCTCACTTTTAGTAAATGGGATTGAATATGAAGGAGCGATTTGTGTTTTTAAAATTAAAAACAAAATCAATATCATAAATGACATAAACATCGAATCATATTTAAAATCAATACTAACTCCAAGTTTTCCATATCTAATGGAAAATGAAGTTATGGCAGCAATTACTATCGCTGCTAGAACAACTGCATATTCACATGTTAAAAGAAACAAAGATTCTTTTTGGCATGTATCAGCAGATGAAATCGGATATCATGGCAAAGCTATTATTCAGCCGGATTCACATGTATCTAATGCAGTAGATAGAACTCGCCATATTATCTTAGTTCTTGCAGACAAAGGAGCAAACAGACCATTTGCGGCTACTTGGACAGAAAACTCTGCAGGCAAAACAGCTGCTTTTCATACAATATTTAGAAAGGATTGGTGGGCACCAAAAATAGGAGTTGAAGCTCCTCATGCAGCAATAAATAGAGCTGAATCTAAATGGACATTCAAAATCTCTAAAAAAGAGCTTGCAAGTCTTTTAAATGTAACAGCTATTAGTAGAATAGATCTTTATACTGATACTTTTTCAAAAAAGGCATATGCGATTAAGCTCGTTACAGGAAGCGATGTACAAGATATGGATTTTGAAAAGTTTCAAAAAATTGTTGGAAAAGAGAATTTACTTAGCAATGATATGCAAGTAATTGTTGGAAATACAGATGTTATATTTACAGGATTTGGAAAGGGATTTGGTGTTGGACTTTGTCTACATTCAGCAAATCAGATGGCTCAAAACGGAGCTAATGCAGCTAAGATTTTAGCTAAATTTTTTCCTGATACTTATTTATTGAATTTGAGTGCAGCGCTATACCTAGAAAAGGAGTGAAATAATACACTTGTAGCAATTGATTACTTTTGCTATATTTTAGATAGATTTTTTACCGGGGACCTTGAGGAATAAAGATCTTCGAACCAGGTCAGGGTCGGAAGACAGCAGCCTTAAGAATCAATTTTTAAAGCCTCAAGACCATCTCCGGTAATTTTTTTATCCTTATCTTCTAATAAACTCTTTAATTTGTTTTTTAAAAGTATTTCTATATCAAACCCACCTCTTTGAGCTTGGATAATTCAAAAAACTTAAGATAGTTTTAAGTAAAT
>JAAKFE010000081.1 GCA_011065175.1 Candidatus Anoxychlamydiales bacterium
GTATTAGATGCTTGTTCAATTGCAGGGAATAATTTTGTTGATGAAAAAGAAGCTATAAAAAATTTATGTACAAGAGAATGGGCCGGTAATTTTACTAGTTAAATTTTAGAAATGGTATAATTTATCTTTAAGAGCCATTATAACCCGTTCATTTATGGACGGGATATAATGGTTCAGTATCTAGATTTGTTTTAATATCTAATTTAGCAATGGAAGAATATCAACTCTAAGCTCTTTTTCTTTTATTTCCGACTTCTTCAGACGAACTTTCGCTTGAACTTTCTGCTGCTGAGGCGTCTTCTTCATCACGTACCATACACAAATTTTGATATTCTGCTTCCCCGTCAGGATATGGAACTTGACTATGGCTATATACAAATTCATAATCTATACGTCCTGTCCCTTCATGCGCATTCCTAAAACGGTCGATCAACTTCCTAAAAAGATCCAGTGGTACCCGCAATTTAGGATTACCCTCTATGGAAAGCTTCTTTAAACCCTTTATGGTATTGTTATTAATAAAACCCATTGAAACAAGCTCGTTGTTAGCAACCGAAATTTCTTCTAATGAAGGCAGCTCAGCTAAAACAGCAGCATCTGTTAATTGATTGCCAGTCAAGTCAATAACTTTTAACTTGCTTAATACACGCACAGAAGCTGACAGAGAGCCGCTTAGATTGTTGTTTGCTAGGAAAAGTTCTGTTATATATTTAAAATGACTTGGAATACAGGAAGGCACTATAGTAAAATTATTAGAGCTCAACTCAAGGCTTTCTCCAAATATCGGAGAGCAATCCATTCCACACAAATCCCGCGGTTCCCCAAATATTCTGAACGCGGCTGGTAAAGTTTTTAGAAAGCTTCCTTCAAAACAATTCTCAAAATCTGCAAAGACGATTCGGTGAGTATCAACCCAATTTCTAAATATTAAATTTACCGCTTGAGGTGTTTTAGATTCTATATCACTAAAATTTCTTTCCCAATATACTTCTTGATCCTCCGATACTTCAATTCCATCAATTAGCTTTATTGCCTCAAATGCCTGAAAATCATCAATAACTTTGTGTAATAATTGAATAGTTGCTTCTTTTTCTTTGAGTTCTCTGTCAAGATCGTCCTCAAGAAATGCTGATGAAGCTGATGCAGCTATCGATACGCTGGAAGTTGATAAAGCCATAATATACCTTTTTGTTATGTTATTTTAATTGATTTGAGATATTTTATAAGTATTGACAATTAATGTCAAACCTTATAGTTATTTTTTTAATAATAAGTAGTCTTTAGAAATAATTTATAAAAAAAAGAGCCGGATAAGGCTCTTTTTTTTATATGATAAGAGAGACTTAATTTAACAATTCTTTGGCTAAAGCTTTTGTTAACTTAGATAGCTTTGGGCTCATTTGATTTAAAGATTGCAAAACTTCTTCATGGTTCATATTTCCCTCGTGTAAATCTGCAGCTTTATTAGTAATACATGAAAATGCTAAAACTTTCATATTTAAAAAATTACAAGCTAAAACCTCAAAAACTGTAGACATCCCAACTGCATCTGCTCCAAATGCTCTAAACATTTTTATCTCTGATTTAGTCTCATAGTTAGGACCTTGTGTTGCAATATATATCCCCTCTTTTAAATCTATATCAATTTCATTTGCTACTTTTTTAGCTAAAGTTTGATATTCAAAAGAGTAAGCATCTGTCATATCAGTAAATTGTTTTTCTTCAAATTGAATAGCTACACCTCTTAGAGAATTCTCTGACATATGATTGATATGATCTGTAACTAACATAATATCGCCAGGATTTAAATTTTGCGAAATCCCTCCAACAGCATTTAGAGTTATTACAGATTCAACGCCAAGTGTATTTAATACAAAATATGGAAAAACTACATCTTGAGGAGTATTACCCTCATAATAGTGATATCTTCCTTTCATTAAAACTATGTCTTTTCCATTTAATTTTCCGAAAATAAGTTTTCCCGCGTGGCCACTAGCTTTTGCTTTTGGAAAATATGGAATATCTTTTGAATCTACCACTGTAATATCTTGCATTTCATCAATGGGACCCTCTACTCCAGCAGTAAGAACTATTAAAAGTTTGGGATTTGAGTTAGTTGTTTCTTTTAGATATAGGGCAGCTGTATCTACTTTATCAAAATAAGTAGAGAAATAATCATCTGCTTTTAAAGATGAAAAAAACATTAAAAAAGATATAACAGATAAAAAAACCTTCATAAAAAAACTCCTTTTTTATTTAGAGAAAGCATAAAACAAAAAAAAAGAGTACCCAGATTTTACAATTATAAAAATGTTTTTTTCAATTCCTCAAAAAATTTTCATTTTAAGAAATTAGAATGTTTGGCATTCTAATTAGTTTATACTAGGAGTTTTTTATGGAAATAACAATCATTGGAACTGGATATGTAGGATTAGTGACTGCTACATGTTTTGCAGAAATGGGACACATTGTTACCTGTTTAGATGTAGATGAAGAAAAAATAAAAATGTTAAATGCATTTAATATTCCTATCTATGAGCCTGGTCTAGAAGAGCTTGTTAAAAAAAATAAAAATAGACTTTTTTTTACAACAGATTATAAAAAAGCAATCAAAAATGCTTTAGTCTGTTTTATTTGCGTTCCTACTCCTTCTAGAGAAGATGGCTCATGCAATACAAGTTATATAGAAGATGTAGCTAAAACAATTGGAAGTTTAATAGATGATTATAAAATCGTAATTATAAAATCTACAGCAGAAGTTGGGACCTCTTATAGAGTCAAAAATATAATTTTAGAAGAGTTAAAAAAAAGAGATTTAAAATTAGATTTCGATGTTGTATCTAATCCAGAATTTTTAAAAGAAGGTACTGCTGTAGCAGATTGTTTAAAACCAGATAGAATAGTAATTGGGACTGAAAATGAAAGAGCTACTGAAATAATGAAAGAGATCTACCATGGGTTTACTCTTAAACACGATAGATTAATTGTTATGGACATTCTATCATCTGAAATGACTAAATACGCGGCTAATGCAATGCTTGCTACTAGAATCTCATTTATGAATGAAATAGCAAATATTTGTGAAAAAGTTGGAGCAAACATTAACAATATCAGAAAAGGAATCGGATCAGATTCTAGAATAGGTTATAGTTTTTTATATGCGGGCATTGGTTATGGAGGATCTTGTTTTCCAAAAGATATAAAAGCTCTTTGTCATTTAGCCAAGAAAAAAGGAACTAAAGCTTCTTTATTAGAAACAGTTGATGATATAAACACCAACCAGAAAAAAGTTTTAGCAAATAACATCATAAGGTTTTTCTCAAAAAATGGTGGAATCAAAGATAAGGTAATTGCTATTTGGGGTTTATCTTTCAAACCCGATACTGATGATATGAGAGAAGCTCCTGCTCTTACTTTCATAGAAATGCTTTTAGAAAAAGGAGCAAAACTTAGACTTTTCGATCCAATAGCTATGGAAAAAGCAAAAAAACTCTTTAAAGAAAATAAAAACATCATTTGGTGCAAAGATGAAAATCATGCAGCAGAAGGCTCTGATGCAATAGCATTACTCACAGAATGGAAACAATTTAGACTTTTAAATTTTAATCCAATAAAAAAGATTATGAAAACTCCTATTCTTTTCGATGGAAGAAACCAATACCATCCTATAGATATGAAAAAAAGAGGATTTAAATACATAGGCATTGGCATACCAAATGAAATAGACAATTAATCAAATTGAGACTTCATGAAAGAAAAAATAAATTTAATAGAAAGTAGATTAAAAGAGCTTATACTCAAAAATAGTTCTTATCATAAAGTCCTTTTTGATGCTGCAAACTACTCTCTTCTCTCTTCTGGAAAAAGGCTCCGCCCCCTACTTGTTTTAGCAACCGTTGAAGCTTTTAATAAAGATATAAATTTAGGGTTAGATCCAGCGATCTCTTTAGAGCTTATTCATACCTATTCTTTGATTCATGATGATCTTCCTTGTATGGATGATGATGATTTTAGAAGAGGAAAACCATCACTTCATAAAGCATATCCTGAGTGGTTAGCTGTTTTAACAGGAGATTATTTATTAACGTATGCATTTGAGATAATTACAAATACTAAAAATTTAGATGATGCAAAAAAAGTAAAGTTGATTAGATCTTTAACAAAATACTCAGGGGGAAATGGACTTATTGCTGGTCAAGTAGTAGATCTTAGTTTTGAAGGAAAAGAAATAGGTTTTGAAAAGCTAAAATTTATGCATCTAAATAAAACAGCAGCTCTATTTATGGCTGCTATAGAATTTGGTTGTATTATTGCTGGAGCTTTAGATGATGTGACAGATAAGTTTGTTGCTTTTGCTAAAAATTTTGGTTTAGCCTTTCAAATCTTTGATGATATAGCAGATTATGATAATAAAAAATCTTCTGATATCACAAAAAATAAAGCAACAGCACCGGCTATTTTAGGAATTAAAAAAGCAAAAAAACTTGCTTTAGATCTACAAAAAAAAGCATTAGATATATTAAATTCTCTTGATTTAGATACAGCTTTTTTAAAAGAAATCACCGCAAAAATATTATAAAATTATATTGAAAATACCCTAAAAATCTTTGAACCTTCTTCTCGCGCAATCCCGCTTCTTTAGTTTGTAAATTAGCTATAACGGCTCAAAAAAGATGGATGCGAATAAAAGGTATAGTTTTTTAGAAAAAGTTATTAACTCGACTTTAGCCTTTCATCCCGTCTGAGAAAGCAGATTAAGCATAGCGAGAAGGTTCTTTTTTGAAATAATTTCTTGGGGTTTGTCCTTTTTCATAGAACAATTAAAAAACTTTTTTCTCCATAAATTTTGCTTAACTTCTCTAAATGCATCAGAGAAAGTAATATTGTCTTTTTGATACCAGGCCGTCTTTTGAACTTCTAATGGTCTTGTGATATTCAAATATTCAGCCATTAAAATTACAAAAGAATATAGAGCAAATAAAACAGGTGTTGTTCTTGCTATAGCAAGATCACTCCATTGACGTTGAGTTTCGACTCCTAAATAATCTCGAACTTCTCGATGAGTAACTTCTTGATTCCAACGGCTAACAAAAGCTTCAATAATTTCGATAATTGAAAGATTTACATCTGTTGACATAAGAGCCACTGATTCATATTTACCATCTGGATCTCTAAGCAATACTAATCTAATTGGAACTGGATTAAATCCTATCACGTGCCATAGACATGTTGTAGAAATGAACTCAACCTCTTTTAATTTCCCTCCATACCATTTTATTTTCACTCTTTTCCACACAGAGCTTTCTACTTGAAACATTTTTTTTGGAGTTAATAATCTTTTTCCTTTTTTAGCAGGGCGCCCCGGTCCTATTATTTTTTCAGGAAAATCAAAAAGTCTTGCATCAATACGCAGCCTTGTTACCAGGCTTACGGAATGTTTTAAACATTCCCAAGCAAGTCTAGCATTTGCAAACCCTCCATCTGCTGTAAAAATAATTGTTTTTTGAGGAATCCATCGGCGTATTTGTTTCATAATTTGAATGGCCCAATCAATTGTAGTTTTGTGAATCTTGCCTTGTTTCTCATTACTTTTTTTTGAATGAGCAAGCACAGTCATAAAAGGCAGGGCAAATGATCTATTAGCCCAAGAAAATTTACGTATAACCATTACAGTTATCCATTTAAGGCCAAAACATTTTACAATAAAACCTTTGCTAGATTTAACTGCATCGCGATAACAACCTTTTGCTTTAATTTTTCTACCGCTACGACGCTCAATATGTTCATCAATTGCAATGACTATATTTTTTTCATCTTTTTTTATGAGTCGTTTTAAAAGTATTTTAGAGCCTTTGCAAATATCCCATTGATCTCTGTTTAGCAATCGATGATATTTAGTCGAGCCTGAAGAACTACTCAGGCAACCATAGTCATTTGAGTTATTAAAGATTTCGAATTATAAAGCTTTTGATATTGATAGAAAATTTGAACAAAAAGAAGCCTTAGCTTCCTCAAAA
>JAAKFE010000082.1 GCA_011065175.1 Candidatus Anoxychlamydiales bacterium
CTACGAAGCGTTTCAAGCTTGGATCCGAAATCAGTCTTAGGCCAAGCATTTTCTTCAAGAGTCAGAGATCATTTTAGAGCTATTGGAGCTCCGGCACCCAATTCTTGATTTGGAATGTGTATATTTGAAAGATAATATTAATAGAATAGCAACTACAGCTGTTACTTTCAATCGAAAATTCATTTCTTTTTCAAATAGTTGGTCGTTAATTCTTGCAAGGCATTCTGAGTAAGCGGCTTATGCAGGTGATTTTTTAAAAATATTTAGAATGTCCAAAAAAAATGGATATTCTTGAGTATTAGAAAGAAAATAGGATTTAAATATTCATTTTTAATTAGGATAATAAAAATCATTGATAATCGAATAGCTTGCAATAGCTAAAAATTAAGTTTTTCAACACACGTCTTTTTAAATTTATAAAATAGTACAGTTGGTACTTATAGGTATATCAGGAGAAATCGTACAATGCCTTTTAATTCTACGCATTGATGAAGGTAGAGTTCGGATAGGATTCTCAGCCAAGTATAGCTGTTCTAAATTAGTTAAATCGCCAAATGTGTCAGGCAAGCGCTGTAGCTTATTGTTAGCTAAGTTAAGTATTGTTAACCTACGTAGAGAGCCAATTGAATCAGGCAAATCATGTAATTGATTTTTTTCCAATATAAGGTGTATTAAGTTAGTTAAATTGCCAATTGAATCAGGGAAACGCTGTAGATCATTTGTGTACAAGTCAAGAATTCGTAAGTCTGTTAAATTTCCAAATGAATCAGGCAAGCTATGTAGTTGATTGAAAGTCAAGTCAAGCTGTCTCAATGCTCTTAGATCTCCAAATGAATCAGGCAAGCTTTGTAGTTTATTGTTAGTCAATTGAAGACTAGTCAATTGAGTTAATTTACAGAGAGGTTCTGGTAAATATTGTAAATCTAGTCCATGTAAATCTAACTCCGTAAGATTAATTTGATCTTTATTGCCATTAATCCACGTATCAAAAGTTTCAAGTACTTCTTTGCAATTTTTTTTGGATAATTCAGTAAAATCAGGATAGCTTATCACTAAAAGTTTAGCTTGTTTTTGAATTGCTTCCCAAACTTTTATCGTATCGCTAATTTTAATTGAATCTACTTCATCTTTAAGTTCTTTTGCTTTTTCAAATGTAATTTCAGTGGAATCTGAAGCTATACCTAATCTTCTAACTTCAGCATAAATTTTTTCAATGTTACGTCTTGCTTGATCATAGTTTGCTACAGGATTTTCATTATCAATTTCTCTATATAAAAGCTCCCAGGAAATATCATCTCGGGCTAAATCCCTAAAGACTGAATGCACACTAGCAGCTTTTACTCTTTGAATAAGATCTAATTTGTTAAAGATTGCATGTCTCATTTCAAGTGGTAATTTTTCAAAATGATTTTCTGAATCAAGAATCCCGTCTCGTGGATCTAGAGAAAGAGGTGGTATTGGACCTATAGCTGAACTCATAATTAATATTATTCCTTTAGTTTTTGTAATTAATATTAATGTTTTAATTATTGCTATTATAACAAATATTATGAATTATTGTAAATATAAATTTAAATTAAGAAAAATGACTAATGAGCTTTATCAAATATTTTTTTTAAAATGTCCTGAGTTGGTTAAAAGAATAGAATATTCGTCTGAAAGTTTATCTTTTTAGATCTAGGTAAAGAGAAATAGGTGATCTTTAAAAGCTTTACTAGCTTGAATTTTGATTTTTAAAGATAAAATAATATAAGGCATTCTAAGCAAGAGGCTTATGTAAATATTTTTTTAAAAATATTTAGAATATCCAAAAAAATTGGATGTTCTTGTGTATTAGAAAGAAAAAGGATTTTTATATGAAAAATCTTTTTAAAATCATTTTTTTGGCAAATAACTAATAACAAATAACTTGCAGAAAAATCACACGTTTTTCGATCTAAAAACGTGATTGTTTTCACTTTTTTCAAAGGAAAACCGTGTAAAATTCCACGTTTTATAAAGAAATAAATTGTTTTTTAACACAAATAGTTTATATTGAAGGTATGAAAAGAGATATATATCAGCTGTTAGAAAAATGGAAAAGATCGGAAAGGCGCAAGCCTTTAATACTAAATGGGGCTAGGCAAGTCGGAAAAACATATGCTTTGAAATGTTTTGGCAAAAAATCTTATGGGAATGTAGCATATTTGAACTTCGAAAAAAATGAAAAACTATGTCAGTATTTCGAGGAGACTCTTGACCCTAAACAGCTAATAAAAATTCTAAGCATCCATACAGAAATTGAGATAAAACCTCATCAAACACTTTTGATATTAGATGAAATTCAAGAATGCCCAAAAGCTCTCAATAGTCTGAAATATTTTTGCGAAGAAGCAAACGAATATCAGGTTGCTGCTGCTGGGTCTCTTTTAGGTGTAAAAACAGCAAAAGAAAAAGGATTTCCTGTCGGAAAAGTCAACTTTCTTCACATGTATCCATTGACGTTTTTTGAGTTTCTCTCAGCATTGGGACAAGAAAAGATACGAAAATTTTTAGAAGAATATCATACCTATGTTCCAATTCCAAATCCATTGCACGAAAAATTAATCTCCCTATTAAAAATATACTTCTTTATTGGGGGGATGCCGGAAGCTGTAGCTGAATATGCTAAAAATGAAAAGTTGAATATTGTAAGAGAAATCCAACAAGAAATATTGAATGCATATGAAAAAGACTTTGCTAAACATGCTCCGCCACATGAAATTATGAAAATCACAACTGTCTGGAAACAAGTGCATCGTCAACTGGCAAAGGAAAATAAGAAGTTTATTTTTGCAGCAATTAGAAAAAGCGCTCGGGGTAGAGATTATGAAGAAGCTATACAATGGCTTTCAGATGCAGGACTAATTCATAAAAGTTATTTGGTTGAATCACCAAAATTTCCTCTTAGCGCTTATGCAGATAATAATACTTTTAAGATCTTTTTAGCTGATGTGGGGCTTCTCGGAGCTCAAAGCAATCTTTCTGCTAAAACAATTATTGATAAAGAGCTTTTGTTTACAGAATTTAAAGGAGCTTTAACAGAGAATTATGTAGCGCAAGAGTTGATCGCAACTAAACATAAAAATCCTTATTATTGGACCAGCAGGGGCGCAGCAGAAATTGATTTCTTAATCGAAGAAGATCATGAAATTTATCCACTAGAAGTGAAAGCAGGTGCAAATCAGAAAAAAAAGAGTCTTCTTGTCTATAATCAAAAATATTCTCCTGGAAAACTTGTCCGAGCGACTGTTATGAATTTAAAACATGATGGAGATATTTATAATTATCCGCTTTATCTTATCTCTCAATTTCCATTGAAATAATATTTGATCTATCTTCTTTAAGAAAGATTAATGTTTTAAGAATTTTTTCTAGATCTTTTCCCAAACATAACTTTTATTTAGATCTCTAAACCAATCTTTCCTGCCCAATTCAATTTAGATCTAAGTGTAGAGAAATAATCATGCCTTTCAAGTTTTACTAATTTGAAGATTTTTTTACTTTTTTTTAGTTTAAAAGTTTCATTGGTATTCATCTCAAAATGCACTAATCCATCTGAATGAACTTCTATTGGAACTTTTAATTTAGATAAGTATTTTATTTCTATTTCACTGTCTGCTGTTATTACAATTGGTCTATTTGTAATGGTATGAGGACAGATTGGAGTTATTAAAAAGGCATCTAAGCTCGGATATAAAATAGGTCCTCCTGCAGACAATGAGTATGCTGTAGAACCATTTGGAGTTGCAACTATTATCCCATCTGCTGAAAAAGTATTTAAATGCTTTTTATTTACGCTAATGCTTATATCTATTAAAGAATGATTGCATGCTCTGTGAAATACAACATCATTAGCTGCAAAAGATACTTCGCCTTTAGCAGACTCAGCTTCAATCATAATTCTATTTTCTATAGTGTATTTCTTTTTAATTAAATCATCTAAAGACTCAAAGATATCCGCCTCAGGTATATCTGCCATAAAACCGAGATTGCCAAGATTTATTCCTAAAATAGCTGCATCTAAATCACTATATTTATGAGCTAATCTAAGTATAGTGCCGTCACCACCGAGTGAGATTAAAAATTTGATCTTTTTTTCGTTTACAGAAGAAATAGAGGGAATATTTAAAACTTTTGCTTTTTCATCTTCCGAAACAACTGTTATATCATTTTTAGTTAAGTAATCAGCTATCTTTTTAGCTACTTCAAAAGATGATTTGATCTCTTCGTTTGGAAAAAGTGCAACTATCATAAATTTACCTTATAATATTTTAGTTTCTTCATATAGAGCATTTAAAATTTTTTCAGAAATTGATTTTGCATCTAATTTTAAATCTTTAATTAGATCTTTGTAACCACCATGAGATAAAAATTGATCTGGTAGAGCAAAATTCATGACATTAATGTCACGCATGTTATTTTGCACAATAAAATTATTAAAAATCGATCCAAATCCGCATTTTATTGAATGTTCTTCTATAGTGATTACAGTTTTATGAGTTTGTAGAAGATTTTTAAATAATGATTCATTGAGAGGTTTTATAAAAATGGGATCTAAAATTGTTGGATTAAAACCTTGCTCTTTTAAATTCTCTTTTATTTGAATAGCTGTTTTATACATATGTCCAATTGAAATAATTAAAATATCTTTGCCTTCAGATAAAATATCGAAAGATCCTATTTTTCTTTGTTTAAGGGGGGTGTTGGACTCAAAAGCCTCTTGGTTAGGATATCTTATGGCGACGGGCCTTTTCCAGCTAAATGCGGCATCTAAAAGCTCTTTTAATACGTTTGCATCTCTAGGTTGAACAATTACCATGTTGGGCATGGCATTTAAAAAGCTGATATCATAAATACCGTGATGGGTTGGACCATCTGGTCCAGATAAACCTGCTCTATCTATTGCAAAAACAACAGATAACTCTTGAAGACAGATATCTTGAAAAAGATTATCTAAAGCTCTTTGCAAAAATGTTGAATATACACTAACTACAACCTTTAGATTTTTATTTAGAGCAATTCCTCCAGCATACGTTAGAGCGTGACCTTCTGCAATTCCTACGTCTATACACCTATCTGGAAAGGTGTTTTTAAATTCCGTAAGAGAAGATCCCTCTAGCATTGCTGGATTTACAACAACAATATTTGGATCTTTTTTTGCCATATCTAAAAGATGAGAGCCAAAAACTTTTGGAAATGTAAGTTTAGATTTAGATATAAAATCTCCAGTTGTAATATCAAATGGTTTTACTCCATGATACGATTCGGGATTAGAAATTGCTTTTTCCATCCCTTTTCCTTTAATGGTTATTACATGAATAATTACAGGTTTTTCACTATTTTTGACCTTTTCAAAAGTATCTATTAGCTTTTTTATATCATGACCATCGATGGGACCGATGTAAGATAGATTTAAATGCTCAAAAAAAGTTGCGGGACTTACTAAATTTTTAATTGACTGAGTTAATTTTTTTCCTTGATTTGCTAAAAACTTTCCGACATTTGGTATTTTTTGAAGTAGAGTTTGAATTTCTGAATATAGTTTATTCGATCTTGGATTACTAAAAAATCGAGATAAAATATTTTTGATGTTTCCAACGTTTTTGGAAATTGACATTTTATTATCATTTAAAATGACGATTAGTTTTTTTGTCTCTTGATCAATATTATTTAAAGCTTCTAGTGCTAGGCCATTTGTAAGTGTTCCATCACCAATTATTGGAATTACATGCTCATCTCTATTTAAAAGATCTCTATTTTTAGCAAGACCTAAAGCAAGCGATAGTGCAGAGCCTGCATGACCTAAATGAAAATGATCATGAATAGATTCTTTAAAGTTGGAAAAACCACTTAGTCCATTGAATTGACGCAGAGTATCAAATAATTTATCTCTTCCTGTTAAAAGTTTATGCGTGTAGCTTTGATGGGATACATCGAATATAAACTTATCATAAGGGGAATCAAATACAAAATGAA
>JAAKFE010000083.1 GCA_011065175.1 Candidatus Anoxychlamydiales bacterium
ACAAAAAATATTAAATGCTAATAATTTATTTACAAATCAGGGCCTCAGAGTTTTAGCCATAGCTTATCGAAACCTACAACAAAAAGAAAAAATTGATATCTCCTTTGAAGAAGATTTAATTTTTGTTGGATTAATTGCAATGATAGATCCTCCAAGGCCTGAAGTAAAAGAAGCAATTCAAAAATGTAAAAATGCAGGCATTCGACCTGTTATGATAACTGGAGATTATAAAGGGACAGCAATTGCAATAGCTAAAGAATTAAATATGATGGATGAGCAATCTATAGCTTTAAGTAGTGAAGAGCTATCGAAAATGGATGATAAGACTTTAATAAATCTTATCGATAAAATATCTGTATATTCTAGAGTTTCAGCTGAACATAAATTAAGAATTGTAAAAGCATTTAAAGCAAAAAAACAGATAGTCGCTATGACAGGCGATGGAGTTAATGATGCTCCCGCAATTAAAGAAGCAGATATAGGTATCTCAATGGGTATCACTGGAACTGATGTTACAAAAGAAGCTTCTGATATGATCATTTTAGATGATAATTTTGCATCAATTGTAAACGCTGTAGAAGAAGGAAGGGGAATTTATGATAATATTATTAAATTTGTTAGTTATCTTCTTTGCTCTAATATTGCAGAAATTCTTGTAATTTTTATTGGAATGGCTCTAGGATTTAAAGATCCCGAAGGACATCCTTTTGTTTCTTTAACAGCCATTCAACTTCTATGGATAAATCTAGTAACCGATGGTTTTCCCGCAATTGCGTTAGGCATGGATCCTGTTGATCCAAAAGCCATGAGCCGCCCCCCTAGAGATCCTTCAAAACCAATACTTAATTTACATTTTAATCTTCAATTGTTTGCAATTGCAATTATTATAGCAATAGGTGCCCTTGTAGCTTGTCATTTTGGTTTGCGTTCCAGCGCTAACTTAGCTAGAACAATGGCTTTTAGCTCTCTTATAATGTTAGAGTTTGTAAGAATTCAAATGGTTAGATCTAAATACAATATTAGTTTTTTTTCAAATCCATGGTTAATCGTAGCATTAGCTAGTTCTTTATTTTTATTGTTAATCGTCGTTTACATTCCACCTTTACAGATAGTATTTAAAACTGTCCCATTAGGATTTATTGAATGGGTTATAATTGCAGGAATTATTTTCATTATTTGGTGGCTTACGAAACTAATCAACTGGATTTTTAAATTAAAAAAAATCAATAAGTTACTAACAAAATAAAAAAAGAATTAAAAGAAGATTTAGAAGAAATTGTTGTTTATGAAAAAGGCAAGAAAAAATTATACTAGAAAAATAAAATCACCTGAATCTCCCTCTCAATATACTGCTAAAGATATAAAAAAATAAGTAACAAAGTCCATTATTCTCCAAGTGTTTTTGCAAATAACTTAAACTGTTAGTATAAAAACCGCATAAGCATGGGAATCAGGTTATAGAGTGCCTAGCCATATTGCAATGCATTTGCTGGAAATAGTAGATAAAGGATATTATCGACCTCAAATTTCTTCTTAATAACTGTGAATAGAAAATAAGACCTGTTGCAATTTTCAAAAATAAAACTTTTAGAATTTTTATGATTATTGATATAAGCACTTAAAATAAAACTGCTCGAAGCCGGACTCGAACCTTTCGCGGAATTGCTCCCAAGGGATTTTAAGTCTCTTGCGGTTTTTTATCAGTTGCATAAATGTCTTCATCATTTAATTTTAAACAAGCAAATAAACTTTTTTTGATCTCATTGAAAATCACATTATTGATTTGTATTAATGTAATCTAAATCAAAAGCAACTGAAAATATAAATATTAAGTGTTTTTTGCCCAATATCTTCTAGCTTGCTTAATTTTTATTTCTGAAATTTGAATGTAAATTTAATCTTATTTAAATAGCTGTCATTTAATGCTTTACGGACATTTGTTTTCATAAAACATACTAGAATTATTAAAACTAAAAAAACAACCTAGAAATACTTGACAAAAATAAATTTCTAGGTTATTTTCTAGGTGCCAAACAAAAACTATTGTGGAGAATTTTTATATGATTGAAGAGTTTTTAAAACAAGAAGAAGGCAAAACTCTGGAGTTTAAAGAAAATACATCTTCTTTAGAAAGAATTATCAAAGCAATTATAGCCTTTGCTAACACTTCAGGAGGAGTTATCTTAATAGGAATTAAAGATAGAACTAAAGAGATTGTTGGATTAAAAAATATCATTAAAGAAGAAGAAAAACTTGCAAATTCTATTGCAGACTCTATTGCGCCAACTTTGATTCCAAATTTACAATTCTTATCGTTTAGAAAAAAAGATATTCTTATGATTACTATTCCTCACAGTTTAGGACCATATTATTTAAGATCAAAAGGTTATAAAAAAGGTATTTACATTAGACTAGGCTCAACAAATCGAATAGCTGACGATTTAATTATTGAAGATATTCATAGAATGAAAAAACATACAAGTTTTGATGAACTTCCTAATTATGATTTATCTACACACGATTTTGATTTTTCTTGCATTGAAGAAGTATTTCAAGCTGATGGGAAGAAAATAACTAAAAATAATGCTTTATCTTTAGGGTTATTTGTAAAACACAATAATAAACAATATTTATCAAATGCTGCGATTTTGTTATTTGAAAAAAATAGAACCTCTTATTTTCCGGATGCAATACTACGTTTAGGCAGGTTTAAAGGTAATACTAAAAGCCAAATTATTGATCATTTAGAAATTGCTGTTCCTTTATATAAATGTATTGATGAAGGCTTATTTTTTATAAGACGTCACACAACTTATTCTGCGCAATTTGGAAATGTTAAAAGAAAAGATATATCGGAATATCCTGAGATTGTTTTGAGAGAAGCAATTACTAATGCAATTGTTCACGCTGATTATTCAATGAGTGGTTGTAATATTCAAATTGCAATTTTCGATGATAGAATTGAAATAACAAATCCTGGAGGACTGCCATTAGGCTTGAGATTAGAAGTTGCCCTTTCTGGAGTATCTCAGCTTCGAAATAAAATTATCGGTAGGATATTTAAAGAACTAAAAATAATCGAACAATGGGGCTCTGGTTTTGGCAGAATGATTGATACATGCATATCACAGGGAATTAATCCTCCAAAAATAGAAGAATTAGATAGGCATTTTAGAATCACACTTTTTCCAAGAAAAGCTAAAACAAAAGTATTCTTAGAATATCAAAAAGATATTATTAACTATTTAAAAAAACATGAAAAACTTTCAGCTAAACAAGCTCAAAAAATTTGGGAAGTTACTTCTAGAACAACAAGTTCTCGATTGAAAAAAATGTGTGATTTAGGAATAATAATATCACTAGGAACAAGTCCTTTTGATCCTCAAAAGACTTTTATATTATCTAAACATTTTTAATTAAGTAGTGCGATCATTTCTTGAGCTGAATAATAGTTAAAATTTGTTCATAAGATAAAAAGTATATCTTCATTTATTTCGCTAATCTTTTTAAAGCTTTAGAGTATTTTCTATTTACTGTTTTTAATGATTTAGTAAATTTTTTTTCCTTTTTTTCTTCTAAAGGTTTTAATAATAAAGATTCACCATCTGAAGTTGAAATTTCTAAAAAAGTTGTTTTATCAATCCCTATCAATTCTAAAATAGCTTTATCTATTATCAAAGAATAGCTATTTCCATGTTTTGTTAATTTTTTTATAATGCTCATACCTATCTCCTACTTATATTAAATATTGCAATATACGATGTATTTACGCTCAAGCTATATATAATATATTTATAATAAGTAACATAAATATAAAAGCAAAGATAGAAAAATAGATTTAAAGATCAATTTATTAAAAAAAACTGCTCGAAGCCGGACTCGAACCGGCACGGGATTGCTCCCAAGGGATTTTAAGTCCCCTTGAAATAAATTATGACAATTTATATTTTCTTATTTTTTATAATAATTTCCAAAAAAGAAATTTAGGATCAATTTCTAAAAGAAATTCATCGATTGGTAAACAAAGAATTCCTTTTTCTTTATATTTTTGTTTTCCACGATATAACAACAAAGCCTGAGCTTCTGGATAATCCTCTTTAAATATTTTAAGACCAGTAAAATCTTTTGGATGCACAACTTTTCCATTTTTCACTTCAATAGCTAAAAGACAATTAGGTCCTGATAATATAAAATCAACTTCAACTTTTGAGCTAGTTCTCCAAAAGTTAAGTTGATATTTTTCTAATTGAGAATCAATCCATGCTTTTAAGTGTTGAGCTACTAAACCTTCCAATGCAGCTCCATGAATTTCACTATCATGATCATAAAAATTTTTAGGACGAACTGAACAATATACACCAGAATCAAAAAAATAAAATTTTGGATGATTGATTAAATCTCTTTTAGCTTTTCTTCGAAAAACTTGAAGGTGAAAAGACAATAAAAGATCTTCTAAAATCATTAGATAACTATCTACAGTTTTTCTAGCTATTTGAGCTTCTCTAGAAATATCCGATGCATTTATTATTGAGGCATGAGAAAAACTCATAGTCTCTAAAAATCTCGCAAAATCCCCTACATTTCTTACTATTCCTTCTGCTTGCACTTCTTCTTTAAGATAGATACCTACATATGCTTTCAATATCTCTTCAGGCATTGATGAATCTAAAACAATTGGAAGCATTCCAAATCTTATATTTTTTTCTAGATCAAATTCCTTATATATCTCTTTAGCAAAAAAGGTTGGCATATATTTTAAAAGGGCTCTACCCCCTAAAAGATTAACTCCATGTTTTTTTAATTTTCGAGCGCTCGATCCTGTTAAAATAAATTGATATCCTTTTTTTTCCTCAATCATTGAATGAACAACATTTAAAATATCTGGGACTCTTTGAACCTCATCAATAACTATTATTTTTTTATCTGGTTTTTCTATTAAAACTTGGCGAAGTCTTTCAGGAGCAGCTGAATACAATCTAAAAGTTTCAGGATCGATAAGATCAACAAAAAAAGCATCTGGATAGTGCTTTTTTAACCATGTGGATTTACCAGTACCTCGAGGTCCAAAAAGAAAATAACTATGCTTAGGTGGCTCAAAAAATCTTTTATACATTTTTCTTCTCTTTCTATTTTGATACTAATCATGCAATATTTGGCATAAAAATTGCAACTATATTACCATTTTTCACAACACCCTCAACGCCAGCCGGTTAGCTTTAATGTTTCATGAAATATTCAGGTTAATTATTATTAAAATTTGTTTTAATAAAAAAAAGAAACAAAATGTATTGTTAGGAAAAGTCAATTGAAATTCTTAAAAAGATTTTGTCTCTTCCTAGCCTCGCAGAGCTGGGATATTTCCTCCAACCAACCAACCCAAAGAACTACTAATCGCCAGACCTAATGCAAAAAACGGAGGATTGAACATAAAATTTACGACTGAAGGAGGTATACTTGGTATAAATGGTCCAAGTGATTTAGATACGACCGATGTTATACCAATAACCAAAAACGAAGGAACAATCCCCAATGCAATTATTTTAGCTTTTTCACATAACCTTCTTCTTCCGAGCCACATGATTCCAAAGAAACTTGAATTTATTATTCCCATTAGAGCAATAAATTCAATTTTTTTAACAGCGTTCATTTCAATAATATTCAACTCACAATAAGTCATCGTTAATCCCATGGCTATAGACCCAGCGCACATAACAAAAAAGTCTTTCTCATGTGATTTTATGTCTTGCATTATGATTTCTATTTTTGAAAATAACTCTTTTTTAGGTATTAGCTTGGCACATAGAATACAGTGAAAAGAACTTCCTGGTTTTTTGCTCATCCAGACCCATTTTGAGGCTGTTTAGATCTAGAGACATTTTAAAACAATTCGAAAAAGATTCTTGATTTAGAGTAAAAAGGATCTTTTGGGTTTGTTTTCTGAGATTTTTTTCTTTTTTTGGTGTTGAAAGCCA
>JAAKFE010000084.1 GCA_011065175.1 Candidatus Anoxychlamydiales bacterium
TTGTGACTTTTAGATACTAAATCTGCTAAACAAATCATTTCAACTTGACTCATAACTTCTCCATTTTTGTAAAAGCAATTATAAATTGTTTTTGAAAATTATTCCAGTTCTAAACAGTCCCTGAATTTACAACACATTCAAAGGATACAGGTTTAGTTGTTTCTTCCAAAATTTGGATATTTCATAAGGGACTTACTTTTACAAAAAGATTGAATAATTCTAAAATATACAAGGATTTATATGGAATTTGGTATGTTGCAACTCAATTAGGTGATTTTTCTAATAAAACTATTATTGAAGTTAATGATTTGAAAAAGCAACATTTCAAATGGTTTAAAAAATTTCAAAAAAATCTTAGTCAATGGATCGACAATGCAGTTCCTTTAGATTGGACAAAATTAGAAGCTCAGGATCCATATGGAAAACTTCATAAAGTTAATTTTTTGTATCTTATGAAAAAATGGGTATAATTTTTTTATATCAGTTTGTTTTTTAGAAAAAAAACTTTTCGAATAGTTTTCGACAGATTTTTAATTTATTACCGATCTCATTATTAGACAATCCTAAAGCCTTTAATTTCTTGATTTTTGGTGCAAGTTTTTGAGATAAAGGTAAATTATTGTTATAAGTAATTTTAATCTGGACAAGGATGAGCGATATGGTACGAATTGGTGTCTGCCACGTCCGAAGTTTCTTTTCGGGATAGAGTATGACTGTTAATCCATTGGTCGCAAGTTCGAATCTTACACCCGGAGTTTTGATCAAAGCAGTTAGGTGAAATAAACTAACTGCTTTTTCATTTTGAATAATCTTATCTTTTTGTTATTTTATTTAATTATGAAACTTGAGGAATATATGAATTTATTAAAAAAATTCATTTTAAAATTTAAATGGATAAGAGATAAATCTCCTAATTTGAAAATGCAACAAAAAGTTTTAGGAAATGAAAATAGACAATATCAAGCAGGAAGAGATATTAATTTTGTTAATGAAGCTTCTTGGATAGAAAAACGAGATGCTGCAAAAGAAATAAATAATGCCTTTAAAGGATTTTTACTCGGGAATATTAATTCTTTGGAAACACATAGTTCGGCAAAGCAACAAAAATCAATTTTAAGAATTTATAAAAAGAGTTTAAAAAAGCAGATTAAAGAAAAATTAACAGTTCTTAATAATAGTGATCAGAATGAAATTCAACAAATTTTGGATAATATTCTATCTAAAGAAAAGAAAGATATTTTAACTTCCAGAGATGATAGTTTAACATCTGTAGAAGCCATCTTAAAATGTTATGAATAAAATCCCTTTTTTAAAATATTTTTTAATATTATAATTAATCAATTTTTTATATTTCTGAATAAGTTAAGAGGTCTAAAATATGACTAAAGAAATCCAAAAACATTCAAAAATTGCTATTTTTAAGGGTAAAGAAATAAGAAAAACTATTCATAATGAGGAATGGTTTTTTTCAATAACTGATATTATTCAAGTTTTAACAGATAGTACTAATTCAAGGAGATATTGGTCGGATTTAAAGATTAAACTTTCTGAAAATGAAGGGTTTACTCAACTGTACGAAAAAATCGTACACTTGAAATTGATTGCACCTGATGGAAAAATGAGAGAAACAGATACAGCAAACACAGAAACCATTTTTCGTGTAATTCAATCTATTCCATCCCCCAAAGCAGAACCTTTTAAAAGATGGCTTGCAAAAGTAGGTTATGAGCGTATTCAAGAAATAGAAGATCCAGAACTTGCGACTAAACGAACTAGAGCTATTTATAAAGCAAAAGGATATCCGGATAGTTGGATTGAAAAAAGAATGCGTGGAATTGCAATTAGAGAAAATTTAACAAATGAATGGGAAAAAAGAGGAGTTAAAGAAAAAAATGAATATGCAATATTAACAGCTGAAATCTCAAAAGCAACTTTTGGATTGATGCCATCAGAATATAAAAAATTAAAAAGTCTTCAAAAAGAAAATCTAAGAGATCATATGAGTGACCTCGAATTAATATTTTCAATGCTTGGAGAAGCTTCAACTACAGAAATTGCTGTTCAAAAAAATGCTAAAGATTTTACAGAAAATAAAAAAGCAGCAAAAGAAGGAGGAAGCGTTGCTGGCAGAGCAAGAAAAGACTTAGAAGAAAAATCAGGCAGAAAAGTTGTTACAAGTTCTAATTTTTTAAATCAGATATCAAAAGATCAAGAAATAGAATTAATAGAAAAAGAATAATTTCTCTAAATTTTCTTTTAAAGATAGCCAAGCAAAAGTTCGTAACGTGACCAGTAACCGGAGTTTTATTTTATAGAAGCATAAGCAAAATTAATTAATTGCTTTTCTTGTTTATCTCACAATTGGCCAAATCTTAAATAATCAGGGCTGACGCATTCATTTTTTTTGTTTACTATTGCTGTTAAAACCACTCATGAGAGGTTATTATGATTCATTTTTTTGCTTTTTTGGGTGATTCATTTTTTTTTCTTAATTTAAAAATTCTAATAAAATCTTAAATTTTAATTATTTACATAAATATTAATGAATTTTTTAAATCAATTATCAAAAACTTTAAATACAGAAATTTTAGAATAGAATAAAGAGTGTATTAAACTGAGCAAAGGAATATCCTACTAATAGAAACTAACTTTTCAGAGAGAAAACATGGCAGCTCAGATTTATCCCCAGTACCATCAATATAGTACTCCTCATTTCTCCTATTTATTTAAATTTACAACTTCCGCTTCTTTGATTTTAAAAGTCTCTAGCGTAGCTCAAAAAGTTGTAGTAAAACTTCCTCTTTCAAGAGAAAAATTAGGGAAAGAATATTTTGATATAATTTCTACCAAAACAGATCTTTCAGTTGTTCTCGAACACTTGGTTAAAATTGAAATGTTATCTAGAGAATATTTTCCTGTTTCTACAAGAATTGAGCAAATTCAGCAGTTTATACAAAGTAAAGATTGGTTTAACGCCGAAAAAGAGGCTTTAGAGGGACTCCAACAGGGAAGTGAGGCTGAAAAAATCGGGTATTATCAGCTTCTTGAAAAGATTTATAATGCTTCAAATCCTGAAAAACTTGAAGAGCTTTGGTTCTCCCAAGGAAAGGCCTGCATAGAAGTCTCTCAATTGTCTGAAGCTGAGAAAATTTATGAAAAAGCTTTTAAACGCTTTGAAAGTTTTAATGCCGCATTTAACTTAGCTCATCTCTTCAATAAACAAAAGGCAGTCGACAAAAGCGTCCAGATATATTACAAAGCGTTAGGGATCGCTTTACTAAATGGAGAACTCGAAAAAGTTTCTTTATGTATTCAAGTAATCCGAGAGATTGATCCTACACTGGAAACATTAGATAGCAATCAAAAGATGCAACTTCTCATGCAATCTCAACTATTGAAGGTTTCAACTACACTCCACTCCCATCAACGCGGCCTTTTTAGGTTTCTTACTGTTATTCCCGGCAAACATCTTAATACTCAATTAGACTCTCTGCTTTATAATGCAGTTGTTCAAGGGGAAGTGGGTATTATTACAATGGTCTTGGAGCACTCAGATCTTGTCGATATCAACGCATACTTACCTAACGAGCCCCTTATTATCACTGCTGCACAAAGAGGAAATGAAGCAATTGTTAAAGCATTGTTGACTCATCCTGATATTGATATTGACTGTAAACGATCAAGTCCTCCGGGAACGGCTCTAGCTATTGCTGAACAAGCAGGGCATAAAAGCATTGTAGACATCTTACATAGCCATTCTAAGACTTTGGCAGAAGATCTATTTGTATTTCAAAACAAATCTCTGGAAGCAACAGAGCATCTTCACATCTATATTTACCAAGATAAAGCAAGGCGACAATGTCTAATTTTCATTGGAATAGACCAAAGAGGCACAAGGAAACTTCTAGACATTTCATGCCAGTCGAAACAAACTTTGCAACATCATCTTAAACGGCTAGAAGAGAGGGGGCTAAAAGAGGTCAAGTTTATGACTATGACAGAGAATGCTTCAACTCTATCAAGACGAGCAAGCCCTCCCCCATCTTCTCTTCCCTCAATCTATTCAGAGCCTGAGGAAATAAGAACAAAACTAGGTGCAGGTGTAGCAGACGTCTACAAGGAAATTTCTGAAAAGATATTTGTTTTAATAAAATTTGCCGACTCAACATCCTTTAGTGAAGCGGTAATATATAGGGCAATCAAGTTGAAAGGAAAGGGCTACTTTACACCATAATTTTGATTCTGGTGCAAATGGTCGCTACGGCACACTTGCGGCAGAATCTGTTTTGAAAATTTCATTAATAGGGATTGTTGGAATAATTACAAAAGATAGGTTACAGATTAATCCTAGAAAAGTTTTTTCTAGAGTTTCAATTGAGCTGTGCCTTTTCTTGATGCTATTTCAGCGATATAAGATTGTAGTAATTTTAATTTTCAATGGTATAAGCGACATGATACGAATTGGCGCCCACTGCGTCCGAAGTTTTTCGTTTTCAGTAGTTTATAAAAAAATATTTTTGCTTTCTTCATAAATAAACCCCTAATTAAGGGTTTTTCAATGAATAGGTTGTAGATCTTTTTAGTGATTTTTTCCTTATTTTAAGGAATTAAAAAGCATCCATTTGATGGCTTTTAACTTTTTAAACTTCAGTCGTTTGCATAATTGTGAGTTATATAGCCTTGATTTATAAATCAAAAAATGGTATATTTATGAGTTATAGAAGCAAAGGGTATAACTCATGAAATGGAATTGGCAATTAGAAAAGTGGTCTGAATTTATATATGATAGTTCAATAATTGAGGACTTTGAAAAGGAATTTCTTCAAGCTCTTGGCGGTTCTAGTGCAGTATTAAAACTTCTTGAAGAAGAAGAAAAAAAAAGATTTATTGTAGAAATTCTTTGTTCTGAAGGATTAAAAAGTGCTGAAATCGAAGGAGAAATTTTAAAACGCGATAGTTTGCAATCTTCTATTCAAAAGCATTTTGGATTTATAAAAGATCGTAAAAGTATTCCTTTAAGAGAAGAAGGGATAGGAGAGTTAATGTGGAAAATATATGATACATTTAATCAGCCATTAACTCATGAAATATTATATGATTGGCATCGATTGCTTATGAAAAATGAATATCGAATATCTGATATAGGAAAGTATAGAACACATGATGAGCCTATGCAAATAGTATCGAATCGCTTAGATAAACAATTAGTATATTTTGAAGCTCCTCCTTCTAAAGATTTAAAAAATGAAATGAAAAGATTTATTAAATGGTTTAATGATTCATTAAAAGATGAATCAATTTTAGTAAGAGCTGCAATCATTCATATATATTTCGAAAGTATTCATCCTTTTGAAGATGGTAATGGACGCATAGGAAGAGCGCTTGTGGAAAAGGCTCTTTCACAAAGTTTGAAAAAACCAACTTTGATAGCTATTTCAAAAATAATTACAAAAAGAAAAAAAGAATATTATAAAGCTTTAGCAGAATGCAATAATACTTTAAACGTTAACAGTTGGATTAAATATTTTGCTGAGGTAATAGTTCAAGCCCAAAAAGAATCTCTTAAAATGATAAATTTTTTAATAGCAAAACCTAAACTTATGAATGAATTAAAAGATGAAATTAATAAGCGTCAGGAAGCAGTTCTACTTAGAATGTTCGCTGAAGGTTTAAGAGGATTTTCTGGAGGATTAAGTGCTGAAAATTACATTGCTATTAGCAAAACTACAAGAGCTACAGCAACAAGAGATTTAAATGATTTAGTTAATAAACAAGCTTTAAAAAAAACAGGTCAGTTAAGACATACTCGTTATTGGCTTAACATAGATGTTTAGGGGCCTGTTGCAAGCTAAAAAATTTTGTAAAAAACATACAACATATTGAGACTAATTCGAAAATAAAATCAATATGTTGTGAAAAATTAATTCTTTAATTTAGACTGCAACAGTCCCTTTAGCGAATTTTTATT
>JAAKFE010000085.1 GCA_011065175.1 Candidatus Anoxychlamydiales bacterium
TCTAATGAAATATTTAATAAAGCTGAAAAAGAAGCGATAGAACTAACTAAAAAAGAAGAAGCATTGGCGACACAAAAAGGAGGGCAACGGGAGGCTGCAAATGAAATCGCTCATCTATTAAAAAGACAAGCAACAGGTGCTACAAAAATTGGCTCAGAATTCCAGATTAACACGTATACTACAGGTAATCAGGAGAATCCTTCAGTAGCAAGATTAAGTGCCGGTCAGTTCGTTGTTACATGGCAAAGTTCAAATCAGGGCAATGGCGATGAAATATATGGACAGTTATTTAATGCTGATGGAACAAAAAGCGGATCCGAATTCCTAGTTAACACGTATACTAACACTGAACAGCACTATCCTTCAATAGCGAGCTTAAGTAATGATAAATTTGTTGTTACATGGCAGAGTTGGAATCAGGATGGATCTTATTCGGGCATATATGGACAGTTATTTAACACAGATGGAACAAAAAACGGCTCGGAATTTCAGATTAATACGTATACTACATTTGATCAGATATCCCCTTCAGTAGCGAGTTTAAGTGATGGTAAATTTATTGTTACATGGCAAAGTGATGGTCAGGATGGTAATAACTATGGTGTATATGGACAGATATTAAATGCGGATGGAACCAAAAGCGGCCTGGAATTCTGGGTTAATTCCTATACTATAGGTCGGCAACTTAGACCTTCAGTAGCGAGCTTAAGTAATAATAAATTTATTATTACTTGGCATAGTGAAAATCAGGATGGTTCTGGGTGGGGCGTATATGGGCAGATATTTAATGGGGATGGAACCAAAAGCGGTTTAGAGTTTCTAGTGAACGCGAATACCAGAGATAATCAGGCTGAGCCTTCAGTAGTGAGCTTAAGTAATAATAAATTTATTATTACTTGGCATAGTGAAAATCAGGATGGTTCTGGCTATGGTATATTTGGACAGATATTTAATGTAGATGGGACAAAAAGCGGTTCGGAATTCCAGATTAATACGTATACCGCAAGTTCTCAGAACGTTCCTTCAGTAGTAAGCTTAAATGACAATAAGTTTGTTGTTACATGGCAAAGTGATGGTCAGGATGGTAATAACTATGGTGTATATGGGCAGATATTTAATGTAGATGGAGCAAAAAGCGGCTCGGAATTCCAGATTAATACGTACACTACAGGTAGACAGCAAAATCCTTCAATAGCAAGCTTAAATGACAATAAGTTTGTTGTTACATGGCAAAGTGATGGTCAGGATGGTAATAACTATGGTGTATATGGACAGATTTTTGAAGCGATTATTCCAACAAGCTCTACAACTTCATCAAGTACGAGTTCTACTACCTTATCAAGTACAAGCTCTACAACTTCATCAAGCATCTCTTCAAGTTCTTCCAGTAGCACACGGACTTCTAGCAGCACAAGCAGCAGTTCCTTAACTTCTGCTAACGCTGCGACAGGTCCGAGAAGCTCTTCTTTATTATGGGGGATCTTATCGGGAGGAGGAGCTTTGTGTCTTTACTTGGTTGGAGGAATAATCTATATCCTTCGAAGACGAAAAAAATACTCCCATGATGAAACAGGTCGTAACAAAAGTGATTCATCACAGGTTTCTGATACATTTGAATTAGGTAAACAAGAGAATATGTCTTCTTCAGCAAGTCGAGGAGACACCTCTGAATATCGATTCACACCTGATGTTGTAGTCCCCCTTGGATATCGCACACCTGATGAAGTAAAACAAGGAGGAGACACCTCTGAATATGGATTCACACCTGATGTTGTAGTCCCCCTTGGATATCGCACACCTGATGAAGTAAAACAAGTTTGAAAAGGAAAGGCTTCCCGCAAATGATCCTAAAAAGATTGGATAAAGCTTTATCCTATTTTTTTCTAAATTTGTTAATTATTATTCTTGTTGTAAATATCAACGATCTTTCCATCCTATTTAAAGCATGAAAAGGAGAATATCTTTGAAAAATAACTACACTATAAAAATAAGCAAAAATACTCACTGATAAATATCCAAAAAATGCTACTAAATCCAATGAAGATAAAGTAGATAAAAGACTTAAACAAATAAGCCCTAAAACAAGAAAATAATGTTTAATTGGCAGAGCAAAGAATAAAAAGATTTTCGTATCACTTGGCATTAACATCATCCAAGCAATTAAAATGGCATAAAGAGGTATTGTAGAAGAAGAAAAGAGATAGTTTTGATATCCAATTAGCATTGTTAATAAAATAATTAAAGCAGAAAAAATAGAGCTTAAAAGATAGAAGATAAAAAAATGTTTTTGAGATGTTTTTTCAACAACAGATGAGCCCATCACCCAGATAAGATATAGATTAAATAATAGAGAAATAATAAAACTAAAATCTATTCCATAGCCTGGTTGCAGAAAGCTATATGTTATTAACTGCCAAAAGAAATAACTTTTTATTCCAGGGAGTGATAAAGATAAAAAATACTGGAAAAAGTTAGTTTTTAAAAAAGGAGATAAAATAGCAGAGATAACACTAATTGTTAGAGTGAGAATTACTATGAGTTTAATTATGAAAGGGGTCTTTGTAGGACCTAATTTGTAAGATTTTTGATATGGCATAATCTATATAGTTGGTTAAAGTCATTATATTAATTTTTTTGAGCTTTTATGAGAATGAAAAAGCATTTAGTTTTGCAATTTTTTTTATTTAATCCTGTTTTAAAGAAAAGTTTTGAAGAAGCTTATAGGAAAAACAAAAGAAACTACTATAAATAAGACTTTTTTTATCTTTTTTATAAAAAATCTATTTTTTAAAAATACTTGTTTTTTATAGGACTTTTCGGTTAAATATATATATTATTATTAATCGGAGAATTTATAAAATGAAAGAAAAAATCCATCCTCCATATCAAGATATTTTGTTTGTTGACTCTTCAAATGGCCATAAATTTGTATGTGGCTCTACTCTGCAACCTAAAGAGACAGAAGAGTTTGAAGGGAAAACTTATCCAGTTTATAGAGTGCCAATATCTTCAGCATCGCATCCATTTTTTACAGGAAGTAAACAATTTATTGATA
This sequence comes from Candidatus Anoxychlamydiales bacterium, assembly GCA_011065175.1. Classification (GTDB taxonomy): domain Bacteria; phylum Chlamydiota; class Chlamydiia; order Chlamydiales; family SM23-39; genus JAAKFX01. The sequence continues at coordinate 3,056 of JAAKFE010000085.1, forward strand.
CAGAAGGCAGAGTTGATCGTTTTTCTAAAAAATATGCTATGAAAAAAGAGCAAGCTTTAAAAGAAAAAGAGAAAGAAAAAGAGAACTTAGATAAATCTAAAAAGAAAAAAAGCAAAACGAAAGCAACTAAGAAAAAATAAATCTTTATGGAAGAAAAAGTAAAAAAACTTCTTGAAAGACTTCAAGAAGTTGAAGCTCTTTTAGGAAACCCAGATGTCTTTTCAGATCAAAAAAGGTATAAAAAGCTATCTCAAGAACACTCAAGGCTCTCTGAGTTAAAAGATATTTATAACTATTATCTAAAAACAAATGATCAGCTAATAGAGAGCAAGGCTCTTTTGTTAACAGAGAAAGATCCAGAGCTTATCGAAGTTATAAATGAAGAGATTACAAACCTTCAAAATGAGCTTGCTATCTCCCAAGCTAGAATTGAGACGATATTAGTCCCTCCAGATCCAAATGATTCTAGAAATATTATTATGGAAATTAGAGCTGGAACAGGCGGAGATGAAGCTGCTCTTTTTGTAGGGGATTTAGTGAGAATGTATCAATACTATGGCAATAATAAAGGGTGGATAGTAGAGACGATATCTACTACAGAATCAGAAAGAGGCGGTTTTAAAGAATATGTAATGTCACTTTCTGGACAAAATGTATATAGGTTTTTGAAATTCGAAGGAGGAACTCATAGAGTTCAAAGAGTGCCGGCCACAGAAGCTTCTGGAAGGCTTCATACCTCTGCTGCAACGGTTGCGGTATTATTAGAGCCAACAGATGATGATGATGTTGAAATAGATGAAAAAGAATTGAAGATTGATACTTATAGGGCGTCAGGAGCTGGAGGGCAGCATGTTAACGTTACAGATTCTGCTGTAAGAATAACACATATACCAACTGGTGTAGTTGTTGCTTGTCAAGATGAGAGATCTCAACATAAAAACAAAGATACAGCGATGAGACTTCTTAAAGCGAAAGTAGCTGAGAAAAAAAGAATAGAAGAGGAAAAGAAAAGATCAAAAGAAAGAGCTGTTCAAGTCGGAACTGGAGATAGATCAGAGAGAATTAGAACTTATAATTATCCACAAAACAGAATTTCTGATCATAGAATAAATCTAACAGTTTATAATTTAGATCAAGTTATGGAAGGGAATTTAGATGAAATCGCAAATGCTCTAATCGCGTTTTATTATCAAGAAAAGTTAAAATCTTAACTATTAAAAACCCAATCAACGGAAGTATTTTAGAGTTCATGAAATTTATTTTAAAAAAAACTGATATTCCATCTCTTTTAAAAACAGCTACTGAGTTTTTAAATGAAAAAAAAATTAAAAATGCAAAAATATCAGCTGAGATCCTTCTTTCTCATATTTTGAAGATAAAAAGAAGTGATCTTTTTCTAAATTTTGATAAAACTCTTGTAGAAGATGATATAAAAAAGTATGAACACTTTATTAAAAGAAGAGCCAAAAAAGAGCCCATAGAATATATAACTGGAAAAGTTGATTTTTATGGATGTGAAATATTAGTAGATAAAAATGTTTTAATTCCAAGAGTTGAGACAGAAATATTAGTAGATTTGATCTGCAAGAAATTAGAAAAAGATAATTTAGATGGTAAAATTTTAATTGATCTTTGCACAGGCTCTGGCGTAGTTGCTATAGCTTTAAAAAAAAGATTTCCTAGATTAAAAGTAATGGGTGGAGATATTTCAAAAAAAGCTTTCAATATCGCTAAAAAAAATGCGAAATTAAATAACGTAAATGCTTTTTTTGAATTAGGGGATTTACTAAAACCTTTTAAAAATGTGAAGGCTGATTTTATTGTTTCTAACCCTCCATACGTGTCTGAAATTGAATATTTAGCTTTAGATGAAGATGTAAAAAACTTTGAGCCAAAAAAAGCTTTAATTGCAAAAGATGGTGGTTTAGAGTTTTATAAAAAAATTGAAAAACAAATTTTTACATATGTAAATCCAAAAGCAAAACTTTTTTTTGAAATAGGTTATTTGCAAAAAAAAGAAGTATTAAATATTTTTTCAGATAAAAAATATGTTTTAAAACAAGTAATTAAAGATTTTTCTAAAAAAGATCGCTTCTTTTTTGTTGAAATAGAATAATTTTTAAGTTATTCTATATGCAAATTATTGGAAATAATTATGTTTGATACATTAAGTAAAAAATTTCAAAATCTTTTTTCGAGTTTTTCTCGAGGCAAAAAGATTACAGAAGATAATGTTAACGAGGCTATTAGAGAGGTTAGACTTGCTCTTTTAGAGGCGGATGTTAACTATTCTGTAGCTTCTTTATTTGTAAAAAAAGTTAAAGAAAAAGCAATTGGCTTAGATGTTACAAAATCTGTATCTCCAAGAGAGCAATTTATAAAAATTGTTCATGATGAATTAATCGAATTAATGGGAAAAGAAGAAGCGAATCTAGATCTCACAAAAAAGCCATCTGTAATAATGCTTTGCGGTCTTCAAGGCGCTGGAAAGACAACAACAGCTGTAAAAATAGCTGCGTTTTTGAAAAAGAAACATAAAAAGGTGCTTTTAGCTGCATGTGATCTTCAAAGGCCAGCAGCGATTGAACAGTTAAAAAAACTAGCTTCTGATGCGCATATTGATGTGTTTGCTTTGCAAGATGAGAAAAAGGCAACTAAAGTATCGAAGAAAGCAATAGAGAAAGCAAAAGATGAAAAATATGATGTTTTGATTTTAGATACAGCAGGAAGACTTCACATCGATGAAGATCTGATGCAAGAGCTAGAAGATATTAAAGATATAACAGATCCAT
>JAAKFE010000086.1 GCA_011065175.1 Candidatus Anoxychlamydiales bacterium
TCTAGTGCGGCTTTCGCTGAGCTCATAGCTCCTCCATATCCTGGTATTACTCTTGTAGAAGCAATATAAGATAAAGCAAGGGCTGCTGAGTTTTCAGGCATTATAGGGCTTAAGTGTGCAAGTAGACTTACAAAAGAGTAACTAGATGCACTTAAAGCAGAGAGATATCCTTTTCTTGATGTTTCTAATAAAGATTTAGTGATCTCTGGAGAATTTGCTAAACTATGCACTAAAATATCGATATTTCCAAAATCATTTTTAATATTTTTAGCTACTTCTGAAATTGTATATCCTGAGCAATTTTTGTATCTTTTATTCTCTAAAACATCTTTTGGGACATCTTCTGGACAATCAAAAGCAGCATCAATTGGATAGATCTTTTTATATTCAAATAAAGAACCATCTTTTAACTTTCTAGATTCATCGAACTTTTTGTTTCTCCAAGACATCTCAAAGATATTAACTAGCGGTGTCCAGGTTCCTATTATAATTTCTGCACCAGCTTCTGCTAAAGTTTTAGCAATTTCAAAGCCAAAACCTTGATCATCAGCTATACCAACTATGAATGCTTTTTTTCCTTTTAGATCTATTTTTAACATAAATTCCTATTTTTTTTATTTTTCAAGAAACTTATAAAAAAAGCATAAAAAAATAAATTAAAGCAAAAAGTTATTTTGATCTTCTAAGATATCCTTCAGCTGTTAATACTCGATCGTCAGATAGTTTTTTTTCTTTAGGTAGTTTTTCTTTAATAATGGTTTTTTTTAAAACTATTTTTTTTGCTTTGCTTTTTGCAGGAATTTGCTTTTTTTCAGCTTTTTTTTTCTTCTTTGATTTTAAAAATTTTTTAAACATTTATTTAATCTCCAGGCAATTAAATTATAGAAAAAAAAGATCAAAGTCAACCAATTTTTATTGTTTTTTTGTATTATATTTTGATACTCTAGTTATTTATGAGATATTTAAATATTACTTTTTTTAAAAAACATTTCGAAAACCCTCTTTTTGATAAAATAAAAATTTATCTTGTCGTCATACCAAATCTTTATGAAAGAGAAAAAATTATTAGCTATATATTAAAAAAAATTAATATTAAAAATTTTAATTTATCGAAATTTTCAAAAGAAAATAAATTATCTAAAATTGTAAATACTTTTCAAAGTCCATCCCTATTAGGAGGAGAGCCTCTTGTTATAATTGAAGATATTGCTTCTTTTGCAAAACAAGATATTCAAAATTTAAATTCATATCTAAAAGTAAACGATGTGAATATAATAATTGGCGCTTGTTCCAGACAAGAAGCTTCTTTATTATACTCAACTATAGAAAAAAAAGGATTAGTTTTTGATTTAAGCTCAGAAAAAATCTGGGAAAAAGAAAAAAGGATAGCTAGCTTTGCTCTTGAAAAATGTTTAAAAGCTAATAAAAATATATCATCTATTGTAATTGAAGCTCTTTTTGAAAGAGTGGGACTTGATCTTTCTTTAGTAGAAAATGAAATAAATAAATTGATTACTTTTGTTGGACAAAAAAAATCTATTGAAATCGATGATGTTAAAAGTATTTGTCCAATAAACATTACAGAATCTGTTTGGAAAATTGCTGAAGAGATAGTGTGGGGAAAGATAAATTTTGATAATTTACCGATAGATGCGACCTATTTTCATCTTTTGATTTCTGCAATTCGCTATCAACTTCAATTGGGATATAAGATGGCCTCAATTATAGAGAGTGGTAAAAAAACTGATTTGAGTTCATATTTCCCTAAAATATATCCAAGAGCTTTAGAAAAGAAAAAAGAGATTGCAATGCAAAGAAAATCTACCTTTTATAAAGAAGCTATAAAAGCTCTTTTTGAGGTCGATCTTTTATCAAAAAAAATTAATATGAATTTAGCTAATCTTTTAGACCTTTTAAAAACCAAACTTTTATATTTATCTAATTATGAGTTTAATACTACTGCCTAATCTTTTAGATGAAGGCTCCGATATTGATCTATATTTTCCTAAAAATTTAAAAAATATTATCTTATCTTTAGAGGGTTTAATAGCAGAGAGCGAAAAAAATGCAAGGAGATATCTTTTAAGATTTATTGATTGGCAAAAACTTCAACGTTTGCAAATAAAGTTATTAAACGAACATTCTAAAGAAGATGAAATTTTAGAGCTATTAAAGTTAATAGAGAATAAAAAAATCGGGTTAATATCAGATGCAGGTCTTCCTTGTATTGCAGATCCTGGATCTAAACTTGTTAAATTAGCAAGAGCTAAAAATATTAAAATCGAAGCTTATCCGGGCCCATCTTCTATTTTTTTAGCTTTAATGCAATCTGGACTTAATGCTCAAAAATTTGCTTTTCAAGGCTATTTACCAAGAAAAGAAGAAGAGCTAATAGAAAAAATAAAGTATTTAGAAAAAGAGTCATTCCAAAATAAAATTACTCAGATATTTATAGAAGCTCCATATAGATCCGATAAGATGCTAAATTTATTGCTTAAAATTTTAAAGGGAGATGTTTTGCTTTCTTTAGCTATAAATCTCACTTCCAAAGATGAAAAAGTGATTACTAAAAAAGTCTATGAGTTTAAAAAGTTAAAAGTAGTAATTGGTAAAAATCCTTCAGTTTTTTTATTGGAAGCTTAATTTTAAATGATTTCAGATGCTAAAGTATCGTAAAAAAGTAGACCTTGTTTGTTTAGTTTAACTCTATTTTTTTCAAAATCTACAAGTTTAGAATTTTTTAATATTTCAATTGTTTTTTTTGGGATTTTTCCAATCCCTTTTTCAAACTTTAAAATATCTACGCCTCTAATCATTCTTAAATGAATAGCTAAAAGTTCATTAATATTATCTGGATATTTTAGCTCTTCTTCAAAATCTATATATGGGTTATTTAAATTAAAAGCATCTATATATTTTTGAAAATTTTTTATGTTTCTAAATCTTTTATTTTCAAAATAACTAAAAGCAGAAGGACCAAAGCCTAAAAAAGATCTTCCTATCCAATAACCAATGTTATGAAATGATTCAAAGCCTTTTTTTGCAAAAGCTGAAATTTCATATCTTTTAAACCCTAGCTTTTCAAATTCTAAAACCGCTTTATTTAAAAGTCTTAAAGACTCTTTTTCATCAGGCATAAGGTTTTTTAAAGTTTTTTTATTTTTATAAAAAAAGGTTTCTTTTTCAAACGTCAAATTATATAAAGAGATATGAGTAATTTTTAGGTTTTTGATCTCATCTATAGTCTTTTGAAAAGATTTGAAATCTTGATGAAGAACGTCATACATTAAATCTATTGAAATATTTTCAATCCCACATCTATAAATATCTAAAATTGCATCTTTTGCTTTTTTAGAGCTATGCCTTCTTTTTAAAATTTTTAGTAGCTTATCATCAAAAGATTGAACCCCTAAACTAACTCTGTTAATACCCATATTTTTATATTTTTTGATTTTATCTATTGAATAATCTTCTGGATTTATCTCAATTGTGATTTCAATATTTTTTGATGGGGGATTTATTAGGGTTAATATTTTTTCAACTATTTGAGTATCTAACAAAGATGGTGTGCCTCCACCAAAATAAATAGATACTATATTATTATTTTCTAAAGTTGTTTTAACGGTATTTATATGACGTTCAATAGCCTTTAGATATTTTTTGCCCATCTCGGGTTTATAATAAATTTTATAGAAATGACAATATGGACATATGCTTTTGCAAAAAGGCACATGAAAATAAAGACTTAAATCACTACCAGTTATCGCCATCTGGATCTTCTAAAACGCCCCTTTTCCAACGGTTTCTATCAGAAAATGGATCTTCTTCCTCTTCTTCAACAAAGGTAGCTACTTCTGTAACATCTTCTTGCCCTGTATCTGCTTCAAATGTTTGAGTCTCTTCTATCTCGAGATCAGTATCAACTCCAACATCCATATCTGGTACGGTCTGAGGTTCTGGATAGATCTGCTTTGCTGGAGATTTTTTAGGAGCAACATAATCTTGTATATCTCCTGTCTCTTTCATAAAGCGAAGTCTTTCTTTTTCCTCTATAATTTTTTGAGTTATTAAGTTAATTTCTTCTTTGTGTTTTTCAATATCTTTTTTTGGTACTAATCCCAAATTTAGCCATTTTTCTAGATCTTCATGTTCGATCTCTAGTTTTTTGAGTCTTTCACTTTTTAAGTTCATATCTCTTTCCTTACATGTTACAAAACGATAGGGTATCGAATAAATCACTTTTTAAAAAGTTATTTTTTAATTTTTTTTCTAATAAAATAGTTTTTGATAATTTTATAAAAAAAATCATCATTTTTTGATGAGGGTTTTAAAGGACTAAAATAGCTTAAATTGCTGAGTTTAAATTTTTTAAAACTTTATCAACTTCTTCAGGGCTTTTGCCATGGGCTAAAAGGCCTTGTTCGATTGTCTCAAATTGAGCCCCAGCACATCCACAGCAGCCAAGTCCTTCTTGCATTAAAACATCAGCTAAAGCTTCTTTTCTATCAGGGAAATTATAAAAAATATCCTGAATTGTCATATCTTTTGTAATACTCATATAAAAAACCTAAAAAGTTGATTTGTAAAACTTAGTTTTTAAAACTTCGTTTTTAAAATTTAATTTTAACTATATTGCCTTTTATCTTACATTGGCAAGCGAGTCTTTCATTTTGGATCTCACCTAAAAAATCTTTCTCTGCTTGGGTAGGCTCGGTTAAATTATCCATGCCTTCAACTACTTCAATAATACAAGAGCCACAAACCCCTTCAGAACAAGCAAAAGGAATCCCAGCTTGTTCACATTCATCCTTTATAGACTTTCCATCTTCAATATCTACTTCTTCATTGGTATTTTCAAATATAAGTTTTGCCATAAAATGCTCCTTAATTCTTATTTAAGCTTAAAGAGTATTTTGCAAAGCCTTTTTTTATCAAGAAATTTTATCAAAAACATAAATTTGAGTTATGAATTTATAACTCAAGTATATATAATAAAAATTTTATTTATAAACTTTTAAAAACTTTATTCTCTGATAAGAGCTCAATAGCACTCTTTTTTAAAGTGATGATTCCTTTTGGGAAACCACACCTTATTAAAATTTTATTTAGATAATCAAATTCAGTCTCTAAAAGATCTAGTTTGCTTTCTAGATTAGCTATTTTTTTTAATAATCTTTTGTTGTCCATAATAAACACCCTTATTTATAATTATTATTATTTATTAAAACTTAGGCTGGGTCATTAAAGTTGCTCATAAAAGAAAGCTGTTTTTTATCTATTAATTAGTAGCTTTCTTAATGCTAGTTTAACTCTATTGTACATTAAAATAAAGGGTAAAGTTAAGGTGTGATTTATTAAGTAATTTAATAATAATACTAATTATTTTGTAATATCGATGATTTAAAATATTCGTTGAGAAGTGCCTCTAAGAAGGTTTTTTATTTTTATTATTTAAATTTTTATTAAATATATAATTAATTTCTTTTCTAAGATTAATTGAAATTAATTGTTGTTTTTTATAAAATAGCTTCAAGAATAATTCTTACGGCAATTAAGATAATGTTGGCTAAGAATGAAAATTTAAATTAATTAAATTTTAATTAGGAGGAAGAAATGGTTAGTTTACAAAACATAAAAGATCGTATAGGCACAGCTCTATTTAATTTTAGCAAACAGAATACTGTTGGTAAATTTTTAGAAAATAAAGTCCAATTGTTAAGTGAAAAAATTAGTAAAGCATTTGAAAATTTAAACAGCAATAGAGTAAGTTTAAAAAATCGTGTTATAGGCATGAAAA
>JAAKFE010000087.1 GCA_011065175.1 Candidatus Anoxychlamydiales bacterium
TCAAAATTATTAGTGATCGATATAGAAATAGACGTAAAAGATTTGGGTTAAGATTTAACTTGATTGCAGGAATTTGTAATAGGGATTTAGCAATATGAGAGGGTTATGCAAGAAGTCTAATATACCTCTATATCAAAAACTTGCACCAAAAATCAAAGAATTGAAAGCTTTAGGAAGGACTCTTATTGAAATTTCTAAAAGACTTTCTATATCTTAAAAATAGCCGAAGGAATTTCAAATCTTACTCGTTTCTGAAATAGCTATTTTCCACCCTCCCTTTTCTAAAAAAGCCTCAATTGTTTGCCTTTTAGCTTTATTAATCAAATTAGGATAAGAAAGTTTTTTTCTTTTTGCATATTCTAAAAGAGAAATAATTTCACCACCTTCCAAATATGCTAATCTTTTGTGATAACTATTGGTAAGAGCTTTGCCAACAATTTCTTCCATAATAGTAGTTTTATTACTCCAATCAAATTCTTGAAAGGCTTGGTAATAATATTTTCTATCAATGAATTTAATATTAATCGGTACATATCCCTCTCTTATAAGTACATAATTATTCATAACTCTACCAATACGACCATTACCATCACAAAAAGGATGGGTATATTCAAAAACAAGATGTAATTTGGCTATGCGTTTAATAATGTTTTCAGAAAGAATTGAATTATATTCAACTAGCATTTCTTCAAGACGCCTAATCACTTCTTTAGGATTAGGAGCTATATGACTTCCTACACGTACAAATTCATTATCTTTTCTAAATCTTCCAGCTATTTTATCATCAATATTAGAAAGAAGTATTTTATGTAAAAAAAGCATCATATTAAGATTAAATTCTTGTTCTTTTGCTTTTTTATCAATATATGAAATAACTCGAGCTAGATTTTTTGCTTCAAACATTTCTCTTACAGAAATGAATCTCTCGCAATCAATTTGATGCAAAATTTTATCAGTTTCTTCTAAAGTTAGAGTGCTATTTTCTATGGCATTGGAATTATATACATGTTCTGCAACTTCTGATTCAGAAATAATTTTAAGTAGCTGCTCTTTACCAACAGAAGCTTTGTAATATCTTAAGCGAAGAGCATCGATTTTTTTATAAATACTCATGATTTTAACCATAAAATCTCCTTTATTATAACTCTATTATATCATATTTTTACGCTTTTGCCAACAAAACCGTTAAAATAAAGAATATTTCTAATGTTTTAACGATCCTTCCATCATAATCGTTAAATATTTAAAGATTATTTAATTTATAACTATTTTGAGCCCAAAAGCGATAAATCATAAACCACTTATATTCAAAAATATATTTAAATAAGTATCGTACCTAATAATTAGGTATTATATACTCAAGCAGTACCTATATAAAGAAGACAAGTAGCGATGAATTCATTTACCAAAAAAGTTATAGACAAACAGGCAATCACCCATAATATTATTCAAATTGAGACATATGAGTCAAATGCTGTATAATTTATAACTCATATGACTCATTAAATAGCTGTTTTTGAGTTATAAAATTCATCCATTTATTTCTTTATCAACGCAACCGACTGACTACAAACTGCATACGAACGCAGCGGACTCCGATTCGCACCATGTCGCTTATTCCTATCCAGATAAAAATCATTTTTGATCAGCCTGTGCCAATTTATCAAAAGCTAGCTCCAAAGATTAAATAATTGGAAGTTTTAGGAATGTCAACTACTGAAATTGGGTCTGTTGCATTCTAAATTTAAGAATCAATTTTTCACAATATATTGATTTTATTCTCATATTATACCCAATATGCTGTGTAGTTTTTTCAAAAAATTTCAGCTCGCAACAAGCCCATATTGATAAAAACAAAAATAAAGTTTTTTAACTATTATTTTTTAGAAATGGTATAAATACTCAAATAGCTTTTGATTTCCTCAATTTACACATGGACAAATTGTTTGACAAGGCTTTTGATGATTATAAAAAAACTATCGATTTCAAGATGACATAAGGTTGGCATTTTAAGAAGTTTCCAAGATAAAGATGCACAATTTAAGAATTAAAAATTAAAAATTATTTTAGATGATTTAGTTTTAAATGGTGTTGATTTTATCGAATGGGAAAATGAAAAAAATATTTTTGAAAATGATAAATTTCGTCATTTTTTTTTGCCTTTCTTTTCTTTTGAGGAACTTGAAGAAATCTTCCAGTATCCCCCTTTATTAGGCCCAAAGCGTTGGATCAATTTTTTATTCTTTGATCTGTTTTTTTATCGTTCTGCTTCCAATGACTATTTGTTTGGACATCTCCTCTATAGTTATTTCAGGATTATCTCGCATCAATGCTAGAATTTTTTGGAAACTTTTGCAGTAACCAAACACCCTTCTCTGTCCTCAATAAAGTCATTGGGCATTTTTTCTTGTTTCTTTGTCAAACATTATGTTTCAAGTCTATTTAGAGCCTCTTTAAAATTTTCATAATTTTTACATTTTCACTAGCTTCAATACCATCTATGTATACACATGCCAACTCAAAAAGGGGCAGGAATGCATGTAAATGGAGTTGTAAACTCCAAAAAAACATGAAAAATGGAGCTTTAAAGTCAATAAATACTATTTTTTCAAAATTTATCTTTATGTAAGTAAATGAATATAAGCTAATTACATAATTAACCTGAAAAATGGAGTTGAAAGCTCCAAAAAAACATGAAAAATGGAGTTTTAAAATCCAAAAAATGCTATATTTATAGTAAATAAAAACAAAAAAGAATAGATGCTTATGTATAAAAGATTATTACAAAAACCACTAAAAACAAATCAAAGTTTTTTTCTTTTCGGGCCAAGAGGAACAGGAAAAACACAATGGGTAAAAAAAACTTTTCCTAATGCTCTTTATTTAGATTTATTAGAATCTAATCTTCAAATAAAACTTTTAGCAAGTCCACAAAGATTAGAAAAAATGATTCCTAAAAATTTTAAAGATTGGATAATCATTGATGAAGTACAAAAAATCCCTCCTCTGCTCGATGAAATACACCGTCTTATTGAAAAATATCGTTATAAATTTATTTTAACTGGCTCTAGTAGTAGAAGTTTAAAACGCAAAGGAGTAAATCTTTTGGCTGGAAGAGCTTTAACGTATAAAATGTATCCTTTAACTTTTTTAGAACTCAAAAAAGATTTTAATCTTGAAAAATCGTTAAAATATGGGTTTTTACCTTCAATATATTCGCAAAATAACCCAAAAGAGTATTTAGCCTCCTATATACAAAGTTATTTAAGAGAAGAAGTTATGCAAGAAGGATTAACCAGAAACATTTCCAGTTTTTCACGTTTTTTAGAAATTGCAAGCTTTTCTCAAGGATGCCCATTAAACCTATCTGAAATAGCAAGAGAAGCTTCAGTTAACAGAAAAGTTATTGAGAGCTATTTTGAAATTATTGAAGATCTTCTTTTAGGATATAGAGTAGCTGTTTTTACAAAACGGGCAAAACGCAAAATGATCCAACATCCTAAATTCTATTATTTTGATGTTGGAATTTTTCGATCAATAAGACCCATGGGACCTTTTGATTCTGTTGCAGAAGCAGAAGGCCCTTCTTTAGAAACTTTAATCTTTCAAGAAATCAAAGCCCTCAATGACTATTTCGATCTAGAATACCAAATCTACTATTGGAGATCTGTTAATAAAAGTGAAGTAGATTTTATTCTTTATGGACCCAAAGGAATTTTAGCCATTGAAGTTAAAAGATCACAAAAATATGGATATAAAGATCTAAAAGGATTGAAAAATTTTGGCAAAGATTATCCGGAAGCTAAACTATATTTCATTTATATGGGACAAAGAAAAGAATATGATAACAATATCAATATTTTACCTTTAGATGTAGCTTTAGAAAACTTAAAAGAGATCCTTGATAATAATTAATCATAATTTGCTGACCGAAAAAGGATACGGCGCAAGATCCCATTGTAAGCCGTGTCTTTTTCAGTCAATAGTTTGTTAGTAATATGTTTAATATACACTTAGCCTATAGTAAGATATATTCTCAAAATGTATTACTTGATGAGGTTAAAATGATAGAAAAATTAGATACAAGATTTGAAACATTATCTTTGAAATTTGTTGAATATTTCAACGCAAAAGATGCTTTATCTATTGGAGAACTTCTTCATGAAGATTTTAAACTTTTTGATCCAAAATTAAAATGGATTAAAGGAAAATCTAACGTTATTGATGTATTAAGCTCTCAATTCAGTGAGATACAAAATGTAAAATACGATATTTTAAGAAGCTATCAAGATAAAGAAACTACAATTTTAGAATTTAAAATTATTTTAGATGATTTAATTTTATATGGTGTTGATTTTATCGAATGGGAAAATGAAAAGATGACAGAACTTCGCTGTTACTATAATCCAACAGATATTTAATATATTATATTTTTTTTCTTTAACAAGACAATCTGGAGCACAATTCGTGTACAATTTAACATGCTAATAATAAGAATTATAGGATGGCTTTAAGATTAAAACTATAAAATTTTACACAATTAATTTAAGCCCTAAAAGGAAGATAAAAGGCACTTATCCACACCAACTTTACTTCTTTGAGGAAATGACGATAATCTTTTATTTTGCTTAATAACATCTATAAAGTTATCGTGCAATAATTAAGTTATTTTACTGAATATAAGTATCTTAAAAAATTAGAATATGGCCAGACCCAGAATCGAACTGGGACACAAGGATTTTCAGTCCTAATGAGTCGCTTCCGCCTCTTGCCTTTGGTTACCTCAAATCAACCAAGATGACACGAGTTTATAGGGAATCTCGGATTGTTTTCTAGAAATTTTGGTAATAGAGATCAATCGAATACAAGCTTAGGAAATCTACAACTCCGTTGGATTTACGGCATTTCTCCAAGATACCACCTTCTTATTCTCCAATAGATATACACAAACAACCTGAAGAATCTGTTTTTGACTCTTCAAGTTGTTTGTGTTTACAAAAATTTAAATATGTATAAAATCTTAAAAAGACGAATAATAGATATGGTTTTTATCTACGAATTTTATATATAAAAACAAAAAAATAATTAAAAAAACAAAAAATTATTTAGGGTTAATAACAACTATCAAAAACCGTGAAGTTCTGTGTTTAATGATAAATAATGGTTTTAAATATAGGGCTTTAGGATCAGAAAAAGATATTCCCAATTTAAAATATTTTACAGTAACTGAACTTCTTTTTAGCTTTCAATAATTTTTTAAAATCTCTCTATTTTAATTTAGCAATTTCTTCTTTCTTAACAGTCTTAACAGTCTTTTCTTTTATTTGTCCTAAGAATTGAGGCAACTCCAAACCTGCCATAGCAGCAACATCATGCAATGCAGGCAGAGACTTCACAAATTGACTAATAAAATTTGAAGTTGTAGAACCTTTACTACCATCAGCTCCTACATTATTATTACCACTATCCCAAACAGTGATCTTATCAATTTTGATATTTTTGATAGCTTCAACTTGCAATTTAACTATTTCTTCTAGTTTTTCAATTAAAAGCATAGTTGATGCACTTTTCGCATCATCACCACATGCTTCAACCAGCTGTTTATATCCTTTAGCTTTTGCATCTAATAGCTTTTGAATACCTTCAGCTTCAGCTTGTCTGATTGCAAGTATAGCCTCTGCCTCTCCTTTTGCAATCAACACTTTTCTTTGAGCTTCAGCATCAGCTTCAATTTTAATTTTTTTC
>JAAKFE010000088.1 GCA_011065175.1 Candidatus Anoxychlamydiales bacterium
AAAAAGCCACTCATAAATTCCATTAATCTGATTTTTTAACATCGTGTTTTCTAAAAGAAGTTTTTCCATCTCAATTTTATTTTCACTTAAAAATGTTCTATCTGGCATCTTTAATACAAATTTAGATAAATTATTAGTTGGAATAAATGAGCTTATTGCCATATTTCTAAATTTATCTACGGTTTTCTTTGGCATGCTCATCATAAATAGCATAAAAAAAGCAAGTATTAGAAAAGGAAAATAGTTAGGTCTGCGCATATAATTTTTACCCTCTTAAAAAACACTTTAATTTAGATTAAATTTTCATAAAAGAACTTTTCTTAAAATTATTTATATTTCGGAACTGTTGCGAGCTGAAGATATTTTGTGTAAATAAACAAAAACCTCTTGATTTAGAACAAAATGATTATTTTTATGCTGTACAATTACATAAAAGTACATCGCCTTTTTCAAGGGTAAGTGTGTCAAAGGTCTTATTTTTAACTTTAGCAAAACAGGTATGATCGAAAATAGTCTCATTATCAGTCATAACCAATTCACCATTAAAATAAACTCCATTCGCTTCCATCAAAAACTCCTTTTTATCTTTTATATATTACTCATAATTTACAACGAGTTTTCCCGTAGAAGAATCTAGATCTTTTAATGTTATTTTAATAAGTTTCTTCTTGCTGTTTGCATAGGTAATGGCAACATTGTATCTTTTTAATATTGCTTGAACTATCGGATCTTTTAGATTAGTTGTAGTAGTCTCCCATGCTTTGAATACCAAATTTGCAATAGAAGCTCCATATCGATTTTCTTTATTCAAAAATCCTACTAATTTATTATCATCAGATATCCTATTAAATATTTTTAAAAATATAGAGGGCTTTTCTGCCCAATTTAGAGCTGTGGATCCACAGCGATTTTCAATCTCAACCAATTTTATTAAATCAGTATCTGACAATCTATCTAATATTTCTGAAATTATAACTTCATCACCTTGAACTAATACCATATTTAGAACAGTATTTTCATCTTCATCTTTAAGCATTAATAATTCTACTAGCGTTTTAGTATCAGGAATTCTTCTTATAAGCCCTAAAGCTACTTCTTGATTATAACCGTTATAGAATAAGCGATGTAAAGGAGTATTTTTCATGCCAAAAGAAGAGTTAACTTTCAATAAATCTATAAGATCAGCATCATCAGTGATTCTTTCTAATAATTTTAAATCTACATCCTGAGCATAACTTAATGCCAAATAGACAAAGTTTTCTCCGAATACATTTGTAAGTTTGAATATATCTATTATTGTTTTAGGATTAGCAATTCTTTTTATCATTTCTAAACTTATTTCTTTCAAATCCGCAAAAGCATGAGTAAGATGTACAGGAGTATTTCCATGTTCATCTTGAGTCATTAATAGAGATTTTAAACATTCTTCTTGATGTTCTTCCGGTAATCGATCAAGAAAATTAATAATTTTCTCGATCTTGGTTTCAACATCTATTTCTTCAGATAAAATGGAATGCAAATCATTGCTTTCAGAATGAGTCTGTTTAAATGTAACCAAACGCTTGAATAAATCAGAAGTTTTTAGAGCTAAGGCATTTCTTAAGCCATGAGTTGAAAAATCTTTTGAAGCTAGCGCTTCTAATTCACTGGATGTTAAATCTCTTTGAGCCCAACCTAAACTAACGATTAGATCTAATAAGTGAGGATTAGTAATATTTTCGTCAAGATCGAAAGGCGATGTATTAGAAAAAGATTGCCCAGAAACACGTTGTACGCTCATTATTTCCCTCCTTAAAATTAAATTAAGGACAGCTTATAACAATTAACCTTATATAAAAACAATCGATTATTTTTTTTCATTATTGTACAAAGGTTAAAAAAAACTAGAAATAAATATATAAATCATACATAACGGGGCTGTTGAGATTTAGAAAAACAACTTCTCAAATCAAAATAAAAGATAGTAGAAATCATTTTTTTTTATTTTTTATGAAAATAATTTCAGATTTCAACAGTCCCATTTCTATAATTTTATAAAAAGTAAAGCCGGTTGACATTTTTTAAATTTGCACGGTCTTGTCATTTTTTGACAAGACTGTGCAAAAATAAGATAAAATCTATACGTTTATGATTGATCTTGTCAAAAATATAACAAGTTAGATCAAGTTTATTCTTCTTCCATAAGATCTAAAAAGGCTTGAAGCTGCTTCGCTCTTGTAGGATGTCTCATTTTTCTGAGCGCTTTTGCTTCAATCTGACGAACTCTTTCACGTGTTACTTTGAAACGAACCCCTACTTCTTCTAAAGTCTTAGGCTTTCCATCTAATAGACCAAATCTTTCTATCAAAACTGTTCGTTCTCTATCCGTTAGCGTTTCTAAAACATCATTTAATTTTTCTTTTAATATTGAGTACCCTGTAGCTTCTGCCGGAGATTCAATTGTTGTATCTTCTAAAAAGTCCCCGAATTGAGATTCTCCACCATCACCTACTTCAGCTTGAAGCGATATTGGATGCTGAGCTATTTTATAAATTTCTCTAACCCTTTCAGGGGTTAATCCTAACTCTTTTGCAAGCTCTTCTGGCGTTGGCTCTTTTCCTGTTTCCATCATAAGCTTTTTAGAACCACGTAGAACTTTATTTATCGTCTCAATCATATGAACTGGAATTCTAATAGTTCTTGCCTGATCTGCTATAGCTCTAGTTACCGCTTGTCTAATCCACCAAGTTGCATATGTAGAAAATTTGTAGCCCCTTCTATATTCGAATTTTTCAACAGCTTTCATAAGGCCCATATTCCCCTCTTGAATTAAATCTAAAAAGGAAAGCCCTCGATTTGTATATTTTTTTGCAATAGAGATAACTAATCGAAGATTTGACTCTACCATCTCTCTTTTAGCTTCTTGGCTTTTATCTATCCAACGCTGGAGCATTCTTACATCTTTTTTAAACTCATTTAAAGTTCTACCAGCGGCAAGTTCTCTTTTTTCTAATTTTCTTTTTGCTGCAATTAGCTTAGATTTTGCAAATTTATTCTTTTCAGCTCTGGGGATTAGATCTTCTATCTCTTTTTCAAGGAATATAAACCTATCATATGAAGATAAAATCACTTCACCAAAATCTTCAATAACATTATGTCTACAAGCAAAATATCTTAGATATGATTGCGCTCTGATTCGGCATTTTTCTAACTCTTCATCTGTTATTACTTTTTGTTCTTTTTTTAATTTGGGATCTTTAAGCTTTATCAGTAGGCCCTCTAGATAATCGTCTTCTTTTTTCATAAGATCGCAAAGCTTTGGAAGCATTTTTATATAATGCGATTTATCTAAAACCTCTTTTTCCGCAATAACTTTGTCAAATCTATCTTTTCCTGTTATTAGATAATGAGCAATTGAGATAGCTTCCCTTGTTGAATAACGAAAACGCATAATTATTCTTTCAACTTGAAACTGCGCTTTTTCTATTCTTTTTGATATCTCAACTTCCTCTTCTCTTGAAAGGAGCGGAACAGATCCCATCTCTTTTAGATACATTCTTACAGGATCATCAGAGGATCCTTCTGGTCTTTTTGGAAGAGTCTCTAATTCTTTAGCTTCTTTTTTTCTCTCTTTTTGCTTTTCTACTTCAGCTTGATTTAATATTTGAACATCCAATCCACTTAAAAAAATAAGAACCTGATCTATTTGATCAGCTGAGTCATATGACATCGGTAAGATTTCATTGATCTCTTCATATGTAATATAGCCTTGATCTTTAGCTATAGTTACAAGCTCTTCTACTTTTTGTTGATGTTTTGGATCTGTAAATTCACTAATAGTTGCTTCTTTGATATCTATCATAATAAGAAAAATTACCTCATTTGTCGTTAATTATATCAAATTTAATACTTTAGATAAATATAAAATAAATTTTAGCCTTTAGTTAATTTTTTGAAAGCCAAAAACATAATATTTTAAAATGATAAAGTACACAAAAATTATGAAAGTCATAATGCTATATACCAAATTTTTAATAGGAAATTTTTTCTCTACAGCTGAAATATTTGGGTTTTTTTTGTTGTACCATGTAAAAAAATCTTTTTTTGAAATTTTTTCTTTAAAATCTATTGCTGTAATCTTATTTATAAATTTATCTTGAAATTTTCTTACGTTATAAAAATTTTTATTACCAATTTTAAAATAATAAAAAGCTGTTACCTCAAATTTATCCTTTTTGCTCTCTATAATTTCAATTTTTTCAACCTCTGCCTTAATTTTACTATCTAAAGTAAAATATTTACTTATCAGAAAAGCTGTTTTAAAGCTGATTCCTAAAAGGATAACAGAAGAGACGACTAAAATTATTAACCAACTAATTTTGTATTTCATATATAAAATGTAACAAAGATCATTTTTTTTTTGTAAAAAAAATATAATCTATTTATCCTTATAACCCAAATAGAGAAAAATATGCCTAAAAATATACATATATTAAAGGGATGGTTTTTCAAAAGAATACTTTAAATCAAATAAAAAAAATATATAGGAAAAAAAATGGCAGAAGAAAAAAAGAAAAAAGTAAAAAAACCAACAGCAATAAAAAGAATTATACAGTCTGAAAAAAGAAAAAAAATAAATATTCAATTTAAATCTAGAGCAAAAACCGCTTTGAAAGATTTAAAAAAATCTATAGAAACAAAAGAATCTAAAGAAATTATTTTAAAAAAATTGAATATTATTTATAGTCTTATGGACAAAGCTGTTAAAAAGAAAGTTTTTAAGAAAAATAAAGCTAATAGAATCAAATCAAGATGTTCTAATATAGCTTAAAAACTCCTAAAACAAGGAGAGAAATATGGCAGTTAGTTTATCCCCAAGAGGGCCAAAAGAATGGGTACAAGCATACTCTTTATGGCCTAAAACAGATCCTCAGAAAATTTTAAATCTTTGCGATGAGATGGAAGTGGAGCTTGGACAAGTTAATGCTGCCGAAGACCAAGGAGGGCTAGGATCCTTAATAGCTAAATTCGCAAATTACTCATATGGAGACGAGGACGAAACTTTCCATATAAGAGATGGGAAACATCAAGAATTTGCTAACGCATATAGAGAGCTTGAAACACGTTTATCAAAATTAGAAAAATTAGAAGAAGAATTAAATCTATATTTAGGAAAAAGTGAAATTTCAAATCCAACTGTTGTAAATAAGAGAAATCTGTTAGCTACTAAGATGGCTAATGCTAGAAAAACGAGAGATGCTCTTCTAAATCTTTATACCAAGCTAAACTTTGTGCCATATAATAAAGTATTTCAATCGGCAACAAATATCTTTATTTCAGTTCCCCTGAAAAAAATGAGCAGTTATTTTAAAATACAAAAAATTGAAACTTTAGCTCTAGGAGCATTTGCTTTAATCGCTGGCTATTCAATAATGACAAACACAAACCCCTCATTTTTAATGACGCTTGTACGACCTGGATTTTTCATGTTAATAGGAGGGATTTTTCATAAAATTTATTATAAAAAATCAAACGAGCTACCAGCCCAACAGCAAACTATTAGCTTTACAATGACTCCCCCGGGATCTCCTGTGCGCTAGAAACTGGCTTTATCTTTTATCTCACTAATAGGGGGCTGTTGCGTTCTGAAATAATTTACAAAAAACTTCAAAAATTAGCCTTTCTAATGTCTTTTATTTTGATTTGAGGGATTTTTTTGTCATTTTTTTAATATTATTCTTCAGCTTGCAA
>JAAKFE010000089.1 GCA_011065175.1 Candidatus Anoxychlamydiales bacterium
TTATACATAGAAACTATTGAGATGCAAGATGGAAGGTTTTGGCTTTTTTATCTAATTTTTGTAACAAAGATAACTGATATTGGAGCATATTTTGGAGGAAGACTCTTTGGCAAAAAGAAATTAGCTGCAAAAATTAGTCCTAAAAAAACTATTTTTGGAAGTGTTACGGGTTTAATATTCGCGCTAGGTGGTAGTCTTTTATTTTTAATATTTGCAAAACCTAGTGTATTTGATTTTACCCTATCAGAGGCGATAGTTTTAGGGCTTATTCTAGGTGTGTTTGCTCAATTCGGGGATCTTAGTGAATCACTAATAAAAAGAGACGTTAAAATTAAAGATAGCTCAAAACTCCCAGCTTTTGGAGGAGTATTAGATATGTTAGACTCTCATATATTCAATATTCCAATTTTATTTATGTTTTTGATAGGATAGTACTTATGATAATTACAATAGATGGCCCCGCAGGGGTTGGAAAATCCACAGTTGCTAAACTGCTTGCTCAAAAACTGAAGTTTTCATATTTCGATACAGGCGCTATGTATCGAGCTGTTACCTATGCATTTTTAAAAAATGAAATAGATATCGATGATGAAAAAAGTGTTTTAGATTTTTTACAAAATTCTTTTAAATATGAAATCAAAGAAGAAAATGGTTTAAAATTTTACTATGTAAACTCTGAAGATGTAACAGAAATAATAAGATCAAACTATGTTACAGAGCAAGTATCGGGGGTCTCTGCAAAACCTTTTGTGAGAAAAACTTTAGTTCCAATGCAAAGAAAAATCGCAAATGAGAAAGATATAGTCTGTGAAGGTAGAGATATGGGAACTGTAGTTTTTCCAAACGCCGGAATAAAAATTTATTTAACAGCTAAAATTTCTGTAAGAGCTCAAAGAAGATTTGAAGAATATATAGAAAAGCATCCACAAGATATTGCTACTTTAGATAAAAATCAAATTCTTCTAGATATACAAAGAAGAGATGAAAAAGATTCAACAAGACAAACCTCTCCTTTAAGAAAAGCAAAAGATGCATATCATATAGATACCTCAAGTTTAAACGCAGATGGCGTTGTCAAAAAAATTATAAAAAGAATAAAAAAACAAAAAAAAACAAAGTTTGCTTATAGAGTTGTTAGGGTTGTATCTAGATTTGTTTTAAAAACTTTTTATAAATATAAAGTCTATGGCAAAGAAAATATTATTAAAGGTGCTGCTATTGTAACATCGAATCATGTATCTTTTTTCGATCCTTCTGTTCTTACAGTAGCTATCGAAGAGGAAATCCATTTTTTAGCAAAAGAGTCATTATTTAAAACTCCAATTTTGAAATATATTATATCAGCTTTAAATGCTCATCCAATATCAGGGAAAGAAGCGAATATTCAAACGATTAAAGAAGTAAAAAATATTTTAAAAACAGGAAAAAAGATTGTAATCTTTCCAGAAGGAACTAGAACAGATGGTAAAATTACAAAGCTATTGCCAGGAGTTGGCTTTTTAATAAGCTTATCTAAATGCACAACTATTCCAACTTATATTTATGGAGCTCACAAAGTATGGCCAAGAGGAAAAAAATTCCCAAAACTCTTTGGTCAAATATCTTGTATTTTTGGAAAACCCATCAAATTTGAAGAATTTGAAAAAATAGATAGAAATAAAAGAATCCCTTTTATACTAGCTAGAATAGAGAATGAGTTAAAAAATTTAGAGAAATGGGCAGAAGAGGGTTTTAAAGGAGATCAGCCTTAAACTTATTGAAAAAAATAAAAATTTTTATTCATAATTAAAAAAAAGTACTAATCGGAGGATGTAATGGCTAAAAATATTAAAATGTTAGATGAATCAAACTTTTCTAAAGAAATTGAAAAAGGTGTTGCCTTAGTAGACTTTTTTGCAGAATGGTGTGGTCCTTGTAGAATGCTCGCTCCTGTTGTTGAAGAAGTAGCTAGCTCTCTAAAAGATAAAGCTACTTTTGGTAAAGTTGACATAGATAAGCAAGTTAAACTTGCAACTGAGTATCAAGTAACTTCTATTCCTACTTTAGTCTTATTTAAAGATGGCAAAGAAGTTGATAGAATAGTTGGTCTTAGAGATGAAAAAGCTTTAAAAGAATTTGTCGAAAAAGCTCTAAAATGAGTAGATTTTTATTTTGGTTTGTAGTTTTTGTTTTTATCTCGGGGATATCTCTACATTATAAATTCGATATCCCATATTTTTTATCTTGGATAGGAAAACTACCTGGCGATATGATCATTAGAAAAGGTAAAACTATATTTTATGTTCCAATAACAACAGCCGCTTTATCTTCTTTAGTCTTAACAATCCTTTTAGGTTCCTTTTCTAGAAAAAAATAAATTGAAATAGTTTATTTAAGAATCGACATTAGAACAATACTTAATAATGCGCAATTTTGGATTTATATTTTAATAATCTTTCTTGTGTTTTTTCATTGAGATAATTTAAACTTCTTTCTTTTTAAGCTTTATTTATAAAAGGAGATAAAAATGGCTTTATCTAGTACACACACACAAGACACTGCAGAGAGGTCTTATGCAAAGGCTCTCTATGAGGACTTTCTAAGAGCTGGTATAGAAGGTACACGAGTCCCTGGAAGGATGTCTTATGTAAATGCTCTCTATGCTTTATGGCGAAATTCTGGACCTGGTAGTATGCCGGAAGATTATCACCATTTCCAAGTAATGCAAGCTGATAAGTTATTTGGTGAAACAGCTGAAAAAGTTCATCAAGCCGTCATAGATAATATAGATAGGCAATATTATAATATTGATTATCACGGAGGCCGTCCGATAAAAACAGAATTCATTAATTTTCCTAGGTTAGACGCTTCTGGATATGATGCAATGTTTGAGGAAGAAGGTGCTGCGCAAATAGCTTTGTTTGAATATTCTCTTGTACCGTTAGATGAACGATTTGATCGAGGTGATAACTGTTCTTTTAGCGATGTTAAAAAGTAATTTTTAAATCATTTTTTTACCTTATTTTTTTTTAAAGTTTTATTGTTAAAAAAGTAAGATTTTTATTTAAATTTATCATTCATGGCAAGAAGACCCTTTCCTTTAGGGAGGAGTGATTGACTTAGCGTTGACAAGCGATTGTTCAATATATAGGCTCTTTCTTGAGGGCTTTAATTTTTTTCTTAATCTCTCTATATTCATCACAGCGGGTTTTTACTGCTCTATTTGGAATAAGTGTTTTTGTTATGGGTACACTGCCAAACAGTGGCGAAGTAGGATTATCCGGATTTCTGTCTATAACAGCTTGGATTGCCGATCGTTCATAAGTATTACCATCACTGGCAACGACAGGATCCTCCATGACAACTAAGGTAAGAGAACAACTAAGCTCTTCTTCCAACTCCTCTAGCCTTTTTTCCAATCTATTTAGCTCTGTTTGCTTCTCTTTTCCAGTCTCTTCTAGCCTCTGTATTTCAAGGTCTTGTAGCTTCTGCTGTCTTTCTAGCCTCTGTATTTGAAGATCTTGTAGCTTCTGCTGTCTTTTTAGCTGTGCTAGCAATTCGGATTCTACAGACGCAGATACTCCTGCTGCTGCCCCTCCGCCGCCTATTTCTGGTACGGGTTGTGCTGCTAGGCCTGAATTACTGCCTAAATAAGGGTTGTCAAGCGCAGCCGCAGGCACTCCTGCCGCTGACACATCCCCGCCTCTTGCTGGTACGGGTGCTGCCAGGTCTGAACTACTGCCTAAAGAGGGATATAGATAAGGGTTGTTAGGAAACCACGATGCCGTCATAGAATGATGGTTCACAAGCTCATGACAAGAAGTAGAGTTATCATCCTCTTCCTCTATCGGCTGGATGTCACTGTCAGGTGCTATCGTAATGCCCAATTGATTCATGAAGACATAAACTATAAGGCGCCATGCATACCACGATTGTCCTCTCTTCTGAATATCAGGCCCGATAGTCTGTTTACAATTCCGTACGTCTGTCAACGAGCTATTTCTTAACTGTTTCACAGATCCGACACAAATATCCTCAACGTTAAAATGATATGAGGTTTCTGTTCCGGCTTGAGCCGTCGCCTCAATTCTAGTCCAGAGGCCAACCATCGTATACTGAATTCTCCGAAAAGCGCAAGAGTGAGCTTCAGCATATACGTTATAGTTATTAACACGCCTATCCTTGTTTTCTACGGCTTCTACATACCCATCGATCATGTGTTTTGAGTTCCATGTCGACGAAATCAGCATTTCAAACAGATCATCATGTGTTTTTCCTGACGCAATCGCTCGTTGTGCTGGTGTTGGGCACGAACTATTACCAAGAGAATCGGCATCGGCATAGAGATAAGGGTTGTCGCAAGGCCAAGTTGCTCTCATACCATAGTAGAAACAGTCGCTACTATGTTTCCAAGCGAAATCCCGCATTTCAATTGTTGCAGGTATCATCTTAATCTGCAGGTGTTGTCGAAACAGTTCTTGTATAACCATCCAGGCCATGGTCAGTTTTTGCCTCTTTGCTAAGATACGCTTTGCATCAGGAATAAGCTCCTCAACGCAGAAATCAAATGAAGTTTTTTCTTCTTCTTGGGCTGCCGTACTCATTGCTCTAAAGAGAAACTGGGTCATTGGTATAAGTTTCTCCAAAAGCCAGTTGTTCTTCTCACACTCAAGCTCTGGCAAGGGCAGTATAGAGCCAGGGTCTACCTCCTCCTTGATCAAGTCTTTATTTTTTCTTACAAAATCCTCGAAAAAAATAAAGGCACAATCTTTCTTTAAAACTCCAACTAATACATCTCTATCTAAAGCTAAAGGACCTCTTGCCTCTAATGATGATGACATAATATACCTCCTTCAATTTCTATAACCGAAAAATCCGGTTGGATTTTGCACGGCCAATCTCATAAGTCCTTCTTATGAATTTCGAGCAACTTCTCAAAAAGTTGAGGTTAGTTGCAGTTCTTAATATTATGGATTTTGCCCCTTTGGCAAAATCCAAGATTATCGATAAATCAATTTCATCTTTAATCTTTGCCTATAATCCTAACATTTTAAATGTTAAGATTGTATAAATTTTGAAAAAATGAAAAAATTTGGTTTAGATATTTTCTCTCAGAGAAAATGTTTGGACAAGAAGGTTTTATTTTTTTTTAATGATAACTCATTAACGCTTCCCAATTTATCTGAAATTAAAGAATCTGATGAACTTGAAGAGGAGACTTTTTATAAATGGCTTCGAGGGGAAATAAGATCAAAGATAACTAAAAAAAAGGCATTAATAGATTTTATAATGCGGAGTCTTTCTTTTAATTCTTTTAGTTTAGCTGATTCTGTTTTGCGAGAAAAATTTTCTTCTCTTTTTCAAATTCTACCAGATTTACCGAGATGGAAATTAGATTCAAGGATGCCACCTCATTATTTTATCGATAAAAATGATGAAAAAGAAATATATAAAATTACTCAAGTAAAAATTTACATATTGAAAGTTCTTCCAAGTGATGAGGAAAAACTCGATTATGATATAGGTGAAATGAAGGTTTGTTGGCAAATTAAATTAAATTCAAAAGGAAAAGTGATTTCTGCAAAATTATTGATTAGAGATATTAGACTTCTTGCATAACCCTCTCATATTGCTAAATCCCTATTACAAATTCCTGCAATCAAGTTAAATCTTAACCCAAATCTTTTACGTCTATTTCTATATCGATCACTAATAATTTTGA
>JAAKFE010000009.1 GCA_011065175.1 Candidatus Anoxychlamydiales bacterium
AAAATTAAGAATTTTCAAGATAACTTTTCTTTAAGAAAATTTCAGATATTTCAAATTCGATGTGAGAAAAAAAGCATTTACAATGCTTGATGACGCGCTTGCCCAAAGATTATTTTGTTGATTTAAACAAGAGTAAATTAATCCGAGAGCTATATTTACTACAATTATTGGGACGTTAAGTAGTCCTCCTGTTGGAGAGAAATGAAATATTCCAAAAATTAAAGTTGTTTTAATAGCTGTTTTTAAAAAATTCTTAGTTGCACTGCTGCTGTTTTTTTGCTCTTTAGAGAAATAAGATTCAATATAACCTCTAAATAAAACTTCTTTAATGACAGGATAGATCAAAATAGCATAAAAAGTAGAAAATTTTCCTACAAACCCACCTATATAAATTAGTTTGTTTTCATCAAAAACTTTGAATTTAAAAAATTGAAAGGAGTTGACTATGAATTTTGTTAAGTATCTATCGAGTGCAAATAAAAATGGGCCTGAGCAAGCTCCTTTTAAAATAGATTTTAAAACATCTAATTTATTACTTATTGGAAAATACTGAGCTATATTTTTTAAATTATCCTTCTTAGATAAAGATGCAATTAGATCTTTAGAAGCTTTTAAAACAAAAATAGTAAGCGCAACATAATAGATAGTATCTACAGCTCCAAATGCTGTCCAAAACCCATAAAAAAATATAAAAAAAGGAAGTTTTGTAATAATTTTCCATGAAAAAAGTGAATTATATAGATCTAGCACAAAAACTTTGGTTGCTTCTTTTACATATATAAGACTTAAGAGTGCTATTTTTTGAATTTTTGAAAAGCTGCTATTTTTTGTAATATTGCTCGTAGTAGCAAATGTCATTGATGGAGTTTTTACATAAGAAGAGGGCAGTGTAGTAACAGCTATTTTGAGTGTAGTAACAGCTATTTTGGTTGTCATAATTTTAAAAATAATAAATTAAAAAATAATTTTAAAAAAAATAGTATGAGATATAGCTTTTTTTAGCTACTAGCCTTTTAGAAGTTTTTTTAGTTCTATAGAATTTTTGATGGCATAGGCGTTTTCATCATTATTAAAATAACAAAAGACATCTAAATTTTTTTTGTGAAAATTTTTTATAATTTTCGCCCATTTTTGGAGAGTTTTTTTTGAGTATGTGCCAGAATATGCTCTTTTAGGGCCGTGGAGTCTAATATAAACAAAATTAGCTGTGATTTCTAATGGCGTTTGAAAACCCTCTAGATCATAGATACAAAAAGCTGCTTTATATTTTTTTAAAAGAGAAAAAACCTCGTTTGTTAGCCAAGATTTATCTCTAAACTCAAAAGCATATTTATAATTTTTATCTAAAGCCTTTAGAAAATTTAAAAGTCTTTTGATATCTAAATTCCATTTCGGGGGGATTTGAAATAGTATTGGACCTAAATGTGGTTTTAAATGCTTTACTCTATTTAAAAACAAAGTAAGATGTTTTTTCGGCTCTTTTAATCTTTTTAGATGAGTTATAAATCTAGAAGATTTTAAAGAGAAAATAAAGTCATTATTAGCTTCTTTTTGCCAATTTAACACTACCTTTTTTAAAGGAAGTCTGTAAAAAGTATTGTTTATCTCTACTGTTGAAAAATGCTTTTGATAATATTCAAAATAGTCTTTAGCTTTTACATCTTTAGGATAGAATCTATTTTTCCAATGTTCGTATGAAAAGCCAGATGTTCCAATATATATTTTGTTTTTTTTCATTTTACACTGGGATGGAAGGCGTCTCAGATGGATGTTTTTTCTCTTTTATAAGTTTGTGTAAAAATGGAACTAATGTGAGTGTAATAATTCCAGCGATAACTGTCGAAACGCCTAAAATAATAAATATTTTAAAAAAAGAGGGGTTTGTAATTATGGGATCTGTCGCTTTAGATACTCCAATTGCTAATTTTGTAAAAATATTTGCAAATACAGCAGCAACACCTGTTAACATCATCCAAGTTCCCATCATAATATTTTGGATTTTGTGAGGAATTAACTGCCCTATCATAGCGTAGCCAATAGGGCCAATGCATAGCTCTCCAAGGCTTTGCAAGATATAGCTAGATACGATCCACCAAAAATTAATAAATCCTTTTGAATCCGCGAAATTTATACTAATAGCGAGAAGAACAAATCCAAGACCAATTAAAAATAAAGATAGGGTAAATTGAACAGGGATTGTTATATTAAAACCCTTTTTTCTTAGTTTATTATATGAAATAGCCATGAGAGGACCACCGATAATTATTATTACAGTGTTTATATTTAGTGCCCATTGAGGTGGAATTGTAAATCCAAAAAAGCTTCTATTGACATTGTTTTCAATAAAAAGAATAAGGCCTAAAGGAGCTGTCATATAAAGTGTCCAAAAACATAGCGCCATAAAACATAAAATTAAAAATGCCCACATCTTTTCTTTAGCAACTGAAGTTTTTTGGCGAAGCGCAAAAAAGATGATTACAAAAACCATTATAGCACCGGCTATTAAAATCATATTATTTGAAAAAGAAGAATATCTAAGTAGCCAAATAAGCATAGTAATTATCGATCCAATTATTAAAAGTCCGAAAAGTCTAAATAAAAATCTTTTTTTTATAGTTAAAAATGAAAAAACTGTTTTTCTATCTTTTAATATTTTGAAGGTAGCTAGAACTATAATAAAAGTTAGAATATTAGAAGCTGCACCTATTAAAAATAGAGTAGAGTAATTAGCTGTTTTTTCAAAAAAACCGCTTATAGTAAAACCGATTAAAAAGCCGATATTCATACCACTATAGTTCCATAAAAAAGCTCTTTCTCTTCTTTTATCATGGGGTTTGAAAAACTGAGTTAACAAACAGTTTATGCAAGTAACGTTAAGACCTGTTCCAGATAAAAAGACAGCTAAACCAAGATATAGCTGATAGGTTGATAAAATGTAGCATCCCAAAGCTTGCAAGAGCATTCCAAGTGCAAATAATGATCTATATGAAAATAATCTTCCCGCTACAAAGCCTCCGATTAAGTGAAGAGCAAAATTAAAGGCTACAAAGCTCGCTGTAATCGTAGTTGCTTCAACATCGTCCATTTTAAGACCATTAGTAATAAATAAAACTAATGTTGAAAATAATATGCTATAGCTGAGAGTTGAAAATATCTGCACAAAAAATAAAACAGTAGATCCTGCTCTTTGTTTTTTTAATTCTTCAGATGCTTTAGATGTTATCATTCGTTTTTTCTTTTGTTTGCTTTTTTTTCAATATATATAAAAAAAAATTACTCGTAAATTTTAATTTAATAATTTTCTTTTAATTATTTGAGTAATCATTTATGATTTTCAAAATCATCTAAAGTTTTTATAAAAAATTATGCAAAATACACTTTTAAAAATTGATAAAATATCAAAGATATACACATCTGAAAAAGAAAAAGTAGAGGCTCTAAAAAACATTTCTTTTGAGATAAAAGAAAAAGAAATACTAGGGCTTTTAGGAGTAAATGGGGCTGGTAAAACTACTCTATCTTCTATAATAGCTACTTTATTAAAGCCAACTTCTGGTGATATTTTTTATAATGAAAAATCTATATACCAAGATGTGGTCTCTTTTAGAAAGATTTTAGGGTTTTGCCCTCAAGTTCAAAATTTAGATTTAGATTTAAATGTAAAAGAAAATCTTGTTTTTGCAGGCAGATATTATTCTCTTACAAAAAAGCAGATTAACGATAGAATTAAATATCTTTTAGAAAAGTTTGATTTAACAAGATATGAAAAATTTAATCTAAATGCACTCTCTGGTGGTTATAAGCAAAGATTTTTGATAGCTAGAACGCTGATGCATGATCCAAAATTAATTATAATGGATGAGCCAACAGTTGGTTTAGATCCGCAGCTAAGAAGGCTTTTATGGAAATACATCCTAGATCTAAAAGATGAAGGAAAAACTATTATTTTAACAACTCATTATCTTGATGAAGCAGATGTTTTATCTGATAGAATTTGTGTAATAGATTCAGGCACTCTGAAGGCTTTAGAAAAACCGTCTAAGCTAAAAGAGATCTGGAAATCTCAGTCTTTAGAAGATGTCTTTTTAAATCTAATAAATGAAAAAGATAAAGAAGAAAAAAAATGAGAAATTTAATTTATATTTTTTGGCAAATAGTTTTTCGTGAAATAGTCGGTTTTAGAAAAGTTTTAGTTAGTAAAATTATTGATCTTCTAATAATGATATCCACAAATGTCATTGTTTTTACTTATTTAATGCCATATTTTGGTCTAAAATCAAATTACGGTGCTTTTATTATTATTGGTCTCATTCCTGCTGTTGTTTTATTTGAAGCAATCCCTAGAACAACAAATTTAGTTATGGATATAACGGGAAATAAAAAAATATCTTATATATTAACTCTTCCAATGCCATCTTCTATGAGTATTGCAGCTATTGCAGTTGGTTGGGCTGCAAGCTCATTTTTATATACGATATTAATTTTGCCTATAGCTAAGATATTTTTATTTGATAAGTTTGATTTGAGTAATTTATCAATATTTAAGTTTTTAATCAGTTTTAGCTCTATGCAAATTATGTTTGGTTTTTTCTCTTTATTTCTAGGCTCTTTAATTAAAGATATGAGATATATCACATGGATTTGGGCGAGAATTGTAAACCCACTATTTATGTTGGGTGGTTTTTTTTATAGCTGGCAGGCGATTTATTCTATATCTCATGTAGCTGGCATAATAAATCTTTTCAATCCTGTCATGCTAACTTCTGAAGCAATTAGAGCATCTATATTAGGTCAAAGTGGCTATCTTCCATTTTGGATATCTATTTCAGCTCTGTGGTTTTTTATTTTAATTTTTTCTATTTTTGGTATTATGAGAATTAAAAAAAGATTGGATTGTGTGTGATCTATCTAGATATTATAGATACTAAAATAAAGTTAGAGACAAAAAGATTAATACTCAGAAAACCTCTATCAGAAGATATCGACGATATTTTTGAGTATGCAAAAGATGAAGATGTAGCGAGATTTACTAAATTTAAAGCTCATAAAACTCTTCAAGATGCTAAAATGTTTTTGCAAATAGTAAAGCAGCAACATCAAAATAAAACAGCCTTAACATTTCTTTTAGAGTTAAAAGAGAATAAAAAAGTTATAGGCTCAATCTCTTTTCTAAATATATCAGAGGATAATGAAAGATCAGAAATCGGTTTTGCTTTATCTAAAACTTACTGGGGAAAAGGTCTTATGAGCGAGGCTATTGAAAAGTTTTTAGAATTTGGATTTAAAAAAATTAAGTTTAATCGCTTAGAGACTTTTTCAAATATAGAGAATTTTAGATCGATTCGTCTTCTCAATACATTCATGCAAAAAGAAGGCATTTTAAAAGAGAGAGAGAAAATTAAAGGTAGATTTTGTTCTTTAAATATCTATTCCATCTTAAGGAAAGAATACATCTTGAAAAAATCTTTTAGATAATTAAGGATTTTTAATCAATCTTTGAAAAATATGCTGCCTGATTTCATAATGGCTAAATCTTTGTAAGATCAATAACATTCAGTAGCTTATACTTAATAAAATTGAAATTGCCCAAAAGAAGAAGAAGATAGAAAAGTGCAAAACTTAGATGAAGTATCTAAATAATTAAAAGATAACAAAGTTTATATTATACTTTATGGGACTGTTGCATTCTAAATTTAAGAATCAATTTTTTACCATATATTGATTTTATTCTAGCATTATTCTCAATATGTTGTGCAGTTTTTGTGAAAAATTTCAGCTTGCAACAAGCCCTTTATGCTTTTTTAAGAAGGTAAATTATTTGCCTTCTTTATTTTTCTTTTCTATAATAATTTTTATGCACACGTTTCAATTAAAAATAATAGAATTTGTTCAACAAATTAGAAATCCTATTTTAGATGAATTTTTCAAGTTTTTAAATCTATTTGATACTCCGATTTTTTACTTAATTTTATTTCCTCTCCTTTGGATAGGGTATAGCTATAGATTTGGAGCTAAAATCTTTTTTATTTTGATGGTAAGCTCTATTGTAAATAATCTTTTAAAAGATATCTTCATGCAACCAAGGCCTTATATTTTAGATCCATCCGTTGGAATAATTCATGTTTTAAGCAACTATGGCCTGCCCTCTGGAGCAGCGCAAACAGCAGTGATATTGCCGCTTTTGTTAATTGAGCATTTCAAAAAGAAAAAATGGCCAATTATTGTAGGTATAAACTACTTTTTTTGGATAAGTCTATCTCGGCTATATCTAGGAGTTCATTTTTTAACAGATATTATAGCAGGGTGGTTTATTGGCTTTGGTTTGTTTTTAGTATATTTATATGTATTTCCTCTAATAGAAAAAGTAATTAAAAAGTATAAACCAATAAATGTGTTTTGGATAGCTCTTTTGTGTCTTTTTGTTTTGTCTTTTATTCCTAAATTAGATGTGCATTTTTTTGGATTCTTAGCTGTATTTATAGGGATTTTCTTATCTAATAAATATAATATGTTTTTGAAAGACAGCAAGAAAACAAAAGAGTTTTTTAAAAGAGCTATTTTTGCTATAATAGGGGTTTTGGTAATTACACTTATTGTTTCTTTAATATTAAAAAGCTGGCCAGTTTTTATTGAGAATACAAGCTATTTTTTTATGGGACTTTGGATAAGCTTTTTTTGTTCTTATCTTTATAAACGATTTTTTAAAAAATACAAAAAACAACAAAAAAAATGAAAAAGAAGATTTTTATTGGGTCAATAATTTTTATTTTTGCTTTATTTAGCGTTTATTATCTATCTTTTAAACCAAAAGAAAAAAAACTCATTTTGTCCATTTTGTGATGAAAAGATATTAAACTATCAAAAATACTTTGAAGATGGAAATGTGATAGGCTTATGCTCTTACAAGCCTCTTTTAAGAGGCCACTCGTTAATAATACCAAAAAGACATGTAGAAAGACTAGAAGATCTAACAGATAGTGAGATGCAAAATGTTTTTAATCTTATAAAAAGAACAAACATAGCTGTTCAAAAAGTTTTAAATAATAAAAGCTATATATTAATCCAAAAAAATGGAAAAGAAGTAGGTCAGAGCGTTTTCCATGTCCACTTTCATTATATTCCAAGAAAAGAAAATGGTTCTAATTTTGGGTTTTTAACAAGATTTTTAACCTACCCATTTAAAAGAAAGCTAAACCCAAATGAAATGCAAGATATTAAAGAATTGCTTTCTCAAAATATTTAAAATTTATTGTTAAAAAATTTTAATCTTATCTAATCTTTATCAAAAAAAATATGATTGATTATGATTGAGACGAAATATTCAGACTATCCTATTTTTGCTCTTTTTTCGCCATCTCCTTGCTTAGCTAGTTTCTCCAATTTCTCTGAACATATTGCAGCTATTCGCTTCAAAGGCAAGGCAGCATCTTCTTGAGGTGCTATAAGAATGAAGTCTCTCTTGCTTGCCTTGCGAAAGCAACTTGAGCAAAAAATAGTTAACTGTTTTATTAGTGTATTTGTTTTAAATCTAGTTTGAATATCTTTTGCATCAAAAATTCCTCCACATTTAATATGTTGTACATAGCTTGGAACTGGAAAAATAGCAGGGATATGATTATTTGATAAACTACTCATGTTAATTACCCTTGTTGTTTTCTTTATGCTTAATGCAACTATAACATCAATTATAGTAATTATCATCAATTATAGTAATTTATCATCAATTAAAAAAAGTATTTAGGTAAAGCGCATTGAAATTTAATCTATTGCTTTTGTAAGGCCTTGTTGCATAAGTCTCTATGAAGCAAGCTCTTGAATTCAAAAAATCTTTTTACATTAAATTTCTAGAAAATAAAATAGACACCTCAAATAGCTAAAGAGAGGTGTCTTATGAAAAATAGCTACTAAATTGGCAATTAAAAGCAATATAACAAATTTTTGATAAATCGAGAAAATATTACGACTTAAAGTCTATGGAGAAACAGAATGGAAAATTAGAATTCACAGCCCTTCTAAAGAAAAAAAACAAAAAAGATATCTTTTATAAAAGCTTGGGATCTATAACTAGATGCTTTATTTTTTTTCTCTTCCAAGTGTATGTAATATGTACTAATCCATCTTTTGATTGAATAACCGAGGGATATGAATATTCTCCTCGTTTATTTTCTAAAGAGAGTTTCATCTTCCAAGTTTTTCCATCATCATCTGAAATAGCAATGTTTATTGGAAAACGTTTTTTCTTAGAGTGATTATAAACTAAAAGAACTCTACCATCTAAAAGTTTTATCGCATCAATAGCTGAGTTTGGATTTGGCAGTGTAGTTGGCGTTGCATTTGAAAAGCTGCAACCTTTGTCTGTTGATGTGGCTGTATAGATATATCCTTGTTTAAATGAGCGAGCTAGCATTTTTATGTTTCCATCTTTTGTTAAAAATATAGCTGGTTGAATTATCCCTCTTGAATTTTCAGGATCGGTAATTGGAGAGCTTCTTTGCCAGCTTTTGACGCTTTTATCAGTTATTTCCATATAACATGCCCAAGCATCAAAGCTTTCTTGAGAAGACGGACAAAGTAAAGTTCCATCATCTAAAAGCATAGGTCTATTTTTAATTGGACCATATATTCCTGAGGGAAAAATTTCACTATCTGAAAAAGAGTTTCCATTATCAAAGGATCTTTTTAAAAAACCGGACCAAGTACCAGGGTTTTTTCCAACTTTATAAAAAAGTAAGATTTCATTAGAAGGAAGTGTAAATAAGACAGGATTCCAATGCGCTTCTTTTGGATAGTTTATCAATTTTTTAGGCTTTGACCAATTTAAATTTTCTAAGCTTGATATCCAAATAGATACATCTTTTTTTCCTTCTTCAGATCCAGCAAAGTAGCTACATAATATTTTGCCTGTATTTGTTTCGGTTAAAGTTGATGCATGACACGTTTTAAAAGGAGGGTTTTTAAAGATAAACTCACTTTTAATAATAGCTTTATGAGATGGATAAGCTAAAGCGCTTTGAGCTGTAAAAATGTAGAGTAATTTTTTAAAGAATTTTATTCTGAGCCTCTTTGATTTAAAACTTCAAGCTAAAAACTTTTAAGTATAGTTTAAGATTTAAAAAAAATATAGAGTTTTAATTTTTGGCATCATTCATCCAACCATTAAAATGGTTGGCTTTCTGATGTCATTTATCGTAAAAATAAAATTTACTAAAATGTCCAGGATCGGATGCGTTTAGAGTTTTTATTAGAGAAAAAATTGTATAAAATCTGAAAATCATAGAATTAGATATTAGTTTAACCCCTTATAATAAGAGGCTTGCAAAGCCTGTCGCTGGCAATGCACGGTTTTACGGCAAACCATGCATTGACAATACACGGTTTTTGCGGTACAATAATGAATAAAAGAAAGAGGATTTTTCATGAATCGTGAAATATTAAAAAAAATTATTGCAGATCAACGAGAATATCAGTTTCCACAAAATTATTTTGACAGATCGGAATCTGAGGTGATTCGAAGATTCATAGATGATCCAAATATATTGATAATTAGTGGAATTAGAAGATCTGGAAAGTCAACCATTATGCGTGTTTTGCAAAAAGAACAAAAAGAAAAAGATTATTATTTTAATTTTGATGATGAGCGTTTGGTAGAGTTTAAGCTTAAACACTTTCAAGTTTTATTAGAGATTTTTATAGAACTTTTCGGAAAACAGTCTAATTTTTATTTTGATGAAATCCAAAATATTGAGGGCTGGGAAAGATTTATTAGAAGATTATATGAACAAGGAAATAAAATTTTCATCACAGGATCTAATGCAAGATTGTTAAGTAGAGAATTAGGTACCCATTTAACCGGAAGGAATATCTCTCTTGAAGTGTATCCTCTCTCTTTTAGTGAAATTGTTTATCACGAACAGCCAGAGCTTTTAAAGAAAAAAATATTTAATACATCAGATATTGGGACACTGTTAAATTTATTTTCGTCTTACATGAAGTATGGAGGAATCCCCGAATATTTGAACTTTAAAAAAGTCGAATATATAAAAAATCTTTATGAAGGCATTCTTTATCGTGATATTATCGTTCGCCATAATATTTCAAATGAACAGCAACTAAAAGAACTTGTATATTATTTTGCATCTAACATTGGAAAAGAATTTAGTTACTCTAAACTTTGTGATTACTTGGGTATAGGAAGTCCTCATACAGTTGCCAAATACTGCACATACTTGGAAGATTGGTATCTTTGCTTTTTTATAAGTCGTTACAGCCATTCATTGAAAAAACAGATTCAATATAATAAAAAATGTTATATGATAGATCCAGCTATGATCCGTTTGATTGGCTTCAGAGTAAGTGAAGATAGAGGAGGATTATTAGAAAATGTTGTTTTTCTTCATTTGAAGATGAAAGGAGATGAGATTTATTTCCATAAAGATAAAAAAGAATGTGATTTTATCATAAGGAAAGGAAATCAAGTTATTCAAGCTATTCAAGTATCCTTGCATCTGTCAGATAAAAAAATCAAAAAAAGAGAAATGGAAGGTTTACTAGAAGCTATGAAAACCTACAACTTGTCTGAAGGGTTAATCATTACTGAAAATGATGAAGAGCATATTGAGGTGGAAAATTATAAAATACAAGTGATTCCAATATGGAAATGGCTGCTCAGTTAACCAAAATGCCCAGGATAGGACTCGAACCTACATACCTTTCGGCACCAGATCCTAAGTCTGGCGTGTCTACCAATTTCACCACCTGGGCATAGATTTAAGTATATAATTTAGTGATTTTTTAGCTTTTCGTCAAGGAAGGATTTTAGTTCTCTTCAGAATTTACTATTTCTTCAGGTGCATATACTGGAAACGCATCAAAGCCTTCTTCTCTAATAGCAAATATAAGTTTTGCAACAGGATCCCAAGTAGCATTTTTATCAATATGCAAAAGAACTTGAGTTTGGTGTTTATCTTTAGGTAAGAGACCAATTTGATGTTGATAATTTAACTCTTTTTTTATTCTTTGTAGACTTTCCATGGGATAAGCTTGAATTTCTGTTATCCATTGATAGCTGCCTGAATTAGTAACACTTAAATTGATTTGATGGGATTCATCTGCTTGTTTTATTGGCAAAGCTCCATCTTCTGTTTTTAGCTGAACAAGACTTAGTTTAGTATCATATAAAGATGCACGAGATACAGCGAGCGTTGCAAAAAAGGCTAACATCAAAAATAGAAAATCAATCATTGGAGCAAAATTAAAATTTGAGCTAGATTTTAAATTTTCTTCAGGGATAAGACTCATAGTTCAGCTACCTTTGTTTTATTTTTGGAATTTATTAGATGACATAAACCAAAAGCTTCATTTTCTACAGCATTTAACATTTTTACAAGGCGATATTTTAAAGTCGTATGAAATATCATTGCAATGATCGCAACGACTAAACCTGCTACAGTTGTACCAATTGCAATGCCAAGGCCATCAAAGAGAGAGGAGATGGTATCTATAGATCTATTAATATCATAAAAAGCATAGAACATTCCGATGACAGTCCCTAATAGACCTAGCATTGGAGCTATTATTACTATATCGTTTAAAAGACCTATTTTTTGCCAAAATTTTGTTGTAAATCTTTGACCTTCTGATTTCATAGTTTGAGAAACAAATTGAGGGCCATGAGATCTAACGCACAGAGCAGAAGATATGATACTAGCAAATAACTGTCCTTGGCAATTGCAATAATTTATAGCTTTTTCAAACTCTTTATTTAAAAGATATGTTTTCACATCTTTAATGATTTGAGGATTCATGTTGTTTTTTGCTCTAAAAGTAAAAAGACAATACATCCAAATACTGACAGCAGCGACAGATAAAATAATTAAAATAGCATAGATAACAGGGGATGTTGAAAATATTTCTTTTACATCTAAAGTAGAAGTAAATGTCTCTTTTAAAATATTTGAGTTTTCTTCAGAGAAAATAGGAATAGCTATTAGATTTGATAAAGTAA
The DNA here is from genome assembly GCA_011065175.1 of Candidatus Anoxychlamydiales bacterium. Lineage (GTDB taxonomy): Bacteria > Chlamydiota > Chlamydiia > Chlamydiales > SM23-39 > JAAKFX01. Next base: position 12,005 of record JAAKFE010000009.1, read on the forward strand.
AAAAAATAGCTAAAAACTTAAAAACTTTTGTTCTTTTCATAACGTACTTATCTCCATTTATTAATGGGGCTTTTTGCATAGTAGCAATTTATTTTTTAAATCTGCAAGCAAAAATTTTGATGTGGATATCTAGGATAGATTCTTTTATGCTTTTTATCTATGAAAAAAAGTGATTTAGTAATTCCTTTTAAGTTTGAAGATAGAAAATCGATTATAATAAATCGATTTTTATATGTACCTTCTCATTATAATTCACATGATAAATTTAGAGATGAGATAACTTTTGAAAATGAAAATGAGATAAATATTGAGTATTGTTCTGGAAATGGTGAGTGGATAATTGATAAAGCAAAAAAAAATCCAAATATTAATTTTATAGCAGTCGAAATGAAATTTTTAAGAGCAAGACAGATTTGGGTAAAAATGCATAAAGATAATCTAAAAAATTTATTTGTAGTAAAAGCAGAAGCTTTTATTTTTACAAAATATTATTTAAAAGATTTGACTAGTTCAGATGTTTTTATTAATTTTCCAGATCCTTGGCCTAAAAAAAAGCATGCTAAAAATAGACTCATTAAAAAGGAGTTTTTAGAAGAGGTAAGCAGGATACAAAAAAAAGATAAAACAATTACTATAGTAACCGATCATGAAAATTATAGAGATGAAATTATAGAAGAATTTTTTAAGATCAAAGAATATAAAACTCTTTTTAAAAAGCCATATTTTGTTCAAAATGCATTAGATTTTGGATCATCTTTTTTTATGGATCTTTTTCAGTCTAAAGACAAATCTATAAATTTCATTAAATTTGCTAGGATCTAATACTAGAAGTTTTTCTTTTAATAAAAGAAAAGCTCTTTTCATCGACTCCAGATAAAGTCTTTTTCTATTGTCTTATTTAAAAATATATAGATGAAATAAAATGGATCGGGGTAGAGGGATTTGAACCCCCGACCTACTGGTCCCAAACCAGCCGCGCTAGCCAAGCTGCGCTATACCCCGATATTGAAAGTCTATTTTATAACAATAAGCACCTTTTGAGCAATTCAAAAAAAGAAATTATTAAAATATCTAAAATTTTCTTGTCTAAAGACACTAGATATGTCATTTTTTTAAAAAAGAGGTTAAATAATGTTTGCAAAACTAAAAAGTTATGAAAAGTTAAAAAATTTAGCTGAAAATCCAATTGATCTAACAAATAAAGATATATTTACTCTCGATAGAATCAAAAAAATGCAAGTAACAAGTCCAGCCTTGACAACTCCCTTGATAGATCTAGATGGAAGAAATAATGCAAATCTTAAACTTTTATATGCGACTGAGAGGATTTCTGAAGATATTATAGATGCTCTTTTTGAGCTTTCAAAAGAAACAAATGCTATTTCAAAAATGAAAGATATGCAAGATGGTAAAATTGTAAATTCTTTGAAAAAATGCGTTGGAGAAAATAGAGCTGTTTTACACACTGCTATGAGAGATTTTTTTGATAAAAAAAATGAGTCTAAAGAAGCGAAACTAGCAAGTGATTTAGCTTATGAAGAATTAGAGAAATTACAGAATTTTTTAGAAAAGATTAACAAAGATAATAAGTTTGAAATCATCGTTCAAATAGGAATTGGAGGGTCTTTTTTAGGGCCTAAAGCAATAGCAACTGCATTAAAAAAGTATACTTTAAAAAATAGAAAGTTTTATTTTATCTCAAATGTCGATCCAGATGATAGTTTTCAAATATTAGAAAGTATTGATCTTTCTAAAACACTTTTTGTATCTGTTTCAAAATCAGGAACAACTCTAGAGACTTTAGCTAATGAAGCGATTGTTAAAGATTTTTTGAGTAAAAAAGGTTTAAACCCAAAAGATCATATGGTATCTGTTACTGGTAAAAATTCACCTATGGATGACCCAACTAAATATTTAGAATCTTTTTATATTTGGGACTACGTTGGTGGTAGATATTCAGTGAGCTCTATGGTAGGTGGAGTTATAATTGGATTTTGTTTTGGAATAAAAATTTTTAAAGAATTTTTAAAAGGCGCATCTTATATGGATAAGGTAGCCTTGAGAGAAGGAAAAGATAATCTTCCTTTATTTTCAGCTCTTTTAGGCATTTGGAATAGAAATTTTTTAGGGTATTCAAATGCAGCTATAATTCCCTACTCTCAAGCGCTTTTATATTTTCCAATGCATCTTCAACAACTTGATATGGAATCTAATGGAAAATCTGTTAATAAAAATTGTGAAATTATTTCATATAAGACAGGGCCAATAATTTTTGGAGATATTGGAACAAATGCTCAACATTCATTTTTTCAACTCCTTCATCAAGGAACTGATATTGTACCAATAGAGTTTATCGGATTTAAAAAATCGCAATATGAAAAAGATCTAAAAGTAAAAAAGACTTTGTCTCAAGAAAAACTCTTATCTAATATGGTTGCTCAAAGCATAGCTTTAGCTAAGGGACAAAAAAATGAAAATCCTAACAAAAATTTTTCTGGAAATAGACCAAATCATATTTTATTAGCTAATCAACTAGATCCTTTTACTTTGGGAGCTCTGCTTTCTTATTGCGAGCATAAAATAGCTTTTCAAGGATTTGTTTGGGATATTAATTCATTTGATCAAGAAGGTGTTCAATTAGGTAAAGTTTTAGCAAATAAGGTTTTAGATTTATTTGCTAAAAAAGAAGTGGATTTTGATATTGGAAAAGAGTATTTGAAACTTTTGAAATAATTCAAAAAATTTATTTAAACTTAAAATAGTTATAAATCTGGTGTTAAAAGAATTTTGAGTCAATTCCTCAAATGCAAGATATTGCATGTTAGCAGCCTATAAAAAAATTTAAAAATATTAAATCATAAGTTATTGATAATCAGTAAGCTTTTTAGATTTTGCAACAAACTAATTATTAATTAATCTTTATAGCATTATTAAGATAATTAATGAAAATAAATGTTAAGTTAGATATAATTATTATTTAACAAATTGAATATTAAAAATAATAAACAAGGAAAATAATTATGGCCACAAATATTGTGAGTTCAAATCCATCTACGCCTACTACTAATTATCAAGCCGTAACGAAAAAAGAAGAAGAAAGAGCGTTTTTAATTGCCATTGAATCTGGAAATACCGAAGAAGTTCAAAGATTTCTAGACAAAGGAGTAGATGTAGACATTAGAGATTTCCCTAGCAACAATACGCCATTAATGTGTGCTGTATCCAAGGGTCATATAGAAATAGTTTCAATGTTAATCGAAAGAGGAGCTGACATACATGCACAAGATGATAGAGGTTATGCAGCATTATTTAATGTAAACTGGAGAAGAGATAAAGATCTAATTGAAATTTTATTAAAAAAAGGGGCATGCTTTAAGCCTCATGGTCAACAAGATGGTGAAGAATTACTGCTCGTTGCAAAAGCAGGCCTTACTGAGATATTTAGGGGTTTATTAAGAAGAGGAGTAGATATCAACTACTATGATTCTAATAATAACACAGCATTATGGTTTGCGGCTAAAGAAGGAAATAAAGAGATAGTTGAAATTATACTAAAAAAAGCAGAAGACCTTAATTTAGTAGATTGTAGAAGAGCATTAATTTTAGCCGCTGAAGCAGGTCTTAAAGATATAGTTAGGTTTTTACTAGATAAAGAAGAAATAAATGTCGATTATCGAGACATGAAGGATAACACAGCATTAATGCTAGCTGCTAAAAATGGACATAAAGATATAGTTAAAATGTTACTAACTAGAGCGTCAAATTATGAAATAGAAAGGGCTTTAATGCAACTTACAATAACAAAAGATCATATAGAAATTGTTGACTTGTTATGTCGAAAATTGGGTATAGAAATTACGTATGACATTTCAAAGATAGAAGGCATTGCTAACTATGCAAATAAATTAATTAAACAATTAGCTCAACAAACTGAAGAAGAACAAGGAAAATCTGATAATACAGTCTTAGTGTTCTTTCCTTTAAAAGATGATAATTGTGCTTTTCCAATAATGAGCAGGGTAGAGAAGGCAAGAAGTTTACGCCAAATATTTTCTGTAGTGAAAATCAAGCATCCAACAACTCCTGAAATGATGAAAGAAATTCTTCAAAAAAAACAATGGAATACTTTGATTATAAATGTTCATGGACACATAACTGGAAGGGGAATGTATTTCAGTGAGGATTTTAAATTAACAAGACATAATGTTCCAGAAGTTTTTAAGACGTTGAAAGATCATTCAAAACAGCAAGAAATTATTTTGGCTTCTTGTTTAACGGGTGTAAAAGGGGGAATTGCAGAGGTTGTAGCAGAAACGAGTAGAATAAAAACTATTGCTCCAACATTAGGAAGCAATAATTTTTATTTTATAAAGACTGATAATAGATTTGAAATCAGATTTACTCATGATGACGAATTGGTAGATACTAAAACAATTGATCCTTTGACAGAATCCAATGTCTAAAAAACCTTGGATTCTTGTTTCCAGTAATATTTGCTTGATTTCTCAAGTCTTACGATATCTAAGCTAAGAGAAAACGCCCCTTTTCTTAAAATATTTATAGCAGCATTTTTATGCGCGATTTTTCCGTTCTTTCTAGCTAAATGCTCTAATACTTTTAAAAATGTCTGAAAAGATAAATCAGACTTCTTTTATTTTTGAACCATTTTATTATCAAAAGTTTGATGGTAGAGTTGTCTGTGAATTTAGAAAATGGTTAAATCTTACACAAAGAGAATTTGCAAGTTGTTTTGATCTCGCTAGAAGTTCTTTGAATAAAATTGAACAAATGAACGAGTTTGGAAAAGAGGTAATGAAACGTTTAAAAATATACGTAATGTTCCCTATGGTTGCTTTAGAACAGATACAAAGAAAAGGGGGTATTTTAAATAGTAAAAAAAGAGATATAGTTGAAAAGAAACTTCAAAAAGAGAAGTTTTTAATTTAAATATTTTGATCTTTTAAACTAATAAAATCGGCATTTCCAAAACTTTCAGTGGTCTTGAGTAGGGTAATAAAAATTGTGAGAAAATCTCTTATAAAAAAGAGGTGTAATTAAAAGCTTTAGTTTACGTCACATAAGCAAACTATATTTATTTTAAATACTGAGAGCTTCTTTAGTACGTATTTTTTCTACTAGATCCTCAAAACCTTTTTCTATGGCCCAATTTAAGGCAGTTCGTCCGGTTTTATCTTGAAGACTAAGAGCTTCTGGAGACATTTTTTTTAGTATTTCTCTTGCTAAAGGCTCATTGTCTCTTTCTATGGCCAAATGTAAGGTTGTATATTCCTTCTGATCTTGGAGATGAAGAGCTTCTGAAGGCATTTTTTTGAGTATTTCTCTTGCTAAATGGTCATACCCAAAGATTATGGCATAATGTAAGACTGTTCGTCCGTAAATATCTTGAATACTAAGAGCTTCTGGAGACATTTTTTTGAGTATTTCTCTTGCTAAATGGTCATAACCAAGGATTATGGCATAATGTAAGGTTGTATATTCGCCCTGATCTTTGAGACTAAGAGCTTCTGGAGACATTTTTTTGAGTATTTCTCTTGCTAAAGGCATATTGCCTTTGGTTATGGGCAAATATAAGGCTGTTCGTCCGTAAATATCTTGAATACTAAGAGCTTCTTCAGGTATTTTTTTTAATAGCTCTATTGCTATTGCTAAAGGTAGATTGTCTTTTTCTATGGCCAAATGTAATATTGTCTGACCTTTATTGTTTTTAATTTTTAATATCTCAGGTATGCATTCATTAGGAATTTCATTAAACACTTCTATAAATTTTTCATAACTCCCTTCGTTTAATAAACGGTGTAATTCAGTTTCTATATTATAATAAACATAGTAATGTATTATTAATTGTTTTACAAAATCTACCCGGCCTTCGAAATCTAAAGTTTGTATTCTATATGGTTTTATATCTTCATTTAAATCTTCAATTTGAGTTTTAAAGTCAGAATAAGCAGCTTGTATGGGATTTTCTTGAGAGAGGCAATATAATACAAATTTAAAATGTTCAGGAATCTCAAGCTCTAATATTTTCAAACCAATAATACCTATTTTCTCTACTATTCGTTTGACGTCCTCATCAAGACTATCAAATTTTGTAGAGTCTGCCTCAACTTGTAATATATTTAATTGTTTGCATGCTGCTTCAATTATTAAAGTCATAATACATTTCTTTTTATTGCTAAGTTATTGTTAATAATAATAAATATAGTATAACAGTTAAAAATAATTAATTGCAATAAATTGTTTTTTTTAACTTTTATTAAGAAAAAACAATCTATTTTATAAACATTTAAATGTTAATGATTTGTGAAAAGCACGCTCCAATTTTCAAATTTTTTTTATTAAATATTTTGATCTTTCAAATTAATAAAATTGGCATTTTCAAAGCTTTCATTTAACCTTGGCATAGTTATAAAAACTTGAGAGAATTTTTTAAAAGCTTCTTTTAGATTTTTTTTATGGTTTTCATCTAAGTGAGCATCAAAATCATCAATTAAAAAAAGAGGTTTTTGCTCAAATTTAGAATGTAAAATTTGCCACTCGGCAAAGCGAAGAGCATATAAAAGGATTTTTTTCTGGCCTTCAGAAGCAAAACTTTTAGCAGATTTTCCTGAAAAACTTATTGAAAAATCATCTCTATGGGGCCCAAGTAGAGTTGTTTTAAAATCTAGATCCTTTTTTTGATTTTGCTCTAAAACTTTTAGATATGAAAGATTTGTTTTTTCTAAATCATTTTCAGCTTGAATAGATGATAAATAATAAATTTTAGGTTTATCTAAAACATCTGATAGATTTTCTAAGATTTCATTTAAGGGGTTTTGAAGAGTTTTTAAAAACACTTTTCTTCTTAATGTTAGATAAGCGGCGGACTTTGCAAGCTCAATATTAAAGGGTTTTAATAGATGAGATTTTTTGCTTTTTAAAAGGTGGTTTCTTTGTTTTAAAGCTTTTGTAAATCTGAGATAATGATGAACATAGAGGGGATCTTCTTGAGCTAGATATAGATTTAAAAATTTACGTCTAGTAGCTGGTTTTCCTTTAATTAAATCTAGATCATCAGGCGAGTGAAGAGTAGTCGGTAAAATCCCTAAAAGTGAGGTAAAAGAAGGATAAGTGCTTGCATTGTGGGTAATTCTTTTTGTGTTTCCATCATAGTATATTTTAATAATCTGTGAGATATTTTTTGTAATTATTTCAGCTTCTATAAAAAAAAAGGTTTTCTGATGTTTTATAAGTTCTTTTAAATTTAGAGTTTTAAAGGATTTTCCTGTGCTTATAAGATTAATAGCTTCTAAAAGATTGGTTTTTCCAATAGCATTTGGTCCGCATATTATATTAAGTTGCTTTGCGAAATTAATTGTAAAATTAGAGTAATTTCTAAAATTACGCAAACTGAGGGTTTTGAGAAACATCAGCTTCGCTAGTAGTTTTGAGATCGTTTAATCTCATCGGCATGATAACAAAAGTAGCAGTAGTGGAGTCTGTTATCATTCCTGGGTTATAAGCATCTTGAATAGAAAATTTGATAGTCTCATCTTTGCTGTGTCTCAAAATATCCATAAAATAAAATGGATTAAATGCAACTTCTAGTTTTTCATTAGAATAATCAACTGGCATTGAAACAATTCCCTCTCCAATATCTGAGCTCATAGCTGTTAGTTGGAGTTGCCCTTGATCGAAGATAAATCTAACAGATCCAGAGCTATCTGGTGTAAATAGTGATACTTGTCTAAGTAGTGTAATTAATTCTTCTCTGTGAAGAATCATTGAAGTAGTGCTATTCGATGGTATTACTTTTTCAACATCAGGATATTCTCCTGAAAGAAGCTTTGTTATAAGAGTAATATTTGAGGATTCTAAAAATATTTTATCATGCATCAAAGATAAATTTACTATTTGTTCATCATCTGATAATAGTTTAATCATTTCTTCTGCAGCTTTTAAAGGCAGAATATAAGATCCTTGAAAGGATGGGTCTACATCTAGATTGGCATACATTTTAGAGAGTCTTTTTCCATCTGTAGAGATAAAAGATGCTATTTTTTTATCTACTTTCATGTAGATACCATTTAAAACAAATCTAGAGTCTTCTCTTGCTGCAGAAAAATATGTCCTATATAACATCTCTTTTAGAGTCCCTGAAGAAATAGGGATTTGAGTAGCTTTAGAACTATCTGGAAGAGAAGGAAATTCTGATTTTGCCATACCATTAATTTTGAAATGAGAAGATACGGAAGTAATCTCAGCTACATCAGAGCTTGGACATGTGATTTTAATTTGTGGAGATGTTAGCTCTTTTATCAGATGAAAAAATCGTTTTGCAGGAAGCGCAATCGCACCTTCTTCTACAACTTTGGCTTCAGAAAAACATAGCATACTCGTTGTTAAATCAGTCGCTTTCAAATATAGTTGACCATCTCTAGCTTCTAATAAGACATTTGATAAAACAGCAATAGCAGGTTTATTGGCTACGATATTTTGAATTTTCCCAATTAGTTGAGTAAGTTCATTTTTTGATATTACAACTTTCATGGATGAGATCCTTTTTCATTTATATTAATATAAAAAGATACGTTATTTTTTTAAGTCATGTCAAGAAGAATCTAAAAAAAATAGTTCAAAAATATAACTTTTAAAAATATAGCTAAGAGCGGACTTTTTAAATTTTAATTGTTGCAAACCTAATGATTCTATTTGTAGTTTCGATAATTTTTTGAGTAGTTTTTTGTATTGCTAAAATAGTTAAATCAACTAAAGGCCCAATTGTTTTTTTGTATAAAATTGTTGAGATCTCAGCTGTTTTTTGAGCTATAGATTTAATAGCTAAAAAACACTTGCTTGCAATTGGGTAGATAACATTTCTATAAATAATAGAGCTTGCTTTTGAAGTTATTTTCCAGCCCCATTTTAAAAGAGGGAAAATAATTTTTGTAGTTACCCATTGATAACTTTGCTTTGTTAGTTTTAAAAGAGGATAGATCACTTTATTATATAGGTTAGACAGAGCTGTTGAGAGCACTCTATAACTCCATCTTGCAAAAGGTTTTGCGATATTTCTACTAATCCAAATAATACCTTCTTTAGTAAGCTTTAAAAGAGGATCGATCACTTTATTATATAGGGAGGAAAAAGCTTTTGAGATTACTTTCCAAATCCAATTAACAAGAGGTTTAATAATTTTTTCCTCAATAAAATTTATAATTTTAGCTATTTTATTTATAAATGAGATTATATAAGGTTTTAAAAAATTAATAAATTTAGTGATTTGATTTATTAACGGATTGATAACGTATTTCATTGATAGATCGATAAATTTAGATATATATCTATTAATCGTTTTAATTAATGCAGGGATTTTCGAAAGAAGATATTTTGGTGCCTTATAAAAAATCATATAAGTCGGCACAGAAACGCTTAGAAACAAAGTTTCAGCTAGTTTTTGTATTTTTAATCCACCTTGCATTAAAAAATTAGAGAGCTTTGAAAGAGGGGATGTAGATGCTTTATTAGATAGAAGATTAGATGTTTGTATCATTGTCATAGAAATTAGATGCGAAATAGCAGAAGCGGCTAGTATAATTGCGGCTATTTTAACTATTTTAATAGCTAAATTTTTAACTGTAGTTAAATTAAATATTTTAAACTTTTGATCTATTGAAGAGCTTTTATCAATTGTTGAGATTAAATTAGCAGATATTTGTTCTTCTGTAACTTTATGAGTAAATGTCGTTGGAATCGGATTATTGGGAGATGTTATAGTTGTTAAGGCTCTCATATATTTTTATTCTTTTTTTCATAAAAATATATTTTGACAGTTTAATGATTATTATTCAATGTTGCGAATTTCTTTTTTTTGAGCTTTTTCTTTGAGTTTTGCTCTTTTATCGTAAGCTTTTTTACCTCTGGCCACTGCAATTTTTACTTTAGCTTTAGATTTTTTTAAATATATAGAAAGAGGGATCAAAGCTGTTCCTTTTTCATGGACTTGTCTTTTTATCTGTAAAATCTCTTTTTTATGCATCAATAATTTTCTTTTTCTTCTTTCTTTATGAGAATCGGTTTTAGCAAACTTATAAGGAGCTATGTAGCTATTTATTAGCCAAAGCTCATTATCTTTTAGGTCAACATAAGAGTCTTGAAGTGAGGCTGAATGATCTCTTAGGGATTTGATTTCAGAGCCAAGTAAAACTATTCCAGCTTCGAAAGTTTCTAAGATTTCATAGTCATGAAAAGCTTTTCTATTTTGCACTAAATCTTTCAAAAATAAATACCTCAAGTAAGATCAAAAAGCTTTTTACCTAGCTTGGTAACTGAAAAACAATCTCTTCCATTTAAAGAACCAATAGCGACAATGCATGATTCAAAAAGTTTTTCAAAAATAACTTTTTTAATAAATATTAGCTCTTCTTTAGAGTGTGAAGGAATCGAGTATTTATAGGTTTTTCCCATATGCTTGATCTTAACTAGTTGGTCATCTAAAACAGCAGATAAGATGCCTTTTGCAAAATCATCAAAATAAACCCAAGAAGAATCTAAAACTCTTGTTATACTTTTTTCAGCTTCTCTTATAGATTTTTCATTTATTAAATGGCTAAAAGATTTTGCGCTATCAAGAGTATTTAAAGGATGATAATAAAGATGCAGAGCTTTGTTTTCTAAATTGAAATCTAACCATTTTTTTGCAGAAGAAGTAAATTGTAGTAGATCCTTTTTTTGGGTTAAAAACTCAATTTTTAATAATTTATTAATAATAGAGTCTATATAAGATTTAGAAATTATTATATCGGGATCTTTTATTGAAAGTTCCTTTTTTATGGTTTTTTCTATTGAACTTTTTGAAATAGGTTTTTTTGCCATTTTTAAAACGGAGCTTAAGTCTTCTACAAACCCAAAATCTATCTTTCTTTTGCGAATTAGTTTTTTTGTATCTTTTATACTTAAAGTTTTGGTCTTATTTAAATATTGAAGATAATCTTTATATTCATGAAATGGTGTTATTATCTCTACATAACCATTATCAGTTTTTTTATAAGACTGGAAACATAAAAGGTTAAACTCTAGTAAAAGAATGATCTCTAAATATTTTTCTTTTTCTAAAGAATGTTTTTTTTGCAAAGCAGATGATTCTACTTCAAAGTTCTCTGAATTATAGACGTCTTCTACAATGCCTAAAAATGTTGGGTTTTCACATTCAATATTTTCTAGATGCCTTTGAAATATTTGAGGAGTTAGGAAATATTTATCAATAATAGATGTAAAAATATTATTAGAAGATTTTGGAATTGAATACCAAATCGGTAAAATATGAATTGGTATTTTATGTAAAAGGTTATTTATAAATAAAAGATCGGGTTTAAAGTTTTCTTCAAATCTTTGATATTCAAATTCAAAATATTTACGCATTTTTTTATCGATATTGATAATTTCTCCATCGATTTTTAAAAGATTTGTTTTTTCAAATTTTTTTAAAACAGCTAAAATCTTTTTTTCTGGGATATCTAAATCTTTAGATAATTTGTTTATAGATGTCTTAATTGAGCTATATAAGATTTCTTCTAAAATGCTTAGTTCAAATACAGTGAGCTTAGAGAGCATTACTCTATTTTCAATGTCTTGTTTATAATTATAATCTAAAAGACAAATCTTATTTTTACGAATCTGTGATATTTCTAACATAATATATTACTTACCTAAGTGCCTGGATGCAATATATGTTAAATTGGGCTTTTGAATCAAGTTATAATTTAAAGTTATTTTAAAGAAAAAAATTAACTTTTCGATTTTAATTTCCTTAATTTGTCGAAATATACATATCTTTTTTTCATTTCTTTTTCAAAACCTATATCTTTTGGGAAATAAAATTGCTCTCTTGAAATATCCTCAGGGAAATAACTTTGTCCAGAAAAGCAATCTTTTTCATCATGATCATACTTATAGCCTTTTGAATAGCCAAGATCTTTCATAAGTTTTGTCGGAGCATTTAATATGTGTTTGGGAGCAGATAGGTGAGAAGTTTTTTCAGCTAAGGTATTTGCTTTTTCAAAAGCTTCATATACTTTGTTGCTTTTAGGCGCTAGAGCTAGATAAATCACTGCCTGAGCTATTGCAAGTTCACCTTCAGGAGAACCTAACCTTCGATAAGTCTCATCTGAGAGCATCGCTATTTTTAAAGCATTAGGATCTGCAAGTGAAATATCTTCTATGCTAATTCGAATAAGCCTTCTTGTGATGTAAAGAGGGTCTTCTTTGCCCTTAAACATTCTAGCCAGCCAATATAAAGCTGCATCTGAGTCCGATCCTCTAATCGATTTATGCAACGCTGAAATCAAGTTATAGTGAATATCAGATGATTTATCATAATTTGAGGGTTTTTTTTGCAGAAATTTTAAAATGTCATCTAAATCATTTTCTTTGTTTTCTTTTAGACTTTCTAGATTTTCAATCATATTGATTAAGTGTCTTGCATCGCCTAAAGACTCCTCTAAAATATATTTTTTTGCTTTTGTAGTTAAATTTAAAGGGCCATATTTTTTCTCATAGCTCAATAATATTTCACTTAAGTCTTTAATCTCTAAGGCATTTAGCTCAATTACTCTAAATCTGGAAATCAATGCATTATTCAAAGAAAAAGAGGGGTTTTCGGTTGTAGCACCAATTAGCGTTATCGTTCCATCTTCAACAAATGGCAAAAATGAATCTTGCTGAGCTTTGTTAAATCTGTGAATTTCATCTACAAATAAAATGGTTGGAATATTAAAAAGAGGGCTAGCTTTCGCATCATTTACAATTTTTTTTATCTCAGAGGTTGATCCAAATACTGCGCTCATCTTGATGAAATTTGTATTAAAGGCTTTTGCATAAAGTTTTGCAAGGGTTGTTTTTCCAGATCCAGCTGGTCCAAAAAATAAAATGGAGATCGGTTTTTTTGCTTCAATCACTTTTTTTAGCCAAAAAATAGACTTTTCATGTCCAAAAACTTCATCAAATGAAGAGGGTCTTAATAAATCAGAAAGTGGTCTAGTCATTTAATTATGTGGTTATTAAATTTAATAAATATTAAATATTATTATTTTTTTAAAATCAATAAGCTTTTGATATTCAGTTGTTTTTGAAAACCAAATAAAAAAAATACTTGATTAAAAATGTCATATTTGAGAGTTAATAAAGAGTGAGGAACTTCTAATTTTAAGGAAGGAATATTTTATGAAAAAAATCGATATATTTGTATTAATTTTACTAATTATTGGTGGAATTAACTGGGGATTTTGGGGTGTTGTTGATTTCAACATCATAGATTATATATTTGGAAGACTTTGGATTGACAAAGTAATCTACTTCTTAGTTGGAGTGAGCGCATTTTATGCATTGTTCAGATGGAAATGCTTTTGCTGCTTTGGGAAGAAAAAATAGTAATCTAATCCTTTTTGGGTTCTTTAAAATCAATTATTGCTTTTAAAGAACCCTTTTTATTTCACTAAATATCTTTCTTTCAAAGTCTTATGTATTTTTTATCATAAATAAACTTAATGTAATTCTTTTTACAATTAATGATTATTTAAAAATTAATTAGCGTGATAAAGATCAATATTTGATAAATATATAAATAATTACAAAAAAAATTAAACTAATTTAAATTTTTTTTTAAAAAAAAATATAAAAAAAATAGCGTTGAGATATATTTATAAAGCCTATTTATTAGTTTTGTAATTATTTAGTTTAAGAAAAATAATAAAAATTATTTGTTTTTTATATTTAATTTATTATATTTAAAAGTATAAGAGGTAAATGGAAGTAAAGGGTATTTACCCAAAAATTATTTTACATAGAATAAATAAACGACAAGGAGGACCCTATGTTAAAAAGAAAAAAAAGAAAAACAGCTAAGAAAACAGTAGCTAAAAAAACAGCTAAAAGAAAAACAGTTAAAAAACCAGCTAAAAGAAAAACAGTTAAACGAAAAACAAAAAAAGCTACAAAAAAAGCTCCTGCTAAAAAAACAACTAAAAAAAGAAGAAAAGCAAAAGCTTAACTCTTTGATTTTAAGTTTTTAATAAAAGAATCGAGCAAGACCGCTAGGTCGAGTTCGGTTTTTTTTTATTCTGCTCCAAAAATTTTTAAAATCTTTAAAAGTTCATATATAAAAACAAAAAAACTAAGAGCGGCTAAAACTCCTTGAAAAAACTGATGAGTCTGAGAAAAATTATATCCATAAAATATTGCAAGTAAAAAAGATAAAACCAAAAGAATATAAAATGATGGTTTTTTTTCCATCATCATAAAAAAGACATTTGCAAGAATTACTATGCCAAGACCTACTTCAACAACTAAAGAAGTTAGTTGATTAGTAAATCTAAAAGCCATTATTCCACTTAAGATAATAATTAAGCCATAGATGAGCGAGATAAAAGATGTTGTCTTCATAAATTTTTCTCCTTTGTAATATATATAATCATAATTTAAAATAAATATAAAATCCAAATACTGCCAGCTATTCCCGAAAGATTTTTGCGCTCTATGAAAAAAAATGCTTTTTTTAATTTTCTTTTCGTAAATATTTTTGAAAATCAAAAAATTCCCTAGTGGAGTAAAATGAGCTTGAAAAGTTAATTTCAAATAAAAAAGCAACTTTAATGATAGATAAAATTAAAAAGACATAATTTAAAAATTTTTAAAATTAATATTAGGTGATAATATTTAAATTAAAAGCTTTCGGGAATTGCTGAAAATACTGCAATTTATATATTCAAAAGATTGGAATTTTAGTATAAACTAACTAGAAAATTTCGAAAAATGAATATGGATACTAAAATTTTTTCAAAAAAAGATCTGAGTGATCAAAATTTCAAAAATATTATAGATTACTTAGAAGCATCTAAAGTGATAGCATTTCCAACAGAGACTGTCTATGGCCTTGGTGCTCATATATTTAAGAAAAGAGCTATCGAAAAAATATATGTTTTAAAAAAAAGAGATAAAAATAAAGCATTGATTGTTCATCTAGGAAGAGTTGAAGATGTAAAAAAAGTAGCTAAAGAGATTCCAAGTGATTTTTATAAATTGGCAAATAACTTTTTTCCAGGCCCTTTAACGGTCATTTTAAAGAAAAGAGATAATATTTCATCTCTTATATCTTCAGGCTCAACAATAGCTGTTAGAATGCCTGATAATTACTATACTCAAAAACTAATCAACTTATTAGGAAATCCAATAGTTGGAACTTCTGCAAATATATCAAATAGTAAAAGTCCTATTAATGCTAAGATGGTTTTAGATGCTTTTTTTAATAAAATTCCAGCTATTATCGATACAGGTATGTGTGAACTTAAAGTTCCCTCGACTATTATTTCTTTAGTTGAAAAACCATATAAAATATTAAGATATGGTTCAATATCAAAAGATCAAGTAGACAAAGCTTTAAAATCTTCAAATTAATTAATCCTAATTATATCTAAGTAGTTTTGTTAAAAAAGAGTTTACTTCAGTTTTTACATAATATATATCAAGGATGTGAAGGACAGGAAGGATGGAAGAGTATAAATTTGATCCCTCTTTAAATATATTATATAAAGAGCAAAACAATTTAGATTTTATTTTTAATCCCAAAACTATTGCAATAATCGGTGCTTCTGCAAAAGAAAATAGTGTTGGGAAAACTCTCTCTCAAAATTTAGTAAACTCATCTTTTCAAGGGGAAATATTTTTAGTTAACCCTAAAAGAGATAGTATTTTAGGACAAAAAGTTTATTCTAGCATCAAAGATATCGATAAAAAAGTTGATTTAGCAATAATCGCAACTCCAGCTAATACAGTTCCTAATATAATCGCTGAGTTAGAAGAAAAAAATGTTTCTGCAGCTATTATAGTATCTGCTGGATTTAAAGAACTTGGCGAGAGTGGAAAAAAATTAGAAGATCAAATTCTTCAAAATAGAAAAAAGATAAGGATTATTGGGCCTAATTGTTTAGGAATTATGAATCCAAGTTTAAATCTTAATGCTACTTTCGCAAAAGATATGCCAAAGAGTGGAAATATTGCTTTTATTTCTCAATCTGGCGCATTGGGCGCTGCTGTTTTAGATTGGAGTATAAAAGAAAAAATAGGATTTAGTGCATTTGTATCAATTGGTTCTATGATAGATATTAATTTCGGGGATTTGATTAACTATTTTGGGGATGATCCAAATACTAAAAGTATTTTGATTTATATGGAAAATGTATCAAATCCAAGAGAATTTCTATCAGCAGCCAGAGAAGTCGCTTTGACAAAGCCGATTATTTTAATTAAAGCTGGAAAAACTAAAGAATCTCAGAAAGCAGCAACATCTCATACGGGGGCTTTAACGGGCAGCGATGAAGTATTAGATGCGGCTTTGAAAAGAGTCGGAGTCTTAAGGGTAGATACTATTGTAGATTTATTTAGAATGAATGAGATTTTATCGAAACAACCTATTCCTAAGGGTCCTAATCTAGCAATAGTGACAAATGCAGGGGGGCCTGCTGTTATAGCAACTGATAGCTTAATAATTCATGGAGGAAAAATAGCTCCTCTTAAAAAGACTACATATGAAAAATTAAATGAATTTTTACCCTCTGCTTGGTCTCATAATAATCCGATTGATATTTTAGGGGATGCTACAGCAGATCTTTATTACAAGACTATAAAAGTAATAATTGAAGATGAAAATGTTGAGGGTATTTTGGTTATTTTAACTCCTCAATTCATGACAGATGCAACTTTAGTTGCTA
Organism: Candidatus Anoxychlamydiales bacterium; assembly: GCA_011065175.1. Taxonomy (GTDB): domain Bacteria; phylum Chlamydiota; class Chlamydiia; order Chlamydiales; family SM23-39; genus JAAKFX01. Next base: position 28,765 of record JAAKFE010000009.1, read on the forward strand.
ATAAAATTAAAGAATTTTCAGATATAGGTAGGCCTATTTTTGTAGCATGGATGGGAGCAAAATCTGTGGAAGAAGGTAGAAAAATTTTAGCAGCTAGCAATATTCCTGATTTTGAATTTCCAGATCTAGCATGCCGGTCTTTTGCTTATATGTGGACGTATCGTTATAATATAATTGGTATATATGAGACAGCTAAAGTTCAAAGTAAAATAGCAACTGAGTTAGAGATCAAAAAACAAGAAAATATAATAACAGACATAATAAACAAAGCTAGAGATGAAAATAGAGTTATTTTAGATGAGGTTGAATCTAAAAATATCTTAAAAGCCTTTGATATTCCGATAGTTGAGACTTTTATTGCGAAAGATCCAAATGAAGCTTGTCAAATTGCTGAAAAAATTGGATATCCAGTTGTTTTAAAAATTTATTCTAAAGAAATTACTCATAAAACAGATGTTAAAGGGGTAAAACTCAATTTACATAATTCTGCAGAAGTAAAAGATGCTTTTTTTGAGATTCAGAAATCTTTAAAAGACCTTGGAAAGGAAAAATATTTTGATGGAGTTAGCGTTCAAAAGATGATTCTTTTAGATGGATATGAATTGATTCTTGGAAGCGCTGTTGATTCAGATTTTGGATCAATTATACTTTTTGGGACAGGAGGAGAGCTTGTCGAAGTATTTAAAGATAAAGCAATTGCGCTTCCGCCATTGACAATTACACTCGCAAAAAGATTAATTGAAAGAACGAAAATTTATCAGGCCCTAAAAGGAATTAGAGGAAAAAAAGCTATAAATTTAGACAAATTAGAGAAAATTTTAGTCGATTTTAGCTCACTAATAGTGAGATATCCAGAAATTAAGGAGTGTGATTTAAATCCTCTTTTAGCAACTCAAGATGAGATTATTGCTTTAGATGTTAGAATAATACTTCATGAAAAAGATAAAAAATATCCCAAACTTGCAATAAAGCCATATCCTCTTCATTTAATTCAGAATTATAAATTAAAAGATGAAACTGAGATTGTAATTAGACCAATACATTCTGATGATGAACCACTTATAAAAGAATTTTATAAAGAGGTATCTGAAAAATCTTTAAAATCTTTTAAAGCAATTCCATATGATGATTTAGTTGCTCGTAAAAGACTCATTAGAATGTGTTTTATCGATTATGATAGAGAGATAACTTTAGTTTCTCAGCTAAAAGGTTTAGATGAGATTATAGCAATAGGTAGATTCACAAAACTTAAAAATTCAAATGATGGATTTTTCTCCCTTCTTGTTAAGGATATCTGGCATAAAAAAGGCCTTGGAAAAAAGCTTTTAGAAAACATTATAAAAATAGCAAAAGAAGAAAATCTTAATTATTTAATATCTCAAATATTAGAAGATAATATTGCTGTTAAAAATCTCAGTGAAACTCTGGGATTTTCTTTTGAAAAAATAAAAGATCGACCGATCTTAAAACTTAGCTTAAAACTTTAATTATCTGTAGTTTATCTATTAAATATTAAGATACTTAAAATATAAAAGAATTTCTTTGACAATTTTATTTTTATCTTTTTTAATGACGATTAAAAGAAGATAAAAAAAATAGCGTTTTAAAGAAGAAAAATAATGTTAGAAAAATACCAAGAAAAAAATCAAAAATTTATAGAAAGGGCGTTAAAAATCTCTAAAAAGCTCCCTATAGCATCTGTTTATCCCTTAAATGAAGAAGCTTTAAAAGGAGCTATTTTGGCTTTTGAGATGGGTCTTGTCGATCCTATAATTGTAGGGCCTAAAAATGAGCTTAATAAAATCGCTCAAAAAATAGATAAAGATTTATCTTTATTTGAAGTTATAGACGTGTCCGATATGCAAGAGGCTGCTAAAAAGGCAGTTGAACTTGCTAAAAAAAATAAAGTAAAAGCTCTTTTAAAAGGATCGTTGGATACTAGTATACTTCTCAAAGCTGTTCTTTCAAAAGAGACGGGCATTAGAACTAATAGAAGACTTAGCAATTGTTATATTTGCGATACTCCTTTTTATAAAAAACCATTAATTTACACAGATGTAGGAATTAACATTTTACCGAATCTAAAAACTAAGGTAGATATTTTATTAAATGCAATAGATGTAGCTAGATCGATTGGTATAGAAAAACCAAAAATTGCAATTTTAGCTTGTATTGAAAAAGTAAATGACGAAATTATATCAACATTAGATGCTAAAGCTTTGGTAGATATGGCAAAAGAAGGTATTTTTAAAGATGCTATGGTGGAAGGACCACTTTCTTTTGATATTGCTTTTTCTAAAAAAATTGCAGAGGATAAAAAATTTTCTTCTAAAGTAGCTGGAGATGTAGATATTGCTCTTTTCCCAAATCTTGATGCTAGTAATATTGCTGTAAAACAATTAGAGCTTTTTTCAAAAGCCGAATGTGGTAGTTTAGCTCTAGGAGCTACGGTGCCTATTTTAATAAATAGTAGAAATTCTTTAGCAAAAGAAAGAGCGCTTTCTTGCGTTTTTGCAAAATTATATTATGAAAATATTTTAAACAAATGAGATAAAATATGGAAGAAGTGGTAATAGTAGCAGCTAGAAGATCTGCGATAGGAAAATTTTTAGGAACTTTGAAAGATATGCCAGCTTCAACACTTGGCTCTTTAGTTATCAAAGAGCTATTACAAAAAACAAAAATAGATCCGAATACCATCGATGAGGTTATTTTAGGGCAAGTTTTAACAGCAGGCGTTGGACAGAATCCAGCTCGCCAAGCAGCAATAGAGGCTGGATTGCCTTCAAAAGTTCCTGCATTTACTATTAATAAAGTATGCGGATCTGGTCTTAAAGCAATAGAGCTAGGCGTTAATGAAATTTTACTAAAAAATGCTGATATTATAATAGCTGGTGGACAAGAAAATATGTCTCTATCTCCTCATGTTCTTTTAGGCTCGAGAGCAGGCAAGCGTATGGGGGACTGGAGCCTTGTTGATTCAATGATTAAAGATGGTCTTTTTGATGCTTATAATCATTGTCATATGGGGGTAACAGCAGAAAATGTAGCTGAAAAATACAAAATTTCTAGAAAAGAGCAAGACTCTTTTGCTTTTGAGTCTCAAATGAGATCAAAAAAAGCAATTGAAACTAATAGATTCAAAGAGGAGATAATCCCTATAAAGGTGCCTCAGAGAAAAAAGGATCCAATAATTTTTGACAAAGATGAATATCCAAGATTTGATACAACTCTAGAAGGTTTAGCAAAACTCCCTTCTGCATTTAAAGATAATGGAACAGTAACGGCTGGTAACTCATCTGGTTTAAATGATGCAGCTGCTATTGTAATTTTAATGAGCGCAAAAAAAGCAAAAGAGCTTGGTTTAAAACCAATAGCAACAATTAAAGCCTCAGCAAGCATAGGTGTAGATCCAAAAATTATGGGGATAGGTCCAATTTCAGCAATTAAAAAATGTTTAAAAAAAGCTAATTGGAACACAAATGATTTAGACTTAATGGAGATTAATGAAGCTTTTGCAGCACCTTCTATTGCAATAAATAAAGAGATGGGTTTTGATTCTAAGAAAGTAAATGTAAATGGAGGAGCAATAGCGCTCGGCCATCCAATAGGCGCTTCCGGCGCTAGAATTTTAATAACTCTTCTTTATGAAATGATAAAACAAGATGCTAAAAAAGGTTTAGCTGCCCTATGCATTGGCGGTGGCATGGGAATCGCTATGGCAATAGAGAGATAAGATGGATAGTTTAATCGTTTTAAATACTGGATCTTCTTCTATAAAATTTTCAATTTTTTCTATATCTCAAAATGAGATGAAAAGAGAATATCTAGGTTCTGTTTCCAATCTATTAACAAAACCACATATAAAAATAACAAAAGCAGATTCCTCTATAGAAATCGATGAAGATCTAGATCTTCAGGGAGATACAAAAAACTACGTTAGATTAGTTCTGCATTTTATTTTAGATTGGACCCGAAAAAAAAATCTTAACATAATAGCAGCAGGCCATAGAATTGTTCATGGTGGTGATTTTAAAAAATCTCTAGTTTTTGATGAAAAGGTAGTTGAATATCTAAAAACTCTAATTCCATTTTCACCACTTCACGAACCATATAACTTAAATGGCTATATTTTTTTTAAAGAAGAATTTGAAAATCTTTTCCAAGTAGCAACATTTGATTCTGCTTTTCATTCAACTTGTGATTTTATCTCTCAGAGCTATGCTCTTCCTAAATCATTAACTGATATGGGCATTAGAAGATACGGTTTTCATGGTCTTTCATATGAGTACATTGCATCTCAGCTACCAAAATATTTAGGTGAAAATGCTGCTAAAAAGAAAATCATCGTAGCTCATCTTGGAAGTGGATCTACGATGTGCGCTATTGAAAACTTAAAAAGTTTTGCTACTTCAATTGGACTTACATCTATGGGAGGTCTTCCTATGGCTACTCGTCCTGGAGATGTAGATCCATATTTGGGAGTATATTTAATGGATCAGCTAGGGTGGAGCGCCAAAGAAGTTCAAAATCTCTTTTATAAAGAATCTGGTCTTCTAGGAGTCTCTAACATTAGCTCAGATATGGCAAAACTAATAAAAAGCGAAGATCCCAGAGCGAAACTAGCGATTGATATCTTTGTACATAGAATTTCTCTTTTTACAGGATCTTTAGCAGCTGAGCTTCAAGGTTTAGATGGTTTCGTTTTTACAGGAGGGATTGGAGAGAATGCTTCTGAAATCAGAGAGATGGTATCGAAAAAAATAGCATGGCTCGGTGTAGATCTAGATTTGGATAAAAATAATAAATGCAAAAAAAAGGCTGAAAAAATTAGCAAAGATAACTCAAAAGTTTTTGTTTTTGTTATTCCTACAGATGAAGAGATTATGATAGCGAAACATACTTTTGAGCTATATAAAGAACATAAATTATAGATAAAAAAAGCTAAAAAAAAATGAAAGAAAAAGACATTATAAAAAATGCTTATGCAATGCCTATTTCATCGCCTAGCTACTCAAAAGGACCATATAAATTTGTTGATAGAGAATACTTAATTATCACATATAAAACAGATATAAATGCTTTAAAAGAGGTTGTGCCAGAGCCTCTGCAAATAAAAGAACCATTAGTAAAATATGAATTTATAAAAATGCCAGACTCTTCAGGTTTTGGTAGTTATACAGAATCTGGACAAGTTATCCCGATAACATATAAAGGAAAAAAAGGTAGTTATGTTCATTCTATGTATTTAGATTCTGAAGCTCCAATATCAGGTGGAAGGGAAATCTGGGGATTTCCAAAAAAATTAGCTTATCCTAGCTTAAAAGTAGAAAAAGATACTCTTTTAGGAACTTTGGATTATGGATCTGTAAGAATAGCTACAGCAACAATGGGTTATAAATATAAAGAGTTAGATAAAAAAGCTATTTTAAAATCAATGAATGAACCTCAATTTTTATTAAAAATCATCCCAGATGTTAATGGAAAATTAAAGATTTGTGAGCTTGTTCAATATGCAACTAAAAATATTAAGATTAAAGGAGCGTGGACGGGACCTGCTTCTTTAGAACTTCATCCACACTCTTTAGCTCCTGTTGCTAATTTACCTGTATTAGAAGTAGTATCTGCTATTCATTTTATATCGGATCTTACTCTTGGATATGGAAAAGTAGTCTATGATTATTTGCAAAAG
>JAAKFE010000090.1 GCA_011065175.1 Candidatus Anoxychlamydiales bacterium
CAAAAAAAATTCGCATGAAAATTTTTAAATAAAATCGTTTAGAAAAAAGTATATACGATCTTTGAATTTATAAATATGAAAGCTTTTCAGATTTAATAGGAGCTAATTTTTGTGATAAAGTAACAGTAGTCGGAATACCATGAGTTTAGCTAATTGAAGAATTTTTACTTAAACTTATCTTTTGCCGTAAGTGTCTATCAATTAATTGCATATAGGATGGTGAAATTTGAAGCATTTTATTTTTTGTCGCAATACTTTAAAAAAGTGTCGCAATACTTTTAAATTGCGACATTTTTATTGACTATTGGGGGTATTGCGACATATAATAAGGTTAAAGTGTCGCAATACTATTTAAATTGCGACAAAAGGACATGAAAATATGACGGATAATATTTTAAAAAAACTAAATAACATCTTAAATATCTTAAAGCTATTTCCCGAAGGAGCTAATAGTGAAGAGATTAAAAAATCTTTAGATCAATCTGTTTCTTCTCGCAGTTTGCAACGTTACTTAAAAATTTTGCTTAAACAAAAAAAGATTTCGAGTGAAGGAAAAGCGAGAGCTAGAAAATATAAATTAACTGTCTCAGATATTACAATGCAATCAAAAGGCTCTATTTTAATCCTTTCAAAGGAAGCTCAAAAAATTCAATCAAAAGTAACAAAACCGATTCAAAAAAGAGTTAATGCAAGCTATTATCAAAAATTTCTAGAGAGTTATAAATCTAATACTACTTTTTATCTTTCTAAATTTTTAAGAAACAAACTCTTTGAAATGGGCAAAAGTCCAGATGGAAAATATCCCGCCGGGACTTATGCTAAGCAAATTTTTCATAGATTGCTTATTGATTTGTCTTGGAATTCTTCTCGTTTGGAAGGAAATACTTATTCGCTATTAGAAACAGAGAGATTACTTGATCTTGGAATTGTTAGTGAAGGCAAAGATGCAAAAGATGCTCAAATGATTTTGAATCATAAAGCTGCTATTGAATTTTTGGTAGAATCAGCTAATGAAATTGAAATTAATCGTTATATTATTACAAATCTTCATGCGCTATTATCTGATAATTTACTCGTTGATAGAGCTTGTGGATCTTTGCGTTCCATCCCCGTAAAGATCGGAAAATCAAGCTATACTCCACTTAGCATTCCTCAACTGATTTCAGAGAATTTCGAAAAATTATTAAATAAGGCCAATGCAATTAAAGATCCTTTTGAACAGGCTTTTTTTCTAATGGTTCATTTGCCTTATCTACAACCTTTTGAAGATGTAAATAAACGTACTTCTCGCCTAGCAGCTAATATTCCTTTGATTAAAAATAACCTATGTCCTCTATCGTTTATTGATGTAGATGAAAAAGACTATATTAATGGTCTTTTAGGAATTTACGAACAAAATCGCTTTGAACTTTTAAGAGATATTTTTGTATGGGCATATGAAAGATCTTGTTTTTTATATTCAACAGCAAGAAATGTGCTTGGAGAGCCAGATATTTTCCGTATGAAATATCGAGATTCTATCGTAGAGGTTATCTCCCAGATTGTAAAAACAGGTATGAATAAATCTCAGGCAATTTTATTAATTCAAAGAAAAGCTAAAAAGTTAATGCCTTCAAAAAAAGATTCATCGAGATTCATTGAAATAGTTGAAAGAGAACTTCAAAGCCTTCATGAAGGTAGTATTGCCCGTTACAGATTACGTCTTTCAGAATATGAAAAGTGGAAAAAAAAGTGGAAATAAATAAAACCAGAGAAATATTTATAAAAAATAAATTATTGAGTTGCTCTGATTAACATTCCAGCTAAAGCATATCTATTTTTAGGGTTAGTTTTTTTAATAGCGCTAACGATTATTTTTAAGCTAGTCTCATCTTGTTTGGAAGATAGAGCTATAAACATATCTAATAAAAGCCTTGTTGATTCTTCTTTTGTTAAAGAATAAATATTTTCTGTTTTCTCACTTTTTTTCTCAGGATTTATGTTTAGCTGAATTATCACGTCATCGTTTTGATTTGTTATCCAATTAGCAATATAATTCTCATAAGGTCCTTCAATTTTCATCCTATATAAGGCTAAATTTGCATAATCTCTAATAAGGGGGATAGAAGATGAGTTAGCTTTATCTTTTAAAAACTCAATTGCTTTTTCAGATGATAGATTCTCTAAAAGAGCTATCGCTGATGGAATCAAATCACTTTGAGGAGCGTCAAAGATAGCTTTTATTAATGATAAAAAATCATCTTCGTTTAACTCTAAAGCCTCTTTTAAAAGAGCTTCTCTAATCGCTAAAGATGGATCTTGTTTTATATCTTTAACTCTATAAATAGCAAGTGGTACTAGTTTAAAATACATCATTGTTCTGCCAATTGAGAAAAATGGCTGAAGAGCTGTATCTTTGCTATCGTTTATTAAAATAGTTTTTAGAGTATCAATGCAGGCGCTGTCTTTTAAACTAAGCAGTGAAATAGCCGCATTTACTCGTATTAGTTTATTATGAGATTTTAAAAGCATTTTTAAAGTGTTTTCAGAGCCGGGAATATCTTTTAAAATAGAGATAGCAAATAAGTTGTTTTCCAAAGCTAATTTTTCAATAGCTACTTTTTTAGATTTATCACCTAAATGATAAAGAGAACGCAATGCTGATAGTTTTATATTTTCAATACTAGAAGTTGAAAATTTTTGAATATCTTTTATTATTGATGAATCATTTAGTTTATTCAATGTATAAAAAATAGCTTCCTTCTCTGCTATTGTTGAGTTAGGAAGTTTTTTTCTAATATGGGACAGAAGATCATCTCTATTTAAATTTGCGATACTTAAAATAGTTTCTAATCTTACATCAGAATTACCATCGTTTAAAAATCTAAGTAGATATTTTGTCGCTCCATCTGTTCCGAGCATTGCAAATAAATGAGGAAAAAAAGGTTTTATAAAAACAGGAAGCTTCATCATTAAAGATTCAATTTGTCCAATTGCATGGGGATGTTTTCTTTGAGCCATATGATATGCAGCTTCTAATCTAGTCGGTAAAAAATCAGATCTCATAGCTTTAGTTAAAAGCATATCAGTTTTATTATCATTTAAAAGTGATATGAAATGGAGTGAGAGTAGCTGCGTTTCTAAATCTGAAGATTTTAAGCCTATTTCTAAAATCTCTAAAGAGATATTTGATGCACTAAGGCCTGCTCCGAACATAGATAGTTTTTGTGTCTCGACATCTGAGCTATTAGCTCCATTTTTTAAAAGGATCAAACTCATCTTTTGTAAAATCTCTAAATCTAAAGGTTCATTTTCCCAAGCATTTTGATATTGTTTTAGTGCTTTTTCAACTTCATTTGAATGCATTAAATACAAAATATGTCTCTTATCAGTCTCTTCAGCCACTAGAGAATACATACATATATTAAAAACCACTAAAAGCTTTATGAAGGTTTTAAAAAGTCCCATAGATCTATACCTACTTTTAAAAGAGATTTGCTTAAGATATTAATCGGCATGCCCATTACATTATAATAGCAACCTATCATGTTTTTAATTATTATGCTACCCGCTTTTTGTATAGCATATCCAGCTGCTTTATCTTGATAATAAAATGATAAATGATACTTTTTAATTTGCTCATCAGTTAGGGCATGAAAAAGTATTTTTGTCTCTTCAATATCCGAAAAGATTGTATCTTTATGTTTGATTGATATTGCAGTGAAAACAGAGTGCCAGGTATTTGAAAGTTCATTTAAAATTCTAAAGGCATCATTTTCATTTTTAGGTTTTGTATAAACTTTATTATTTGCAAAGCAAATAGTATCTGCTGATAAGATTATATCGTTATAATATTTTTCATTTAGAGCTTTAGCTTTATTTTCAGCGATTTCAATTGCATATGATTTGGGATCTTTTATAAATTTGATTTTTTTTTCATCAAAATGAGAAGGAATGCATTTAAATTTTATAGAAAAATAACTCAAAATTTTTCTTCTTCTAGGGGAGCTTGAAGCTAAAATTAACATTTTTTATTTCTCCTTTTAATGTAATTAATTTATCTTTATTAAAATTATCTTTTTACAATCTTATTTTTTTTGTTTTTTTTCTTTAAAAATATTTAAAAACCATTGTATGTTATCTCATCAAAAATTGATTTAATATCTTATAATTTTTAACATTTAGGAGATATAACTATGGCATCATCATCATCTTATGCTTCTCCCGCTCGAGACTTTGCATTTGATCGAAATCTAAAAGAATTAACCCAGCTAGAAACTAAAAATGAACTCTTAAGCTCAGAAGATATCTCTAGGCTCTCTGATGCAGAAATAAAAGCATTTGTAACTAATTATTTAACTTTGTATCCAGTTTACGAACATTATGGTGAAAGAGTTTTTAAAGAAAGCTCGATCTTTTGGCGAGTACTAAGCTATATTCCAATCATCCCATATTTTAATATTAATATTAGTGGTTTTGAGTCTTATAAAAAGCTTGGAGAAGATAGTGTTGTGATGAATATGCTAAAATTTAGAGATTTTTTACCAAAGGCTATTTCAGAAGAGATTAAATTGCTTGTTGAAAAAGTCAGCAAACTTAACGTTGTTGTAGATGTTGTGAGAAGTGGACTATAATTTACCTAGGTTTTAAATGAGAGAAAAGAAATTAAAAAAATCCTTTCTCTAAATTAAAGCTTTGAAAAAAAAAGTTATCTCGCTGTATGTTTTAATCTTAAAAATTTATCAATCTATAAAATTAGAGGAAAATAATGCCAGGTCCAATTCCAGCCACATCTACATCAAATCCATCAACTGGGGCAGCAACGCCTTCTCCATCCTCAAACCCCACTCCCTTGGGAATGTCTGCTGTTAAAGACTCTCAGCAATCAGCCGGACGTAAAGAAGAACCTCTAAAAACTAAAAAAGTAAGGTTTATTAAAACTATAATATCATCTATAAGAAAGGTTCTAGAGACTATATATGGTAAAATTAAAGACAGTATTAAAAAGGTATTTTTCTGTATTTTTCCTTTCAAAAATATTTTTTTAAAAAAACAAGTAATATCTCCAACTAAGCAAAAATATTTAGACTATTATAAAAGGTTATATAGAGTAGCTTCTCTATCATCAACTTTAGCTCAAATTGAAGCTGAAGCGCTTTTAAAAGAATTTAATGCTTTTGAAAAATTAGGTAAAATAAAACAACAAAAAAAGTCTAGTTCATTTATTGAAATAAGAGAAGCTCCTACTACTGAAAAAATAATTAAAATCGGCAAAGGTGTTGCCGAAAAAAATCATAAAAAATTAATTGCTGTTTTAAAAGAATATTATACAGATCAAATAGCAAAATTAGAAATTGAGTTAAAAAAAGAATAAAAGTCTAAATATACATCTCGGAAGCGAAGGTTAAAAAAAACCTTTTACAATAAATCTTCAGATTTTATAAAATTTTCCATATGAAAAATTTTTTATCGGAAGAAGAAAAAAGCTCTTTGCGAAAGAAACATA
>JAAKFE010000091.1 GCA_011065175.1 Candidatus Anoxychlamydiales bacterium
TCTAATTTTTTATTTAGCAATCTATGGATTAGCTTCATAAGCAAAACTCTTAATATTGTTTCTTTAAACTATATTATCATGGAAAATAGAGTGTTCGTCAACAATATTCCAAGAAAAATGATGCTAAATCAACGAATTATATTGAAAATATTTGTAAACCCTTAGAAATTAGGCTGTTATTGAAATGGAAGTGGAGGGACGCATTCAGAACTTTTGATTGGATGGCTTTTAATAATATACGAAATAAAGTTATTTATGTATAAGATAAGGAGATTAATATTATTTTTGTCTTTTTACGATTTTAAAATCATGGATTATTTCACGTAAATCTGTATCTAACACAGCTCTTTTGGTGCTTTTGCTTATTATTTTATGATCTTTTTTATAATGGTTTTCTGTATTTTCCGTGATTTCTTCTATTTTATAAAGGATGTTTTTTTGATAAGAATTACGTATAAAAGCAACTAATAAGTTACCTAAATGTATTGTTGATAATGGTGATTCAATAAGATATCTTTTGGGAGATGATCCTCCATGAAAGGGAGAATAATCAGAAAAACATTTATTTGAACATATCTTTATCCAAGGTAAGGGAATTAGATTTAAAACAGCTACAGAGCATCTCATAAAGAAAAACCATATATGTTTTGGAATATTAAGTATAAATGGCAAAAGAATCATTTTTTTATGAAAAATTTTATTTTTAACAATTTATTTTTAGTTTTATCTTATATTTTTGCAATAAAAAAGGCCGAGATTATATCACGACCGTGAATTTTGGAGGAGGAGAGAATCGAACCCTATTTTTTATCAGTGATAATACCATAATTCGTTAAAATGATTCTTATAAAGAATATATATTTTCGAGTTATTTTGGAAGGAAGGCAAAGCTTACTTTTCCATCCTTAATAATTAGAGCAGCGCTAAAAAATTTTCCAGCTTTTGATGTAAATCCCTTCAATACTTGGCTTTTATTTCCGGATAGTAATGCATTTACTACAGTTTTAGAAATATCTCTTTTTGCAATTTTTTTCCAAATCACAAATTCACAGTCGATGCAAGAATAACTTTTTGGTTTTTCGAGAATACTACTACCGCATTGTGGACAACTTCCTATGGATTCTTTTGCTATCTTGGCTTTGCTTATTTGAATCCCTAGCTCTCCACTAGTTTTATTCATAATAATGTATCCATGTATTTCCTTACCCTCAGAATCCGTAAGCTTTCGAGGATAAGCAAGTTTTCCATTAAATAGCAGAAATCGTATTTCTTTTTCTTTAAGTTCAGCTCCGAATTGATTTGCATGAAAGCGAAATTTACATCCATTTCTCCAATCTGAACAACCATATCCAGTTTTTCCTTTAATCACAGGTTTTGAACAAAGAGGGCAATTGCCATAATTTAATGAGTTATTTCCTGTTTGATCTTTTAAAGCTTGGATTATTTTTTTTGTGAATTCTTTAATATTAGCAATAAATTCGTCTGCTGTGAGTAATCCTTTTTCAATTTGTTTGAGGCGATATTCCCAGTCAGCTGTCATTTCAGCTGATGTTAATGTTGATTGTGGCGTTAAAAGGAGAATAAGCTCTTCACCTTTTGACGTGGCGTGAAGTTGTTTTTTTTCTTTGTAAATATATTCTCGTTTTAAAAGTGTTTCAATGATGCCTGCGCGCGTAGCTGGAGTCCCAAGGCCTCGATCTTTTATAGCTTCTTTCAGTTCCTCATTGTCGACAGTTTTTCCAGCTGTTTCCATTGCACTCAATAGAGTCGCTTCATTATATGATTTAGGAGGTTTAGTCGAGCATTTTTTTACCTCGGGCTGATGTGGGCCTTCTTCTTTCTCTTTAAAGGTTGGAAGGATTTGTTCATTGTCTTTTTTTTCTTCATTATTGTTTTTATATAGAGCTTGCCAGCCTGGTTTAATAACGCGCGTTCCTTTAGCTTTGAATATTTCTCCTTTGACTTCCCCATTTATTGTAGTATGGGCTTTTTCACATTTTGGGTAGAAGATTGCAATAAATCGTAGAACAACTGCTTCATAAACAAGTTTTTCTTGATTGTCTAGATGTCCTGGCATTTGGAAAGTAGGGATTATTGCATGGTGGTCAGTAACTTTAGAGCTATTAAAAAAACGTTTATTTTTTTGCAGCGTTCTTAGGTTTAAACAAGCAATTTGTTCAGGGTATTTTATTGTTAAATTCTCAAGTGTTTTTGCGCACTGTCCATAAAGATCATCAGAAAGGTAACAGCTATCAGTACGTGGGTAGGATATATGTTTTTTTTCATAAAGTTTTTGAGCAATTTTTAATGTTTCATTAGCTGTGAAATTATGAAGTCGGTTCATGCTTTTTTGTAGTCCGGTTAAATCTAAGAGTTGCGGGGGTGGTTGTGATGTGTTTTTTTCTTCAATTTTTGTGATTATAAAAGGATTTGGAGCTACTTCATTTTGAATTTTTTGGGCATCTTCTTTAGTTTTGAATTTATTTTTTTTATGTTTAAATTTGATAGATCGATATAAAGTCCATAATTCCCAGTAATTTTCGGGTTTGAAGTTTCTGATTTCATGATTACGGTTAACAATAAGAGATAAAATCGGAGTTTGAACTCTTCCAACACTTAGTAGGCCTTGACCGTTACTATGTTGAGCGGTATAGCCCCGTGTTGCATTTAGTCCAACGATCCAGTCAGACTGAGCTCGGCACTTTGCCGCATTAGCTAAATTATCATATTTTGATAATGGTTTTAATTGAGAAAATCCTTCTTTAATAGCTTCATCAGTAAGGCTGCTAATCCATAATCGCTTCGTTGGTTTTTCTGTGCACTTGCACATTTCTAGGATGTATCTAAAAATTAATTCGCCTTCTCGTCCTGCATCTGTAGCGCAAATAAGAGATTCTGCTGACTTAAATAGCTTTTTAATTACATTGAACTGTTGTTTAACTCCTTTTGCTGAGGAAACTTTTAGTAGAAAGGAATCGGGTATAATAGGAAGAGATTCTAAAGACCATTTTTTCAAGGAAGGATCATATTTACTTGGCTCTTCTAATTCAATAAGATGACCAAATGCCCATGTGACACCATATCCATTTCCTTCCATCCATCCGTCATAACGTTTAGTGGCTCCAAGGATGCGAGCAAGATCTCTTCCAACGGATGGTTTTTCAGCTAATACAACTATCATCTGAATATCCTAAGTTTGTAGTTAAGATTATTTATATTCTATAGATATTGGTAGATTTTCTAAAAAATCTCCATACAAATGCTAATATAACTGAAAAATTATCTTCAGTATTTACTAGCAAACTTCGTAATTTTGATAAAAAAGATCAAAAAACATTTTCACAAGTTATTAAATATAAATAACTTGAAAATGGAGGTGGAGAGACGCATTCAGAACAAAGCTGGATTGATCGGGAGAACAAGCTGAAAAAAAAGTTGCAAGAAATAATTTTCACATATTATATTAGAATATTCTTAATATAAAAGTAAAATATGCGATTTCTCGTCTTGAGTGTTCTTGTAGGATTGCTGGTAAAAGTGTCAACTTTAGTAGCATATTTAGAAGAAGATGAAAATGTGATGATATTGACAAAAAAAAACGAATATAAATTATCTTTAGGACTAAAAGATGAAAATAGGCTAGATCTTTTAAATGCAATCTATAATCCTGCGTCGAATAAATTTCTATCGACAGTTTTCTCTCAATATAAGGGGAATGTCTTAGAACTTGGCTGTGGAACTGGAATCATAAGTCGTATAATAGCAGAAAAGATCTACCCATATAAAGTTGTTGCCACAGATATCAGTAGGAAGCAGATTCAGGTGGCCAAGGGGAAAGGCAGTATTCCAGCAAATCTTGAGTTCTACGTTGCCAATGCTAGAGATGTTTTATCGCAAGGCAAACTTTATGACATTATCTATGTTCGATTTGTGCTGGTCCATCTAAATCAGCTGCATGATGTTTTAGCTTTGATCAAGACGTCTTTAACTAAAAATGGCATTATTATAATTGAGGATGTTTCTTCAGCAGATTCTCAATATGTGGAAGGCGATAATATTTTGACTCGAAAACTTCTCGATATTGATCGAGCTCAATGGCAAGAACTCTTTCCTAAAGAGAAGATTGCAGAATGTCTCGATCAACTCGGTTTTGAAATTGTGAAAGAAGAGAGCTTTCATCCTGAGTTGAAGACTTCGGAAGAGAGAAAATTATTAACTTGGGGGTTAGAATCTGCAAAAGACTCTCTTATAACTATGAAACTTGTCTCAGAAGAGGACATAGACGAGGCAATTGATTCTGCTAAGAAACTTGAATTGGACCATGCAAGAAAGGTATTTTATTACAAAATGTTTCAGCTTGTAATGCAGAAAAAATAATATCCTAAATGTAAGTTCTTCCTTCAAAAAATCCAGATGGTAGGGTGAGTAAGCAGCATGTGTTTCTTAAAAATATTATTACAAATCCCAATGTAAGTATAGGGGGCTATACGTTTTATCACGATTTTAGTGACCCGTATAATTTTGAAAAATATAATGCTGGCTACTTTCCCGAATCGCACTTGGGACGTTTGATTATTGGGAAATATTATTCTATTGCGCATGGGGTATTATTTTTATCTAGTGTAACGAACCATCCCATGGATGGATTTTCAACATATCCCTTTCCAGCTTTGGGGGGGAGAGCGCTGGGTATGAGTATAGCTATCCGGATAAGGGCGATACAATTATAGGTAATAATGTTTGGATCGGTTGTGAGGCTACTATCATGCCAGGTGTAGCTATTGGAGATGGGGCAATTATAGGAACTCGAGCTTTTAGCGCCTTCTATAAAAACAAGACGCGATCTCTTTGAAAAGGAGATTAAAGGTTGTTCTTGTCTTAGCGCGGATATTGATTTGGATTGTCTTGTTGATCTGACGGATAAATTTCCTTCTTCATCAATAAAAAATGTGGTGCTAAATGCCCTGAATTGCGCCGCTCGAATAGGAAGCGATGTGAGTATGATACATTTTAAGAAAGCAATCGAAAAAGAACGTCAAAGATTAATTTAGGAGTTATATATCTATGTGTAGTTTAATTGAACCTTCTACTTCAGCTGGTTATGCTCTTGCAAAGACAGTGGTATGCGGAAATGTTATTGTTTTAGCAAGGCCTCTATCTGAACTTTTAGCACATGTAAAGCATCATAAAAGGCCTTCTTTTATCTAGTTGCTAGAGTCATTAAAACTCTAGCTTTGTCAATGTTTAAGTGGCATCTTTGCGATTATGTATTGTTGCCAGCTGATCATATATTCTGTGATAATATAAGAGATCGTATTTCTTTAGTTAGTGAGAATATACATGAAGAAAACTATTTGAGCACAAAGAAGTATTCTTATTTGATAGAAAGTGCTCTTTTTTTGTCCCTTAAGCCGATTCAGCGATTTCCAGGAATAAATCATGATGTTATTCAT
>JAAKFE010000092.1 GCA_011065175.1 Candidatus Anoxychlamydiales bacterium
TTGTGACTTTTAGATACTAAATCTGCTAAACAAATCATTTCAACTTGACTCATAACTTCTCCATTTTTGTAAAAGCAATTATAAATTGTTTTTGAAAATTATTCCAGTTCTAAACAGTCCCTGCATGTGTAATTGTTGGAATAGGATCGCCATCAGATTTTATATTCCTAACTATATAACCTAAATTTTTTGGAATTTCTTTTGCAAAACCAGCGTTTAATACTATTAATTGATCTCTTTGCTCCTGACTCAATCCTTTTAATGCTTGATGTGTATCAAGACCACCTCTACTAAAATCTACAAAAAAAGATTTCAAATTATTATTTTTAGATCTTTCGGCTTCAGTTGCCATGATATTTCTAATCATATTAATTCTTTTTGGTTCAAAAAAACCTAGCCTTTGAAAAATTGTAGTAATACTATCGGTTATAACCCCTCTAGTTCCTGTATGTATGGGAGTAACAGCCATGCTTTTGCTTATATGTTTTACTGTATTATACAATACTTCCCCATTTATTTGGGCTTCTTCTCTTGTATTAAATTGACCATTTATTAAATAAATATTTGAATTATTACCAGCATCACCTATTTTATCTAAAACTCTAGGTTCATATTCATCTTTATAAGATCTCAAACCATATAAATCGAAATTAATTAAAGGATCGTTATTCACAAAGACATAGAGATTAAGCCCATCAGTGAATCCTTGAGGATCAGGCGTTAACCATCTGCCTATTTCAGGATCATAATACCTTCTTCCGTAATATACTAAATTTGTTTCTTCATCGATCCTTTTAGAAGAGAACCTCCATGGATTTTTTATAGAGGAATTAGAAATTTCAGATTTAAAGTAATTGTATATTTTTTCTTCTCCAAAAGCTGAATATCTATAATGTTCTGAGATAGATTTTTTAAAGACCAAAGAAGTAAGATTTCCTGAAATATCATAGATTGGAGCATAGATAAAACCTTTTATCTCAAAAGAAATAGCTGATCCAATTTCAGCTTTTTTTGAGTTTCCTAAAATCCTAAGCTCTTTTTGTTTGAGGTTTTTATTAAAAGATCCTATTTCATTTTGATCATCATACAAAAAATATCTAAAAACTCTTTGTTCAAATTTAGAATTGCCAATGTAACTAGGACAAAAGGTCAAGACTTTTTTAGATATTCTTCTATTAAAAGAATCATATTTAAATTTTAAGATGTGCTCATTTGGTTTTTCGACTTTTATGAGCCTGTCTAAATCATCATAAAAAAATCTAATTTCTTCATTGTCTGATTTTTTTATAATTGGATTTCCATTTTTATCATATTCAAAGATTCTTTGATTTGTAGAGAGAATTTCGTTTAAATCGTTTATTTCATAGAGATCTTCATTTTTAGAAAGTCTATTGAAGTGAGAATCGAATTCATAGTTATTGGAAAAAAGGCCTGTTTCATTTGTAATTTGATTGAGATCGTCATATGAATAAAAATTTTCATCATTTAGAAAATTTTGCCATTTAATATTTGTGATTCTACCTATTTCATCATATGTAATATTTTGTGAATGATAAGGACTATCTATAATTAAAACTCTTTGGAGCTTATCAAGGTGATAATTGATGAAACCTTCATCTTTTATAAGCTTTTCTTGAAGGAGATTTCCTGAGAGATCATAGCAAGTATAAGCATGTTCATATCTATCTCCATAGGATGTCGTTCTGATAACTTTTTTTAAGTTTATTGGATCGTATAGGTATTCAACAAAGGATTTGTCTGGATAAGTGCATTTTATTTTATTTCCGAGAAGATCATATTTATTTTTAATTACTAAGCCACTTGCTTGTTTTTCTTTTAATAGGCGGTTTTTTGCATCATATTTTCTATGTGTTGTTTTATTTAAAGTTACGTCTTCTACAAGAGTTAATTGATTTAATTTATTATAAGTGAATTTATAATGAATTTGTTTATTTGAAAGATTTTGATCTTCTTCATTAGAGCTTTGAAAACTATTTTTGGATTTTAACTCTATTTGATTGGAAAGAGCGTCATATTTGTATTTTAAAATAGTTTTATCCGGCTTTATAGTTTTATGTAGAAGAGCGTTTATATATATGTATTCAGTTGTTTTTTCATCGTCGGTTCCATATGCTTCAGTAAGTAAAATAGGTTTATTCATAGAGTCGTATTTCCAAAAAGTTGTAACTTTTTTTATCGCTTCTTTTGGACTGTTATAAATATGGCTAACTTGTCTTGTTAAATTGTTATTCAAATCATAGAATTTTTCTTCAAAAGATAAAATATTGCCATCTGGGCTTAGATGCTTAATAGTCTTTTCTCTATTTAAAGTGTCATATGTAGAGATAATTTTTTGGCGAAGGGGATTTTCTATAGTTTTTTGTATTATTTTATTTTGGATATCTTCTTCATAAATAATATTGGTTTCATTTTCAAAAGAATCTTTAGTTCTTATTAACCTTTTGAATACATCATAGTCTCTATACGCTATAACTTTACATTTTTTTCTGATATTATCTTCAATAGCTGTTATGTAAGATATTATCTCAATTTTATTATCAGCTGCATCATATTGATATTTTTGTTTGAATAAAAGCTTGTGTTCATTATTTAATCTTTTTACTTTTTTTACTCTTCCAATATT
This sequence comes from Candidatus Anoxychlamydiales bacterium, assembly GCA_011065175.1. Lineage (GTDB taxonomy): Bacteria > Chlamydiota > Chlamydiia > Chlamydiales > SM23-39 > JAAKFX01. The sequence goes on from JAAKFE010000092.1 coordinate 2,645, forward strand.
ATCTAATTGATAAGTGGTGATTAACTCATGTCCTTCAATCTTTTTTTCAATAAATCCAAGCGAATTATAAAAATATTCTTCGATCGATAAAAGTTTATTTTTATTGAAAAAAAACTCTTCTTTGATTTTTCTACCTGCTTTATCATAAGTGTAAGTTGTGATATTTCCCGTAGCATCTTTTTTTGAAATTAACTCAAAAGCATTATATTCGAAATACTCCTCTTGTAAAAGTTTTTCATCAGAAGAATATATTTTTTTAGACACAACTCTTTGAAGATAATCATAGTCATATTTAGTTTTGGTTCCTAATTGATTTACGTATGTATTTAGTGTGTTATCTAAATTATAAAAATACTGTTCTTTTATTCCATCTGGATGTTCTATTAAAATAGGTTTATTAAATAGATTATATGAAGTTTTTGAGATATTTCCCTTAGCATCTTTTTTTTCTATTTGCCTGCTTAGGGCATCATAGCGATAGGTTATTACAGGAATTTCAATCGTGCCGAATGTATCTTCAACTGAAGGTAAAATCTCTTTTGTTTTATTTCCGATGCAGTCATACTCAAAACGAGTGATATTTCCATAGATGTCTTTTTCATAAATTTTATTGTGTTTAGCATCATAGCCATACTCTTCAACATATTCTTTTTGTTTATCTTTTATGACTTTTTTAATAAGCCTATTGCAATTGTCAAATTGAAAATATGTTTCTTTTCCTGAAAAATCTTTTTCATAGATTTTGTTATTACTCTCATCGTATTGATAATGAGCCGCTCTTTCTATTGGATCTTTTTCATATGTTAAATTATCTTTGTGATCATATTGGTATGTTAAGCTATATTTTAAATTTTTATTTGACCCATAGACATCTTTTTTTGTCATGTTACAATCAATGGAATAATCATAGATTTCTTTTTTTATTAATTTTTCTTCGTTAGTTTCTAAATCTAAATACAGTTCTTTATAAGTTTGAGTAAGACCAAAAGGTTCGGTATCTCTTGGTTTGTATTTTTTTATTAGTCTTCTTGAAACGTTTGTAAGATCATCTTTATTTTCAGCTGAGCCATCATCTTCAATTTCTTTAATTAAAACATTGTGCTCATCATATTCATAAAAAAATCTTTGTTTTATTTCGCCTTCAAATTTAGTGAGTTTTGAAGAGATTAAGTTTGTATGAAAATCAATTCCGTCTATTTTACAAATAAGATATGCATATTCTGTTTTTAATCCATTTTGTTTAAGTTCTGATTGAATTGAACCGTTTTGGGTGTGAGTATACTCTTCTATATTAGTGTCTATACCATTGTGAACTGGAAGAGAATCTGAAGCTAGTTGAATTGAAATAGGGTTTGAATTTGTTATATTTCCATATATTGTTTTTTTTATGATATTTCCCGTATTTTCTCTGTCGTAATCATATCTTTCTCCTTTAATAGGCTCTCTATTTTCATTGTAAATTACTTTTCCAAGTAAAAAGCCAGCTTTTTCATCACTTCCCCAAATGAATCTCTCTAAATTTTTTAAGTGTTGAGATCCATTTATATTTTGATGTCTTTCTATTTTATCAAGTCTAAAATTATCTGAATTATAATAATATTTAGTGTCGTTTCCTAGCCCATCTTTTACTGTTGTATGATTAGCCTCATAAGTAAATGAGTGAGTTGTAAAAGCGTGAGAGTTGTTTTTTAACATTTTAATTTCAGAGATTTTTTTATAATTTTTAGAATATTTATTACCTAAGCAATAATTAAAAATAAGCGCTCTATTTTGAGGTGCTCTATACTCATTTAAAAAAAAGACTGAGTGAGAAATATGTTCAATATTTGTCTGCCCATAATAAGAATTTGTATTCTTTAAAACAAAGCATGGATAATTTTTATCTGATTCCTCTACATTATACTTACATTCTAGTGTTTTACCTGTATGTGTTGAGATCTTAACTGTTTCATTTAAAGGCTTAGTTTCATCCTGATCTTTTAAATCTCTAGAATAATTAATAGTAACTTTTGAATAGACTCTTCCTGCAGGGCTTAAGGATTCAATTCTAATAGGATGAAACCATGCGCTGCACATGCAATATTTAATTCTATTGCCATTGGGTAAAATTTCATTGTCTAAATGATATCTTTCATCTCCTCCATCATATCTTTTATAATTTCTAATAGTACCATCTACGCACCAAACTCTAATTTGACGATCCCCAATCTTTTCAACGATATTTCTTCTATAATTTGTTTTGGCACTTATTTGGCCTCTAGAAGTATTTACAAAAGCCTTTTTTCCGGCTTCATCGTTATGAAATGAAAGATTAGAGTTTCCAAATTTCCACTTTTTGAATTTTTCTGAATCTTTTTTTTTCAACTTTTTAAATTTTCGAAAAGAATAAGATTGACGTACTCCAGATGGTTCATAAACATCTAACCTTCTTTCTTTTTTATCTTTAGATCTGTCATATGCGATATACGCATATATATGATGCTCCCACCCTGCATATCTATCCCTACGTTTTAGATAAGGAATAGGCTCATTAAACCTTTGAGTTAACATATTGAAATAATTTTTTCCAAAATACGTAGGTTCTTTCCCAGGCGCTGCTATATCTATAGTATTTATAAATAA
>JAAKFE010000093.1 GCA_011065175.1 Candidatus Anoxychlamydiales bacterium
TGAGGAAGCTAAGGCTTCTTTTTGTTCAAATTTTCTATCAATATCAAAAGCTTTATAATTCGAAATCTTTAATAACTCAAATGACTATGGTTGCCTGAGTAGTTCTTCAGGCTCGACTAATTAATCATAAATTTAATAAAAAGGAGAAAATAATTATGGTTTCAAAAGCTGGACATTTAGATCCGAGTTTTAGTAATCGTTACAGCCCGGTAAAAATAAAACCAGAAAATCTAGAAAGAGATATAACAGCACGAAAAGTTCGTGAACATGAAAGCTTAGTTAAAAAACTAAAGTTTGAAGAAGATGGGCGTTATGCTGTATGGTTATTAATAGAAGCAAGAAAATTAAGAATTATAGGCAGACCGTCTGTAGATCCAAAAAAGAATTTAATTTCTACTAATAAACATACAGACTTAGATAAAGCTGAAAGATTATTAAGGCAAGCTAGATCTCTAAAGATTCAAGGGCTTCCAGAGGCAGTGCCAGAAACTAATCTAAAAAAGTTTAATGAAGATCTTTCTGCTTTGATTAATAAAGCTATAAGAAGCCGCTTTTTAGGGCCTTCAATGTCAGCGTTCGGGCTTTAGTGTATGAAAGGTGTAACTCAATTTAATTGCGGCTGTTGTAGCTTGTTCTTTATTTGTTTAATCAGTTTTTGCGGTCAATGAGCTCAAAAAAGCGATCTAAAAATATATTTTTTATTACAATTTAAAAGAGCCTGGAATTTACCAGGCTCTTTAAAATAATAATAAGCTTTATCCATATAATATTTTTATACTAAAAAATAAAAATTATACTTCAGTTTTTTTGTTTAAGAGTGCTTTATGCGATAGTCTAACTTTACCTCTATCATCAATATCTAATACTTTTACTTCTAAAGGATCTCCTTCTTTGAAAAAATCATAGATATTTTCAATTCTACTATGTGATAGCTCAGATATATGGCAAAGCCCTTCTTGAGATAAGATTTGAACAAATAATCCAAAAGGTTTTATAGAGGTAATTTTACCATGATAGGTTTTACCAATTTCAACCTCTTCTGTTAAAGAAGTTACAATCTCTTTAGCTCTTTTCATAGATTTTTCATCGTTAGATACTATACTAACAATTCCAGCGTCAGAGATATCCATTTCAACGCCAGTTTCTTCTATAATAGCTCTGATTTGTTTGCCCCCAGGGCCTATTACAGTTCCAATTTTACTTGGTTTAATTTGTATATTTACAATTCTAGGAGCATACAGAGATAATTGATCTTTAGATTTTGGGCATTTCTCTAACATTTTTTTGAGGATATGAATCCTTCCTTCTTTTGCTTGGCTTAAAGCTTTTTGCATTATCTCTTTTGTTATTCCTTCAACTTTGATGTCCATTTGAAAAGCTGTGATACCATTTTCATCACCTGTAATTTTAAAATCCATATCACCGAGTGCATCTTCTGCTCCCATGATATCTGATAAAATCACAAACTTTTCTTCTTCTAAAATAAGTCCCATAGCAATACCAGAGACTGGTCTTTTTATAGGAACTCCAGCGTCCATTAAAGATAAACAGCCAGCGCAAACTGACGCCATAGAAGATGAGCCATTAGATTCAGTGATGTTTGCCTCTAGTCTAATGATATATGGAAAATCTTTTTGATCAGGAAGAGTGCTTATCAATGCTCTTTCAGCTAATTTTCCATGTCCGATTTCTCTTCTTCCTGGAAAGCCGACTCTTCCTACTTCTCCAACGGAAAAAGGAGGGAAAAAGTAGTGTAGATAAAATCTATGAGCGCCATCGCCATGAAGATCTTCATATCTCTCTGCCATATTCTCTCCACCGAGGGTACATACAGCAATTGCTTGAGTCTCTCCTCTAGTAAAGACTGCACTTCCATGAGTTCTTCCTAGCAAGCCAATTTCAGAATCAATTTTTCTAATTTCATTAAACTCTCTACCATCAATTCTTTTATTTTCTTTAAATACTTTTTCTCTCATCAATGATGAGCTAATTTTTTTAAAAGCCATAAAGACATCTCTTTTTGGATAGACAGGCTCAAGTGTGTCTAATTTGTATATTTCTCTTAGCTTTTCATTAATTTCATCAAAATCTTTTTCTCTTAATGTTTTATCTTTGACAGAAAGAGCTTCTATAACTTGAGCAGATGTTTTATCTGCAACGTCATCGATTAATTTTTGATCTATTTTATGAAAATCTTTTCTGTTTTTCTCTTTTCCGATTTTATCTGCCCATTCAGATATTGCTAAACAGATTGTTTTAATAGATTTATGGCCGATTTCAATAGCTTCTAAAATTTGCTCTTCTGTTAAAAAGTTACAGTATCCTTCAATCATTAAAATAGCATCATCAGTGCCAGATAGAATTAAATCAAGATCACTATTTTTCATTTCTTCAGCAGTTGGATTGATAATGTATTCATTATTAATAAAACCTACTCTTACAGCTCCAACTGGTTTTTTTAAAGGAATATCACTAATAGCAAGCGCTGCTGATGTTGCACATATCGATAAAACATCAGGCAGATGAAGTGAATCATATGAATATACATATGATAAAATTTGTGTGTCTTTATAATAGCCATCTTCAAAAAGAGGGCGAAATGATCTATCAACTAAGCGAGAAGTTAAGATCTCTTTCATTGAGGGCTTTCCTTGCCTTTTAATAAATCCGCCAGGGGTTTTTCCAATAGATGAGAACTTTTCTTGATAATCCACTCTAAGTGGTAGAAAATCGATATCTTCTAAAGATTTTTTAGATGCACAAACTGTAGATAAAATTGTAGTATCTCCAACATGCAAAAGCACTGCTCCATTTGCTTGCTTTGCAATGAGTCCAGTTTCTAAAATAATTTCTTTACCTTCTATGGTAAATGAGATCTTGTTTCGATCCATATAATTCTCCTATAAATAAAAAGAAAAGATAAAAAAAAGATTAAAAATCAGAAAGAAAATTTCAATTTACCAATTGAAGTTTTTTTTCTAATCTCTAGTCTTTTCAAATCTTTTCTCTAATGTTAATAAAAATATGCCAGTAAAAAATTTACTGGCACAACTGTAATATTTACTTTCTTAAATTTAGTTTTGCTATTAAAGATTGATAACGCTTTGTGTCAGTTGAGTTTAAATAGTCTAGTAGTTTTCTTCTTTGGCCAACTAGCTTTAATAGAGCGAGCCTAGAGCCATGATCTTTAGGTGCTAATTTTAAGTGTTCTGTAAGCTCTGCTACTCTTTCTGTTAAAATAGCTATTTGAACGTCGGCAGATCCAGTATCTTTTTCGTGCAGTTGAAATTTTTTTGTTATCTCTTCTTTGGTTCCTTTATCTAAAGACATGCAAGTCTCCTACATTTTTGATTTTTTATTTACATATAGTTTAGCTGAAAAAGATTTACTAATCAAGTTTTTAAGGTTTTGCAAAAAAGCTTTAGATGCTTTAAAAAAAGGATTTTTGCTATTATAATAATAGGTAAATAGGATATACATATTTTAATATTTATTTGAAATAACCCTAAAATTTTAATTATGGATAAAGATAATTTTTTTATGTTAGAGGCTCTCAAGCAAGCTAAAAAAGCTTTTGAGATTGATGAAGTTCCAGTTGGCTGTGTATTGGTTCATGAAAATAAAGTTATTGCAAGAGGTCATAATCAAGTAGAAAAATTAAAAGATGCTACAGCACACGCTGAGATGATATGTTTAACATCTGGTTCTGCTCATTTTAATAATTGGAGGTTAGAAGATACGATTTTGTACACTACTTTAGAGCCATGTATTATGTGCGCAGGAGCAATTATTAATGCTAGAGTAAAAAAAGTCGTTTACTCAGCTAAAGATTTAAGAGTTGGTGCAAATGGTTCTTTTATCGATGTTTTTAAAAAAAAGCATCCTATTCATGAAGTGGAGTTTACTTCAGGTGTTTTAGAAGAGCTCTCTTCTGATCTTTTAAGGAAGTTTTTTCAAAAAGCTAGGAAAAGTAAGCTAAGTAAATATTAGATGCTAATTCATTATAAAAAAGCTCTCTTTTATCAAAACGTTATTTTATGTTACATTTTCATATAAAGGAAGGCAAAATAATATCTCAAAACTTATCTACAAAACTACAAAAAATGGTTGGATTTAGAAATATTGCTGTTCATGATTACAAAGCATTAAATCTTGAGCTTGTTAAATCTATGATAGAAAATCAGCTAGAAGATTTTTGGGAATTTACTAAACTAGTTTTAGGAAAATATTCAAAGTAATTTACAAAAAAGTTCTATTAAACAATTAGATAAAACCTTTGGTGTTATTTCTCTATTTCTAAATTTGATAACTTTGTGTTTTTTTTCAAAAATCTTCTGCATTTTCTAAATCAAATAAAACTATACAATTTATTTGATAATATATTAAAGTATAAATTCTTTTTTTTAACATGAAATGTAACCAAAAGGATTTTACAATGGCTATTATATCTCAAGTACCTGGACGTGTTTTTGCTCAACCTGCTTCAGCATTTATTGATATATCTCCCAAAGGACAAATCTTAGCATCTGAATTAAATGAAAGGAGCAGTTTTATTGATCCTGCCAAATCTTTTGAAAATTATTTTAGTAGAGTTCATAGAAAATACAAAAGTATGGATACTACTAACATAGAGAATCTAGCAAATAGATTATTACAAGAACAGGATTCAGCTTTTATGGATTTTGTAAGAAAAGAGACCCTTCTTAGAGATACATTCTTACATAGATTTATTGAAGCAAAAACTCCTTTAGGAGAAGTATTGCAAGAATTGGGAAATATTCTAGAGCTTCCAGGCAGACAATTATTATCTAATGAAATATTTAATAAAGCTGAAAAAGAAGCGATAGAACTAACTAAAAAAGAAGAAGCATTGGCGACACAAAAAGGAGGGCAACGGGAGGCTGCAAATGAAATCGCTCATCTATTAAAA
>JAAKFE010000094.1 GCA_011065175.1 Candidatus Anoxychlamydiales bacterium
CTTTTGGATCTTTATCTTTTTCTATTGGTTTTTCAATTTTAACATCATATTTGGAATCTTTTGGATCTTTATCTTTTTCTATTGGTTTTTCAATTTTAACATCATATTTGGAATCTTTTGGATTTTCTAAAAAAAATTGAAAATGTTTTATTGCTTTATCTAAAACATCTTCATTATGAACCCAAATTGAGTATTGTAATTTTTGAGTATCTTTATCAACATTCTCTTCAATATCGTTTTCAATATCTTCTTTTTTTAAAAATATAGAAAAACGAGAAGCTAAATTCTCATCATCAAAACTTGCAACTATTCGCATAACTTAATCTTTTTTAAAATGTTTGTTGTAGATAGATTATCTACCAAATCCACAATGTGGATTTTCCCTCCGTTTTTTTTCACTATATCGGCTTCTATACAATTTTTACCATACTCTTTTCCATTTATATGTACATCTGGTTTTATAATGTTTAGTATTTTGATGGGTGTTGTTTCATCAAAACTCGTTACATAATCCACAAAAAAAAGAGCTGAAACCATCTCTATTCTATATTTCAGCTCTATTATCGGTCTTTTTTTACTTTTATATTTTTTAATAGAGCTATCTGAATTTAGAGCTACTATCAAAATATCCGAGAGAGTTGATGCTTCATAGATAATTCTTAAATGGCCAGAATGCATTAAATCAAAAGAGCCATTTATAGTAGCTATAGTCTTATTTCTTTCTCTCAAATTTAGCACCTTTTTTTCTAGAAGGTGCTCTGGCAGCCATTTTTTTTGCAGCTTTTTCTCTAAACTTTCCATCTGTTTTTCCAAATGCTATTTTATATACTTCATCATAATGCTCAACAAAATTAATATTTAATCCCTCTTTAAGAAACTTCGGCAGCTCATCATAATCTCTAACATTTCCTTTAGGAAAAATAAGATTTTTAATTTTAGATCTTCTAGCTGCAATTAATTTTTCTTTAAGACCTCCAATTGGCAAGATAATACCTGTTAAAGTAACCTCTCCTGTCATTGCTAAACTCTCTTTTATAGGCTGATCAATTAAAAGTGAAAGCAAAGCTGTAATCATCGTGATTCCAGCAGAAGGCCCGTCTTTCGGAGTAGCTCCCTCAGGTATATGCATATGTACTGTAGTTTTTTCAAAAAATGATTTTCCGGGAGCATATTTATCAACCATTGAAGCTAAATAACTCCAAGCTATTTGAGATGATTCTTTCATAACATCTCCTGCTTGCCCAGTAAGTCTCATTTGAGTTTTTTCTGAATATGCTTTTCTAGTCTCTATGTATAAAGTAACGCCACCAAGCGCTGTCCATGCCAAGCCTGTTGCAACACCTATAGGAGTTTTTTCATAATATACCTCTGATATAAAAATTGGTTTTCCAATAAAATCTTTTAAATTTGATTTTTCAATAATCTCTTTTTTAGATTTTTTTCCTTTTTCTTTTGCTTTTGCTTTTTTTAAAGCAACTTTTCTTAAGATTTTTTTTAAATTATTCTCTAAGCTTCTCACTCCCGCTTCTCTTGCGTATCCTTCAATAATTTCAGAGATAGAATCTTTTTTAAATAAAATATCAGCTGCAATAAGTCCCATTTTCTTTCTATTTCTAGGAATCAAATATTTTTTTGCAATCTCAACTTTTTCTGCATTAATATAACCTGATAGTCTCATTATCTCCATTCTATCTTTTAGAGGAGCTGGGATTGTATCTAAGATATTTGCAGTTACGACAAACAAAACATTAGATAGATCACTTGGAACATCTAAATAGTGATCTTGAAATTCTTTATTTTGCTCAGGATCTAAAACTTCTAATAAAGCAGACGCTGGATCTCCTTGAAAACTGATACCCATTTTATCAACTTCATCGATCATAATAACTGGATTCATAGTTTGGGTTTGTTTTAAAGCTTGAATCATTTTACCGGGCATTGCTCCAACGTATGTTCTTCTATGACCTTTGATTTCAGCTTCATCTCGCATACCCCCCACTGAAAACCTAAAAAACTTTCTATTCAACGTTCTTGCGATACTTTTTCCAACAGATGTTTTTCCAACCCCTGGAGGACCAACTAAACAGATAATACTACCTTTAACTCCACCTGTTAATTTTCCAACACCAATAAATTCAATAATCCTCTCTTTTATATCTTTGAGTCCATAATGATCTTGCGCTAAAATTTTTTCAGCTTTTACAAGATCGTGATTCTCTTCAGAATAAATTCCCCAAGGAACAATCGTTAACCAATCTAAATAGTTTCTACAAACTCCATATTCTGGAGAATGTAGATCCAGAGTATTTAATTTATCTTTTTCTTCATTGATAACAATTTTTACTTTATCTGGAACTTTTCTTTTACTTAACCTAACATTAAACTTTTCGATATCACAAGTTTTGTCATCTTTTTCCAGGCCCAGCTCTTTTTTTATAGCTTTGAGCTGCTCTCTTAGAAAAAACTCTCTTTGAGCTTTAGATATTGTCGATTCAATTCTTTGATTAATCGAGCTTTGAAGCTTTGATAAATCAAGTTCCTTTTTTAAAACCAAAAGAGCTTTATCAATTCTTTTTTGCATATCAAAGCATGATAAAACTTCTTGAAGCTCTTCTCTAGAAGCTGTTGTTAATGCAACGGCAAAATCAGCTAATCTTCCAGGATCAGTAAAATCTGAGTGAGATAAAAATATTTGCAGCTCTTCTTTAAAAAGAGGATTTAATTTTAAAAGCTCCTTAATCGTTGTAATAATACTAATAGAGTATGCTTTTACCTCTTTAGAAAGTTCATGGATAGCTGGATCTTCAATATATTTCACTTTAGCACTCAAGTATTTACCTTTTGTAAACTCTTGAATCGAGATTCTTTTTTCCATATTAAAAACGACTTGAGCTCCCCCTTGATCTAGAGGGACAATTCTTAAAATTCTTGCAACAACACCAACATCATAGAGATCTTGGGCTTCTAATTTATAAATATCAGCATCCTCTTTTTTCGTTAAAAAAAGACCTAAACATTTATGTTGAGTTTTTGCAACAATTTTCAAAACTTCATAATAAGATCCTTTTTCAATTAATATCGGCGATGCCATTCCTGGAAAAAATGGCCTTTTATTTATAGGCAAAATAAATAATTGATTAGGATATAAAATCAAAGCTTTTTTCTCTTTCGGCCTATCGGAGATTAGCTCTTCTTTTCTGGGAGTTGATGTAAACTCTTCATCTGACCCATCTGGATGATTGTCATCTGGATGTTCGTTATCTTGATTATTATTATTTGCAATCAAAATTACCTCTAATTAATTATTTTAAACCTCCTAGGATATCAAATTTTAGCTATATCTAGCAAGCTAGCTCTTTTAAATTAAGTAATTTTTCTCTATTATTTATAGCATAGAAATTAAAAACTTTGGTTTTGAATATTTTGATGAAATCTTTAATTATAGATACTAGCTTAGAAGTTTCATATATCATCTTAATAGAGGATAGTGAAATTATTTTTATAAAAAAAATTGAAAACAATCTTTCAAAAAATCTTTTCTTAGATCTTCAAAATGTTTTAAAAGAGACAAATACGACTCTCAAAAACTTGAAATATATAGCAACTAGCATTGGCCCTGGCTCTTTTACATCTCTTAGAGTTGGAGCAAATATCTCAAAAACTTTTAGCTATGCTAAAAAAATTCCTTTAATTGGCTACATATCTATGCATGCCTACATTCCGAATGAAGACACAAAATTTTTAGTAGTTTTTGATGCTAAATCTGAAGGACTTTATATAGTTGAAGCAGAGTCTTCAAAAAATGATATAAAATACTTATCTCAGCCAAAACTTTTTTCAATGCTAGAGAGTGAAAAACTACTTGAAAAAAATAAAATCGTAATTACTCCTCATGCAAATATTTTAAATAATAAATTTGAAAGATATAAAAATAAATTTAAATATCAATCTTTAGATCCCCATAGACTCATAGATATTACAAATCAAAAATATATGGAAAAAAAATTTGAAAATTATAGCTCTTTTAACCTTTTATATCTAAGAGGGCCAAAGATAGTTGAATAATAATTTAATATTCATTATCATTAGTGATCTAAATTAAAAAAAATGGAGTAAATTTTAGATGCCACAAGTTAAAGTTAGAATTGGAGAACCTATAGATAAAGCTTTAAGACAATTAAAAAAGAAACTTGACAAAGAGGGAATTATGAAAGCCGCAAAAGCTCACAGATTCTATGACAAACCCTCTATAAAGAAACGGGCTAAATCAAAAGCAGCTAGAAAAAGATTAAAAATAGCTTTTAAGAAAAGAATCTTCTCATAGTTTTTAGCACTTTAAAAGATACTTTGCTAATATCCTCTTTTAAAGAATCTTCATCTATGCTATATTTATATTAGATAAATTTAAATTAAACAAATAATATGACAGACTATTATCAAACTCTTGATATCTCTAAAAGCGCAAGCGCAGATGAGATAAAAAAAGCTTATAGAAAACAAGCTTTAAAATATCATCCAGATAAAAATCCTGGAGATACAGAAGCAGAAGCAAAATTTAAAAAAATCTCAGAAGCGTATGAAGTTCTATCCAATGAGACTAAAAGAAAACTCTACGATCAATATGGTGAAGAAGGAGTAAAAGGTGCAGCTTCAATGGGAGGAATGGGAGGCGCTGGCTTTTCATCAATGGAAGAAGCTCTAAAAACTTTCATGGGTGCTTTCGGTGGCTCAATGGGAGGAGGAGGCTCAATTTTTGAATCCTTTTTTGGATTTGATTCAGAAGAAAACTCACTCAGACAAGGCGCTAGCAAAAAAATTAGTATAACTGTCTCTTTTGAAGAAGCAATTA
>JAAKFE010000095.1 GCA_011065175.1 Candidatus Anoxychlamydiales bacterium
ATAATCTACAAACTTTAGTTGAGCTTGATCTTGGACGGAAGAATGCGTTATTTGTGCTTTTTCTTTTTTTGCTTCTTCTAGATTGTTCTGTGAAAGCCAATAATCTACAAACTTTAGTTGAGCTTGATCTTGGACGGAAGAATGCGTTATTTGTGCTTCTTCTAGATTGTTCTGTGAAAGCCAATAATCTACAATCTTTAGTTGAGCTTGACTTTGCCATATAGAATCCGTTATTTGTGCTTTTTCTTTTTTTGCTTCTTCTATATTGTTCTGTGAAAGCCAAGAATTTACAAACTTTAGTTGAGCCATAGTTTGAAAGTAAGAATCCATTATTTGTGCTTTTTCTTTTTTTGCTTCTTCTATATTGTTCTGTGAAAGCAAAAATTTTACAATCTCTAGGTGAGCTCTATCTTGATCTTTAGGATTCGATATTTGTGCGATTTCCTTTTTTGCAGCTTCTATATTGTTCTGTGAAAGCAAAAATTTTACAATCTCTAGGTGAACGTCATCTTGTATGGTAAGTCTCGTTATTTGAGTTATTGTGTATAATAAATTATATAAATTTTCCCATCCAACATGACCCATTTTAAAAAAACTTAAAGCAAACGGAAATTTCTTTCTAGTTAACTCTCTATAAAGGTCATCAGAATCTATTGTTGCTTTAAATTTTTTAGAAGTTGCAGATATAGCAAAAGCTTGTGGTGAATAGATTCCTGTTTTTTCTAAGATAGCATCAGCAAAAATTTTAGTTAATAACTCGTCTGGTAAGACTGAAATATAATCTTTCGGATTTTGATTATTATCAAATTGAGATTGCTCTGTTGTTGACAAAAAGGGTAAGGACACAGTTACAGCCATAATTATTATTGTTGTTGTTAATTTTATTGATATTTATAACATATATTTCACTTAATTTAATAGCTAAAACGAACTGATCATCAAGTATTTAAAATACTTCTGGCTGTGTTGCATAAGTCCCTGATAAACAGAGCTTGAAAATCAAAAAATCTTTTACATTAAATCTCTAGAAAATAGAATAGACACCTCAAACCCATGTTGATTTACCAGAACCTTTAGGTCCAAATAGAAAAAAGCTCCCTTTAGGAGCTGGTAACAATCTTTTAATCAGGCTTTTTTTTGGTTTCATATAAAAATCGCCTTCCTTTATTATAAAAAAAAAGAAGATAAATTTTTGCAAGTTGCTGAAAATGAAATATTTAAAAAATCAAGATTTTAAGGAAAAAGAGCAAATTAAAAATAATTGTTTATTAATATAATAGTTTTGACTTTTATTATATTATTTCGTATAATCTTAAAAGAAATTATTATTAAACACAATAAAAGGAGAGATCAGTGGCAATTATACCTACATCTCGGAATGCTCCCTTAATTCCTTTAGACAGATTATGCCCAGATATTTTTTATTGCATTGCTAAGGTTGGTAATTTAGATGCAAAAAATGCTTCGAATTTTTCTATAGCTTTCAAGGGAATTTCAGAAGCTAATCAATTCTCCTGGCAAGATGATTTTGAAAAAAGTATTTGGAAAGCCTTTGTTGAAAATAGGAATATTACTCCAATAGACAACCTAAGTTATTATGAAACCTCTAAACTTGTAATTATTATATTAAATCCAGCGCCACCATTATATTTTTATCCAAAAGTAGAATCTCTTATAAGAAAGTCGCAAAAAAATATAAAATTTGATCAACGAAAAGAAAGCCAACGTACATATCAATTGACCCCTATGGCTTGCCATTACAGAGAGATAATGCAAAAAATTAAATTTTTATTAAGACTCAATCAATTACCAATAGCAGAAGTTAAGATAGAAGCTTTTCCTGAACCAAGTTATGTATCACAATCATCCAATTCTAGAAAAGGTTGTCATTTGAAAGAAAAATGCAAAGCATTAATGTATTTTGCAAGAGCATTAAGTGAGGCCGGAAGGATTGATGACGCAATGGGAGCAATAGAAAATATAGGTATCAAAGATATAAGAAAAAAAGCGCTATTTTTTCTAGTTGAGAAATTATGTAAATCTCAAGATTTTGAAAATATTCAAAAAATAGTAAATAAATATTTTAATGGATGGAAAGATTGTTTGTTATTAAAAAATAGGGGATTTGAGAAAGCTGAGCAAGAACTAAATGAAGCAGAAGATTCTTATTCTATAGAAGACCTGAAAAGACTTTTTTGCGGAGCTGCATTTTTTGAACTTAGTGAAATGCGTGGATTATCCGCTGAAGAAATTGAGAGTACAATAAAAGAAGTTATGTTAAAAGAAGAAGTTATTTTAAACGATGAGAATAAACATTTAGATTTAAATGAAATTTTAGCAACAGTCTCAATCGATGTCCTATTTGATGAACTTAAAAAAATTTTCATGAAGCAAAGCTAAGAATAATTGTTGCTATGATTTGTGTGTTATAAAGTCTATTTATTAAAAATAATTCAATCTTTCTATTGGAATTTTTAAATAATTAGTTTTTTTCGGTCAAACAGTTATTATTTTTATTTTCCATTAATGCTAGGAGCCGCTTTTCCTGCTTCAGCAAAAAGTTTCATAATTGTGTCAGCATCTACAGGTTTTCTCGTCAAAGGATTTGTAGAATTTGTTAAAAGCCATGCAAGAAGGGAGCTTCTTTCGAATGAATAAGAATGGGCATCTTCTGTTAATACTGCTCTATCATAAATGTTTTCTTGCGTAATTGGACATGTATCTTCTGCTTTTTCTAAATCTGGATGTGCATCTAAAAAATCAGCTCGTTGCATAGTCCATATTTGCATCTCTTCTTTCTTATCATCAGGAATATCTAAAGAAGTTGCTCTACTAGAAGAAGATGCTTCTTCTTCGTCATCTACTGGAGCTGGATCAATGTGAGAAAAAAATCTTCTTATCGCAACATCAAATATAGAGCGGTTGTTATATATATTAGTGATAGTGTGACGATGGGAGGAAAAAGATCTTATTTCTTTGGAAATTTTGTGTGATTCAAAAAAGGACGGGAAGTTTGATATGGAAATTTTGGGTGATTCAGTAAAGTGATCAATAATTGATAATTGTTTTGATATGGGAGATAATGTGCCATTTTGGAACCGTCTGAAAGCCTCTAATAAAGGAAAGCTAGATATAATGCTTAATGTGTTATTACTTGCTGCCATTTTGTTTCTCCTTATTTTGATTAATTAATAATAATTATAATAAAACATTTAAATAAAGTCAATTATTTTTTTATTTAAAAAAATCTTAAGTAATTGAAAAGAAAGGGCTTAGCATTAAATGGAACTAGAGGAGGATTTTTTGATCTATAAGTTATCGAACATTTTCGTTTTCTATAGTATCTGTTTTGTAAAAACCGATAGTTTTATGCTCTTGATCTTCTAACTTTTTGTATTTAAAGTCTTTATCTAATCTACCTTCAAACAGGATAGCTAGTCTTTTTTTATTGTCTTTAGAAAGGGTCTTTTTACAAAAAGATATAAATTCTTCATATGTAAGATTTTGTAGTGCTTCAATTCTTTTTTCATGCCAAAGAAAATCTGTTTCTTTTTCAAAAGCTAAATAATTTAAAGTAGATGACATCTCTTGTAAGTTTTTATATGGATTTTCAAGATTTTGAATAATGTTATTTTTAATATTTTCAAATCTATCTTCTGGGATTTTAGTTTCAATGTTATCTTCGTAATCTTCTATAAAAATTTCAAACCTAGCGAGAAGGTCTTTTACACCGTGAGAGTTGGATTGAACAAAGAACAGTTGGTATAAATGCTTTTGCATCTCTACATCTGTTGAATGAGCTATGTAGGCTGTTTTTTGATCAGATCTAAGTGAGGTAAAAAAAGCCTCTCTTAGGGTTTGAGATAAAATACTTTGAGCTGCTTTGCTTTCAAAAGAAAAGGAGTCTTGATCGATTGCTAAAACAACACCATTTCCTAAAACATCTATTTTTTGATGAATTAGATAAGGCCCTTTACCATCTGAAATTACAAAAACCTTTTTTTGAAAATGATCTTTTGGTAAAAATGGTTTTTGTCTAAGAGTATCTTTTATATCTAGCCAAATACTTTCTGCTTCTTTTAAAGATAAATTACCCGATAAAAATCCTTCTATATAACAAGTTTCAAAAATCTTGTTTTTAAATTTTAAAAAATCTCTAAATTGAATTCTTTTTAAGCTATCTAGCTTCTCTAAGTTAGTAAAACTACTTGGAGATAAAATGCTTTGAAGGTAGTTTTTTGCTTGAAATACAGGAAGTAATTTTTGAGCGTTTTCATAATCTTTATATAAAGAGCTATAGTAAATATCAAATTGATCTTTTGAAATCTGTAAATTATTTATAGCTTTTAAAATCTCTTCTAAAAGAAAAGAAGCTTTTTCAGAGTAGCCAAAAATATCTATTTTTATATTAAAAGTATCTGATGTTATAGATGGATAAAGTCCAGCTTCCATAGCTGAAAATATAGTTGGTGCTAATTTTTCTAAAAGAGCTTTCACATATAGATCTTTTAAAACATCGGATCTGACATCTTCATCAAATATCTCATCTTTAATTTGAAAATGCCAAGAGACTTGAGGAACTTTATATTTAT
>JAAKFE010000096.1 GCA_011065175.1 Candidatus Anoxychlamydiales bacterium
CCTTGTCTAGCTAATACCCAAGCTAAATCACTCATAGAGGTTACAACATCAGGATGATCTTGACTAAGCACTCTTTTTCGGATTTTTATGGCTTCTTCTAGCAAAGATCTGGCTTTGTTATAATGACCTTGTCTAGCTAATACCCAAGCTAAATCATTCATAGAGGTTGCAACATAAAAATGATCTTTTCCAAATATTTTTTTGCGTATTTCTAGGACTTTTTCATATAATGACCTGGATTTCCTATATCGACCTTCTCTAGCTAATATCCAAGCTAAATCATTCATAGAAGTGGATATATAAGGATGATTGCGCTCAAATACCTTTTTTCTAATTCTTAAGGCTTTTTCATGCAATGATCTGGCTTTCTTATACTGACCTTGTTTAGCTAACACACAACCGAGTTCATTTATAGCAGTTGCTACATATGGATGCTCTTCTCCGAAAATTTTTTTTCTCGAAATTATCACTTGTTCTAATAGCATTTTTGCTTCTTCGTATTTTCCCATTTGTGCTAAAGTCCAAGCTAAGTGGTACTTAGAAGTAAAAACTCTGGGATGCTCTTCACCAAGAACATTAATTCTTATTTTTAGAATTTTTTCATGAAGTTTTTTTGCTTCTTCATATTTTCCTTGCTTTGATAAAATAATAGGCAAATTATGCCCAGAAGAAAGAAAGTAAGTTGTATTTGGATAGTTGTTTCCTAGATACTTTTTTCTAATTTCTAATTCTTGTTCATGAAGTTTTTTTGCTTCTTCGTATTTCCCTTCTTTTTCTAAAACACGTGATAACCCATACATCGCATTTGCTATTTCAATATATATCTTCTCTTCTTGAGAATTCTCAATAGAAATCACCTGCTCATAAAGACGTTTTGCTTCTTCATATCTACCTTGACGAGTTAATACCCAAGCTAAATCAGTATCAGTTCTTCTAGTTGCAGGATGATTTTTTCCTAATAATATTTCTCTAATTTCTATTACTTTTTTATAATATTGTTCTGCTAAGTCATATTTGCCTTTTTCTCCCAAAACCCAAGCTAAATAATGAAAAGAATTAGCTGTAGCAGGATGGATTTCTCCAAAAATTTTCATTCTAATTTCTAATGCTTCTTTATGGATTTGTTCAGACCTGTCATATTCACCTAAACTCTGTAAAGCCCATGCTAAATGATGCTTAGAAGAAGCCACACTTGTGTGTTTTCTTCCAAAAATAGATTCCCTAATTGCTAAAGCTTGTTCAGCATACTCCTTAGATTCAACATATTTTCCAGATCTTTCTAAAACCCAAGATAAAAGATCGAGCGAGGCTGCTATTTCAGCTTTAGATCCATTAAAGATATTTTCTCGAATTTTTAATGATCTTTCTCCAAGCTTTATAGCTTTTTTAAATAAACCTTGTCTCTCTGCACACCAACATAAGCCTTGTAGTGAAGAAGCTGCAATCCCATTTTCTTCCCCAGATAAGAGTGTTTTTTTTTCTAATACATCTTTAAATAAAGATTCAGCACTTTTATATTCCCCTATTTTACACAAAGCCCATGCTAAATTATTTTTCGAGTAAAGTACTTTATCATGATCTTCACCAAGAAATTTTCTTGCTTTTAGAGATAGTTTACGAAATTTCACTACATCATTGAAATCAGCTTTAATATGTCTCCAATTTCCTATCACATCATATATTTCAGCAACTTCTTCACATTGAAATTCATTCCCAAGATACTTCAAAAAATAAGCAGCATTTATATTCCAGATATGTAACTTGTCCCATATCTTTGATTGTTTCTCTATTATTTCGATTCCTTCATATCCTTTTAATCTTTTAAATTCTTCTACTTCATTCCCCAGGAATATAATCCCCTTTTGTTTTACTTTAGAAGGAAAGTCTATATCGTTTCTTAAAATTTCTTGTCTTAAACGATGTATTGAAATCATTTCTTTTTTTAGATCGTAACGAACAAGCGAATGATCAATTAAAATTGATAATATCTTACTTGCCTTGATTTTTATCTCTATTTCATCACTTTCTTTTTGACATAATCTTATCCATTTTTCGATCCACTCTCTAGGAACAGAATCGGGACATAGGTAAGAACAAAAATATAGCCATTCAAGAGCCTCAGGAAACTCTTTTGATAAATAATCAGAAGTAACTTTCCAAGAAGTGAAGAGATTTGTATATTTATATCTAAAGTCTTTTGGCATGTTTTCTAACATGCTATGTTTATATCGAGAAAAAATATTTATATAAGTTTCATTAGAATTACTTGAATTTTTTGCAATATAGTGGGCTGCTTGATTTAAAGCAAATGGGATATAATCTAGTTGATTTGCAATTAATGAACTTTCTTCTAAAGTCTTTCCTGTAATTTTATTAAAAAGCTCGGAAGCTTCTTCCTTTAAAAAAGGTTTTATGTGCATGGAATAAAATGGCCTCACAAATTCTTGATTTCTTGAAGTAATCATTATGGCCCCATAACCTCTTTGAGGAAAATCTATACAACTATCAACATTATCAAAAATCAGTAACCACGGTTTTTGAAATACCTCATTTTCTAAATAATGATGGACCCTACTACGTATGATTTGGTTTAACTCTTTCTTTCCAAATGGAATGTTTAATTGCCTAGCAAGCTCTCGATAGCTTTGATGATAAGATTCTTGATTGTCACTTTCAATCCACCAGATAAGAGAAAAATGTTTTTTATATAAATTGGAAAATGCGATAGCTAACTCACTTTTCCCAATTCCTCCTTCACCCCATAACCCAATAATAGGAATTTTTTGCTCATTTTTATTTTTGAAACAGGCAGAGGCTATTTTATTTAAATAATTTTTTCTTCCTACAAAATCTGGATGTATATTCTTTACATGAGTAATTTTTTTTCTATGTGATGAGAACTCTATTAAATGATAAACCTGATAAATAATTAATATGCCTACAAAACAACTAATAACTATTAAGGATAATTTCTTTTTGAGCAATAATCTAATAAAATTAGTTTTAGATTTTTTTCTCGAAGAAACTTTATCTAACTCACTTTCTAACGTAAAGTTAGCATTCTTAAAGTAATCAACAGAAAAAATAGGAACCATTGGCATTTCTTAATAAATTAAAGCATATTTTTTTTCATACACTAGAGATTCATCACTGCTTTAAACTTGCATATTCCCGTGGCGAGCCACAGGGGAATATGAATTTAATGTACGGATCTTGGAATATTTTTAATTTTCCTAAATTAGCTCGAATATACTTAAAAAAAATAATATTGAGAGTAATTTAATAACTTCTATGATTTTTTTTCAATCATATCTTTTTAGATCCTTCTCGAAAAAAGAAATCCGATGATTGCCTCCTTGAAAATATGCAAAACATCGATAATGCTATGATACAAGGGATAATAAAATTTGGAGTAGAGCTTGTTATGGGAATAGCAAGGCAATTTGGGTATTATGAAAAGTGGGAAATGCAAACTAGAACTTAGGAAATGATAAAGAATAAGCCTTTTTCGGTTCATTATGCCCAGTTTGTTGATTATACTGCTCATAAAATCGCTCCTTTTGATTATTCGAATCCTCATTTATTACAATTATCGAGACATACTACAAGTTCATGTCATGTGGCATCTATTGTCTGCGGAGGAAGGTTTATATTTGACAAAGTTTTGAATGGATTAGACAGAGGTATAATTTCTGAAATGCCAACCGTTCAATCCTTTGAGAGGAGTTTTGAAAATAAAGCTTTGAGGGGATTAGATATTAAACAAAAAATTGATAGAAATATTACATAACTCAATTGATTTTGAAAAATCATCAAAAATAAAAAATGATATTGTTTTGAAAATTAATAAAAATGATGTAAAAAATATCTTAGAAGAACTTGGCAATATATTTATTTTAAGAGGCTTGAATGATAATGATGAGCCTAATGAAACCGGGTATTATATTGAAAAGTTAATTGATTTATTCAATAAAAAATTATATGACAAATGAGAAAATCTACTAGAGATGGTGCCTAGTAAAAAATTTAGAAAAGGGACAAAAAAGGGACACTAATTTAGAAAAAACAACAATAAATGGCTATTCAAAACTAAAATAAATTTTCTATAAATAATTGCATTCTAATTATTTAAGAGTTGTTGATTTTAGTTAAGATTTATGATCGGAAGACTTAAAATCCCTTGGGAGCAATCCCGTGCCGGTTCGAGTCCGGCTTCGAGCATTTTTTTTCATAATGTAACTAAAAAAATAAAATATTTAAAAGTAATGCCTATTATTAAAAAGCATGAAGGAATATTACCAGATCAATGTCTGATATGTTATGGGAATGAGAGCAATAGAGAGTCTTTATTGCAGACGGCTTGTTGTAAAAAAACCGCTTCAGTTGGAGCTGAGGTAATTCCAAAAACATATCATAAAGCTTGTCTTAGAAAATGGGACTGTTTAGAACTGGAATAATTTTCAAAAACAATTTATAATTGCTTTTACAAAAATGGAGAAGTTATGAGTCAAGTTGAAATGATTTGTTTAGCAGATTTAGTATCTAAAAGTCA
>JAAKFE010000097.1 GCA_011065175.1 Candidatus Anoxychlamydiales bacterium
CAAATGTAATAATATCTTTTTCAGAGACATAAATTAGAGGTCTTATAATTGTCTTCTCAAACTTTTGAAATTTTATCTTAGGTAGCATTGCTTCAAAATCGCCGATATGAAAAAGATTTAATAAAAGTGTTTCAATGTTATCATCTCTATGATGTCCAAAAGCGATAGTATCAATATCATTTTCTTTAGCGATATCAAAAATTAATCTTCTTCTTTTTCTTGAGCAGGTATAGCAATTAAAGTTTTTATTAAAAATGTTTTTTTGTTCTTTAAAATAAATTTTTATACCCATTTCATCACACAAGTTTTTTAAAAACTTTTTTTCAAAAGATGCTCCACATGAAAAATCTCCATCTATATGGATGGCTGATAAGTTAACTTTGTTAAATCCATTTTTTAAAATAGCTTTTAGCATAAAAAGTAGACAAATAGAGTCTTTACCGCCACTCAACGCTACAGCTAAACTATTTACATTTTCTAGCATTGAGAAATCAAATATAGCTTTTCTTGTCATACTCTCAATTTTCTTGCCTTTGCCAATAAAAGGATGTGAAAATTTTACTGTATTTATAATCATTTTTTTAAATAAAAATTTTTATTTATTAGATTTTAGCTTCTTTTTCAAACTGTTTCAATATAAAACATTAGACTTTTTATAAAATATATGTTATTATATTTAGAAAATCTTAAGTTTATAGGACCGTAAAATGAAAAAAACAGGTAGAAATGATCCTTGCGTTTGTGGATCTGAAAAAAAATTTAAAAAATGCTGCGAAAGAAAGATGATCGGCAAAAAATTTATGGCTACAAAAATTGAAACTCCAAAAACAACTTCTAACATAGCATCTTTTTTTCAAAGACAAATTTCTCAAGTGAATACAAATGATGCTCTTGATGATCAAAGAGTAGAAAATACACCATCTGATTCGCCCAAAGAAATAAAAGCTACTATCAATGAAAATCCTGACCAAAATATCTCATTAAATATAGCTCAGGTTCAAAAAAGTTAATAATTCTTGTAACAAAGCTAAAATTTTGTTATAAATATTTTTGCTTTTTTCATGCTGGTGTAGCTCAATTGGTAGAGCGCCCGACTTGTAATCGGACGGTTGAGGGTTCAAGTCCTTTCGCCAGCATACCTTTTCGGGGGCGTCGCATAGCGGTCAATTGCAAGGGACTGTAAATCCCTCCTCTTCGGAGTACGTTGGTTCAAATCCAACCGCCCCCATTCTTCTATAAATAACAAGCTAAAAGCTTTTCGAAAAATTAAAGTTTAAATTCTTGGATGGCACAGTTCTAAAGGAAGAAAGAGGATAAAAGTATGGACAATCTTCAAATTTTAATGGCAGAAAGAATAAAAAAAAGAGTCAAAGAAATTTTAGATTTCAGCAAAATGAATACAGATGATTGTGTACAGATTATTTCCTATGCTTATAAATGGGTTGAAGCAGATAGACTTAAGAAATCATTTCCCGCTGTTTCATTCTATCGTAATTGGACTCAACATGCAAAACTTGAGGGAAGGGTCATTGATAAAAAAGTCTCAGATTTTTTTAAGGAGCTTTATAAACAGTTTTCAATACCTGAGTCAATACAAAGCACTTCAGCTTATATTGCAGAACAGCTATCTACTAAAAAGTTAAGAAACGAATTGAAGCTTATTTTTAAAAGCATTCAATGCGATTTTCGAGTGTTAGATTCTTTGAAAACATGGAAGCAATTTCTAGGCTGTCTTTATAGTGAACTAATAAAGACTCCTTTAGAAATTAAAGATATTATAAACATTTTAGATAAACCTTGCGAACCTCGTGAATATTTGTTGCCAAAGCGTTTGATTTTGGTGAATGAGGGAAGTAAAATTATGTTTAAAGTGCAAATATATAGTATAACGATAGAGGCTAATGGCAAAAGCAGTGACCCAACTCCTACTAAAACAAATGTATTCGGAAAATTTTGTCTTGATGAAAGTCGTGAAAATTTTCTTGAAGATTAATGCAAGTTTGCCGAAAGTGTGCCATTTTTTTATTGTGATTTTTTATCTCATTTATAATTAGAATGTTTGCCTATAATAACAAGGGATTGACAATCCCTCCTCTTCGGAGTACGTTGGTTCAAATCCAACCGCCCCCATCATTTTGATTTTATCTTTTATGTCAGCAAGTCGTTGATATTACATAGTTTATAAATAGATAGTAATATTTCATATTTTTACTTGGTCATATTGAATTTTTGATTTTATTGATAAAAAAGCGGCTTGATGATACAATGTAGATATAAAGTAATTACAGGAGATGATCATGCCGTCGCTTACAAAGCATTTAACTAAGCATGGTAATAGCTATGCTATTATCATTGATCGCGCTATTATGGATCTATTAAAAATTGATCCTACGACACCATTGGAAATTTCTACTCCAGATGGTGAATCGCTTATTATTACACCACAGCGTAGTTCTGCAAGAAAGAAACTTTTTAAGAAAAATCTTGCCAAAATACATTCAAAGCATGGAAAAGCTCTGAAACGTTTGGCTGAAGATTAATTTGGTAGTGGAGTGAAACATAAATGACTATTTTCTTACTTACTTTGAGAGAGGTGTTAGAGATTCATAAAGATGAAATTCAGCATTATGGAGGTGCTTTTGGAGTTCGAGATAAAGAATTGCTTATATCGGCTCTTGCACAGCCATGGGCTTCTTTTTCTGGTCAATATTTGCATAAAGATTTATTTGAAATGGGATCGGCCTATCTCTATCATATATGTCAGAACCATCCTTTTATAGATGGTAATAAACGTACAGCACTTGCTGTTGCTTTAATGTTTTTTCTAATGAATGGTATTGAAATAAAAGTGGATAGTGGTCTCTTAGCTGATATGGTTTTTAAAATTGCTAAAGGAAGGATGAAAAAGAAGAGCATCGCTACTTGGTTCTGCGAATACAGTAGCAAATAAGGAAAAATTAAAATTTTCAAAAGAAAAAGTTCTGAATGCGTCCAATCGTCCCCATCATTTTAATTTTCATAAAAATTAATAAAAGTTTATTTTTCAAAAAACAAAAAAAATTAATGAAATGCTTCTGAATCTTTTTTTTTAAGCTTGTCAGAAAATTAAAAACTTAACATAATTTATCAAATTTTAATTTTAAAAGTAGCCTAAATTATGAAAGTTTTAATAAAATTTTTCTTAAGTTTATCTATATTATTTTCTTCTACAGCATTTTCAAATGAATCACTTTTAATAAATCAAAATCTTTCTAAACAAACTCAAGAGAAAAAAACAGACATACTTACCTGTTGTAAATTTTTATTCTCTCTTCTTTCTTATGAAAATATAAATTTACTCTATACTACTTATTATCAATTACAACATTATATGGAGCCTAATAAATATAATCTTAACCCAGAAAATATTTCTTCTACCAAAAATAAAATAGCTAAAATAATTTTAATAATTCCAGGCCAAGGAGGAAATGAAGCTCAATATTATTATTTTCTTAAACAATTACAAAAAACATTAAATCAAGAAGATATGGATATTAATGTTTTTTCAGTAAAAGATTGTTATTCTCCAGAAGATCCTATTCCAACATATGCTTTAGAAGAAAGAATAAATGAAATAGCTCAAATACTTTTTAACGCAGGTTATGAAGAAATCTATTTTACTCTAATTGGACATTCTCTTGGAGGCATTAGAGCTTTTGATTTTATAGTTTCAAATCCTATTTTAGATCCAAAAATTAAAATTTCCCAAATCATTACTTTTGCTAGTCGTTTATTTTATAAACCTTATAAAGACTATGATGATCTAATGTGTGGAGACCAAAAAGACTCTATTAATAATAATTATGAAAAATTTCAAGAATATCGCAGTAATTTAACTCTTCAACAAAAACTTAATGAAGTAAGAGTTCATACATTAGCTCCAGACAATAATGATTGGTTGTTTCCTTCAGAATGCGGTCAATTACCTGAAAAGGCTAGATTAGAAGATGAAGTACATGAAATTTTCCCAGGAACATATCATTTATCCATTATTTTTTCTGATGAAGCTATAAAAAAAGCTATAACGATCATACAAAATTGGTTAAATGATTAATAAAACCTCTATAAAGCGGATCGGGAAGAATTAATCGTGTTTTGTGAAGAGCTTGATTCCATTTTAGAAGGTCTTGTGCTGATGAAATGATAGATCCAGGATTCTTTGCAACGCTTAAGTCTTCACAGTGAATCAACGGATAGAGGGGCTCTTGATTGTCCATTAGATCATATTTCCATTTGCTTTAAAAGAGCTCGCAGGTTTCAAAAACATTCAAATCATTACAGAAAATCTCGACTGTCTTCACGAATCAAGTGGAATTGATCCATATAGAATCGATGCTAATCATTTACGAGATGAGATTGGAGCTGAGTCTTTAGCGCAATTCGATTATAGGGGCTGTTGCGAGCTGCGCTTTTATCATAAAAATCGGAGATTTTTTTGCAAATTGCATTTTTCAGAAAATCCACATACTCTTTAGAATAGGAAGTTTACAAAAATGCAAGTTTCGAAAAAAG
>JAAKFE010000098.1 GCA_011065175.1 Candidatus Anoxychlamydiales bacterium
ATTGTTGTAGCTCTAGATACAACCATTACTGAAGATTTAAAAGAAGAAGCTATCGCTAGAGAAATTGTTAATAAAATAAATCTACTTAGAAAAGAGAAAGATTTTGATGTAACAGATAGAATCCATGTCATTTTTGATACTACAGATGTTTTGAAAAAAAGCTATGAAAACCATAAAAAATATATTGATCATGAAATATTAGCAACTCTAGTGAAGTTTGAAAAATGTGAAGGGGATAGTTTTGATATAAATGGACAAAAAACTATTATCAACATTTTCCAAGAAAAATAATTTTTAGATGATTTTATAAAAAATTATTTATCAAATATAAGTTGATCTTAATATCAAATTAAAAAAAACTAGCAAAAGAAAAAATTAAAATTTTAAAGGTTTTTTAGTTCTTCTTCGAATAATGATTGTAGATACTACAACAATTACAAAAGCAGATGACCAAATTATTAATTTTGGAAATGTGATTTTTTCAAAAGGAGGTTGAAAAGCTTCTCCCCATCTACTAGATGGAGGCCAAAAGATAAAATTCACGCCTCCTTTAAGGTTATCTTCTGGGACAAATCCAAAGTCTCTACTATCTGCACTCATAGCATGATTATCACCTAAAACTAAATACATTTTTTCAGGAATTTTTATTCCAAATTTTCGAATTATGTTCTTATCAAATTTTCCATCGTATGTATCAAAAGGGGGGCCTAAATCTTCAAAAGCTTTATATTGATTTGTCATTGATTGTTGTTTTTTATATTCTCTTTGTAAAAAGCTTACTAAAGTAGGATCATCTTGTTTGAATATAACATGACCCATTAAATAAAAATCATTATTTCTAAAATAACCATATCTAGAAGGAACGAGAAGTTGATTTTTTTTATGGGGTTTGAAAATATTAGCAAACTCAATACCTAGATTATAAAAAGTTTTAGTTCTTTCTATAGAAAATTGATTAAAAAGATGATCATTTTTTAATTTTTTTGTCATACCTAAAAAGTTTACAAAGTATGCTTTTCCATTTTGAATTTCATAGCAGCCATTTGTAACATCTTCAAGTTTGGCAATTGTTATATCTTTTTTAAACTTGGAACCATAACGATAAATAGCTCCATTTTTTACACAAAATCTAGCTGTATACATGCTATCGAATATCTTTTTTAAACTATCTTCAAAAAGAGGAATGATAGAAGTAGAATAATTTAGAGCAGGTCTTAGTCTTCCATATTCATCTCTGATTATTTTTGAGTTTTTTAAAGATGGATGATGTGTTAATTCTAAATAGAGCTGAGCTTCTTCTACATCTTCTAAAGAATCATTTGAATATTTTTCAACTTCTTCTTTTGTTAAAATTCTAGACATTGCAAAATTTTTAAAACCCCAAATGTCATAGTAATTTTTAATTGATGAATCTTTTGTAAAAACAGATGCATGCTCAGTTAATAGTTCTGACTCTATTTGCCCCATAGGATTTATATTGAGCATTGCAAGAGGTTCATTCATTTGATAGAAAACTACAGGTGAATAAATCTCTTTAGAAAAATTCTGAGGAGTTAGGACTTTTCCATCAAATCTTATAAAAGGAATGTGCTCAATATTTTTAAAATATTCGCTGCTATTTAATTCTTTTATTTCATTTCCATGTTTATCGATTCCATATATTCTTCCCCCATAAAAATATAAGATATCACCAGGCTTGCCAATAAGTCTTTTAACTATCTGTTTTTTTCCAGGAAATATATAGAAATAAAGCATATTTTGATCAGCGATATCTAAATTTTTAGATGAGAAAATAACAATAGATCCTCTTTTTAATAGATCTGGATCAAAATATAAATGTTTAGTTTGAAGAGGTACATTTATTCCAAAATCTGTTTTTGAAACAAGGAGGATATCTTTTTCTTTTAAAGTAGGTCTCATTGATCCTGTTGGAATTGTCATTAATTCAAACCACATTTGTCTCACTGCTATAGCAACTACAATTGCAAAAACAAGGGCTATAAAAATATCAAAAACTTGTTCTAATGCAGATTTTTTAAGATACTGAATAGCTAAGTTTTCTAAATTCTTTGCAGCTCTATCAGCTGCTTTTTTGTTTTTTTTATTAATCGATGTTTGAAGCGATGTTAAAATATTTTCAAAACGCTTTTTTTGAATGTCTGATAGATGTTTTCTTTTACGTTTATATCTTGGGTAAATGTGTCGAAGCACCTTTTTGCATCTATATAAACTATACGTTTTGCTCTTTAACATGTTTTTACGATTTTCAAATTGTTATGATTTTACTTCATCTATAATAATATTATCAATGAAAAGATAAACTGCGGAAAATTTGTTAACAACTGAATGTCTTTTTAGATTATAAGGTTTTTTTTTAGTTTACAAAGAAAATCATTTAAAGATTTTGTAAAGACTGGTTAAGTGGCTTGAAGTCAGTTTCTTAGGCAAAGGTAAAAACGCCTGTTTAAAATGTATTTTTTTTAGTTTCAATAAGTTATGTAAGTTTTGTTCATAACTTCTTGTTTTTTGAAAAAATTTTAAAATAAAAAAATTATCTTATTGAAATTAAATAGAATTGGTCATCTCCAAACAAATAAATCCTTGCTTTCAATGTAGACATTTTCTCTAAAATATGGAGCTGCAACAAATCTATATTTATGATTTTTTTCAAAGATTTTATCAAGATTTTTTAAATCTACATTTAAAGAAACTAAATCTTTTTCCTTTCCCATTTCAAATTCTATTGGATGAATTATTTTATCTTGCCTTGTTGTGTCTATTGCAAAAAGATTAAAATTTTTATAGTAATTAGCATTTTTAATGAAAATTTTTAAAAAATTATCATCTTCCTTTTTTAGCTCTGTTATTTCAGCTTCTCTTTTTGGAAAAAAACTAATAGATGATTTTAAATCTCTTCCTGAATCTACTCCTTTAAGCATATAACTCATATGGCCATTATTTATTTCAATAAAAAATGGAAAAACAAAATTATCATCAAAATAAATATCAAATCTTTTCAATGATAGTTCGCTTGAATCATCCGGCCAAATTGATCTATAAACATCGAATTTAGCTCTTTTTAGCCTTTCGCCATCAATATACTTCATGGGCTGCCAAAAAGCTCTTCTATCGGCTTCTCCTTGTATTGGAGGGGGCCCTATTTTTTTTCTATCAAGATCATTTAATTTATTTAGATCTAAACTTAAGAGTTTTGTAACAATGCTTACTTGATTATTTAAATCTATAAAACAGTTTCTCGACACCGAATATGCATCGATAATTTTATTTTCGCTTAAATCGATTTCATACATAGTCCAAGAAGTATGATCTTTCGCTTTTTTCTCTATCCATTTTCTAAAACTCATTTTTTTATCAAAGCTACTTTTTGGTATTGTAAGTTCCTCTAAGATGACTTTGCTATCTTCCTTATCTATTTCAAAAACAGATATAGTAGAGTAGAGTTTGTTATACTCAAATACTACAAAATCACCTTTTTTTGCCTCTTTTAGTCTTTGCTTAAATAGATTATCTTCTGAAAACCCTTTACTAAAGATGACTAAAAACAAAGATAAAATGAAATATTTATATAAGCTTTTCATAAGTTAATCATTTTAGATGAAACGATCTCTTCTTTCTAGAAAAAAATTGTTAAATTTTCTTAAATAAAATACCGTGAAGTTAAAGAAATAAGTTTAAAAGGAATTCTTTTATGCGAAATATCAAAATTTTGAGATTTTTTAAATATTTGTATTTATTGATTTTTATAGGGGTTTTATCAATAAGCGTATTATCTGTAAATAAAGGTTATGCAGCTAAAAATAGATCAAATTCAAGTGTATTAAATCAAGGGGGATCTAAAAGTTTCCAGTATAATTCCATAGAGGAGATTGATAAAAAGATTAATGAACTAGAAGAGATGAAAAGAGGTTATGAAGCTAAAGCTATAAAGCAGGCTAATCAAGCACAAAGGCTTCAATTTATTGAAGGAGAGCTTCAGGCTGCTAAAAAGAATTGGAGATTAGCAGAGGATAATAGAAAGATAGTTGTGAGGTTACAAAAAGAGATTGATGAGCTGAAGATTGAAAGGATGAAGCTTCAAAAGAAAAGAGCATAAAAAAAAGAGCCTTAAAAATAGGCTCTTTTTTTAGAAATTGGGACTGTTTAGAACTGGAATAATTTTCAAAAACAATTTATAATTGCTTTTACAAAAATGGAGAAGTTATGAGTCAAGTTGAAATGATTTGTTTAGCAGATTTAGTATCTAAAAGTCACAA
>JAAKFE010000099.1 GCA_011065175.1 Candidatus Anoxychlamydiales bacterium
AGACCGAAATCTATACATTCGTTCGACTTGCATGCCTCATCCACGCCGTCAGCATTCAATCTGAACCAAGATCAAATTCTCAGTATAAAAAAATTAACTTGAAGCAAATAGCTTAAAAAACTATCTGCACAAGCAAAGCTTATTTGTCATCCTTTCTTTTCCACTGTCAAAAAACATATAAACAGCTCGAGGCTATTTTATTGAAGATCTCTTCAAAAAGTCCTCTTACTATACCGAATTATAAACTTTTAGAGCAACTTTTTTTATTAAATAATATTTTTTTCTAAAAAATAAGGTAAAAATTTCCTTAAATATCTAAGGATTTTTAAGATAAAACCTTCAAATATTTCTAATATTTTTCAAAATTTTTAATAAAAACTTGAAAAAATATCTTTAATGTTATGTTATAAGATTAAGAAATGCAATAGATTGATAAAAAGTTAATTTAGATTTTAAACAACAAAACCAAATAAATTTGGAGAAAACATATATGAATAAAAAAAACCTTTTGAGCAAGGTTCTTTTCTCATTAGCAGCGGTACTTTTTGCTTCTTCTGCTTTTGCGATACCTAAAGACCCATGTGCTCCTAAAGATGTTTGCTGCGAAGAACCAGCTCCTGGTCCTTTCGCATTTTCTTATCCCAAAGATGTTGGTCTATCTTGCCCAAGAGACTTCTACATTCATGGTGAGTTCTTATGGATGAAACCTACTGAAGAAGGCCTTGAGTATGCAATGGATCAAGATGCATCTACTGCTAATCAGTTTCCTTTACAAGTAGGAAAAGTTAAAGGATTTTCAGCTGACTCTAACGAGTGGGACTGGAGACCAGGCTTTAGAGTAGGCTTTGGATTCTATGCTATGCATGATGCTTGGAATATTCAAGCTGATTGGACATATATTAAAATAAAAGCTGATTCAGAATTATCAAACGGTGGAACAGGAAATCTTCTACCATTATGGTATCCACCACAAGGTACAGCACTTGCAATGTCAGATGCTTCTGCTAGATGGTCTGGAGACTATAGTACAATGGATATCATGATTGGAAAACCATATCATGTATCTAGATATTATATTTCTAATCCAATGTTCGGTGTTAGAGCTGGATGGATAGATCAAGATTATCATATCAGATATTTCACAGGATATCAGGAAAATAGTGTTTGGCTTAAAAATGATTTCTGGGGCGTAGGTCTTAGAGGTGGTTATGAAGGACAATTCTTACTAGGTTCTGGATGGTATATCTATGGAAAAGCTGCATTTGCTTTGCTTTTCGGTAAATTTGATATATCTCAACAATCTGAAAATGCTGCTGTTGCTTCTAACTTAGCTGAATATAAACTAGAAGATAGCTTCTATACTGTTCAACCAAACGCTGAGTTAGGTTTAGGAATTAGCTGGAGTAAATTCTACCACAAAAATCAATATCAAGTATCTGTAAAAATTGGTTATGAATTCCATCAGTGGTGGGATCAAAACCAATCTAGAAGATTCTTCGATCTTGATCCTACAGCAAATGACACTGTAAGTCGTGGAGATCTATCTTTCAATGGTTTCATGTTCGGACTTCATGTTGAGTTCTAATTTGATCATTTAGATTGCAAATTTCTTAAAGGCCTTGGAATTTTCCAAGGCCCTTTTTTTATTAGTCTATTTATCTATAAAAATTATTATTAAAAAATTTAATTTTTTAAACTTTTTAAAAAAAACTTTTCTTTTTTTTAAAAATTTTGTTATATGTTAATTAGAAGACACAAAACTTCGGAGATTTGTAAATGAAAAAAAATAATTTTTTAAACAAGGTTCTTTTCTCAGTAGCTGCAATTCTATTTGCTTCATCTGCTATTGCGATACCTGGAGATCCTTGTGCACCTAAAGATGCTTGCTGCGAAGAACCAGCTCCTGGTCCTTTCGCATTTTCTTATCCAAAAGATGTTGGCCTATCTTGCCCAAGAGATTTCTACATGCATGGTGAATTCTTATGGATGAAACCTACTGAAGAAGGCCTTGAGTATGCGATGGAACAAGATGCTAGTGATACATCCGCTGCATTTCCATTAACTGTTGGAAAAATAAAAGGATTTTCAGCTGACTCTAATGAATGGGACTGGAGACCTGGTTTCAGAGTAGGATTTGGATTTTATGCTATGCATGATGCTTGGAATGTTCAAGTTGATTGGACTTATATTAAAATAAAAGCAGATTCAGAGCTATCAAATGGCGGAACAGGTCAGCTTTTACCTTTATGGCTTCCTCCTCAGGGAGTAACCCATACTCAAATACCAAATGCTTCTGCTAGATGGTCTGGAGACTATAGTACAATGGATATCATGATTGGAAAACCATATCATGTATCTAGATACTACATCTCTAATCCAATGTTCGGTGTTAGAGCTGGATGGATAGATCAAGACTATCATGTTAGATATTTTACACATGTTGAACAAAATGTTTGGCTAAAAAATGACTTTTGGGGCGTAGGTCTTAGAGGTGGTTATGAAGGTCAATTCTTACTAGGTTCAGGATGGTCAATCTATGGAAAAGCAGCATTTGCTTTACTTTTCGGTAAATTTGATATATCTCAACAAGCTGAAAACACTGTCTCAATACAAGAATATAAAACTGAAGATAGCTTCTATAGTGTTCAACCAAACGCTGAGTTAGGTTTAGGCATTAACTGGAGTAAATTCTACCACAAAAATCAATATCAAATATCTGTAAAAGTTGGTTATGAATTCCATCAGTGGTGGGATCAAAACCAATCTAGAAGATTCTTCGATACTGATCCTACAGCAAATGACACTGTAAGTCGTGGAGATCTATCTTTCAATGGATTTATGTTTGGACTTCATTTAGAGTTCTAATTTGATCCTTATAGATTGCAAATTTCTTAAAGGCCTTGGAAAAATTCCAAGGCCTTTTTTATTAGTCTATTTATCTAAAATTTATCTATCAAAACACCGATCTTTATTTTAATCAAACAGTTATCATTAAAAAAAAAATTCCTATTTTCTCAAAAATTTGTTATTAATAATACATAGAATGACACAAAAAAACGGAGATACCGTAAATGAAAAAAAATAATTTTTTATACAAGGCTCTTTTCTCAGTAGCTGCAATTCTATTTGCTACATCGGCTATTGCGATACCTAAGGATCCTTGCGCACCTAAAGATGTTTGCTGCGACGAGGCCACTCCTGGTCCTTTCGCATTTGCTTATCCAAAAGACAATGGCCTTAGCTGCCCTAGAGGGTTTAATGTCTATGGTGAATTCTTATGGATGAAACCTTCTGAAGAAGGTCTAGAATATGCTATTTCTAATCATACTACAGCGGCTAATCCTTGGATTTTCCCAATACTTGTTGGAAAAGTTGAAAGCTTTTCTTCAGGTTCTCAAGAATGGGATTGGAGACCTGGTTTTAGAATAGGCTTTGGATCTAATAGCACTTTTGATAAATATCAAATAGAAGCAAGCTGGACATATATTAAAATAAAAGCTACAGCAAATGCTACAATTAATGGAGCGGGAGATTTTCTTCCTTTATTTTTACCAGCAATCGTTCCACAAGGCGGGGTTACTTTTAGCTTAAAAGACGCTTCAACTAAATGGTCAGGAGATTTTAATTCTTTTGATATTAGCTGCTCTAAACCATATCATGTGAGTAGATATTATGTTAGTTCACCAAGATTCGGTGTTAGAACAGCATGGATTGATCAAGATATGGTCTATAGATATTCTTTAATCTCAGAATTTTCAACTGATTTAAGTGCAAGAGCTATTGCAAAAAATGATTATTGGGGAGTTGGTCTCCTTGGGGCATATAATTCTCAATTTATCATAAGCAAAAACTGGAATATCTATGCTAAAGCATTAGTGTCTTTACTTTTTGGGAAATTTGATATCTCCCAACATGCAAATTGGACAACTATTGGATCAGCGCCAACAGCTCATAGTTATGACGTTGAAGATAGTTTCTATTCTGTTCAACCAAATGCTGAACTAGGAGTTGGGCTTTGCTGGACAAGAACTTTTGATCATGATCAATATCTAGCATCTGTAAAAGTTGGCTACGAATTCCATCACTGGTGGAATCAAAATCAAATAAGAAGATTTTTCGATACTGATCCAACAGCAAATGATACAGTAAGTCGAGGAGACTTATCTTTTAATGGTTTCGAATTTGCTGTAAATATTGACTTTTAATTTACTCAATATTCTTAAATTATAGGCCTTGGAA